>CAYTRH010000121.1:0-9051 GCA_964440155.1 uncultured Thiobacillus sp. | reverse complement strand
CGCGGCATAGGCGGCCGAACGATCGACCTTGGTGGTGTCCTTGCCGGAGAAGGCGCCGCCGCCGTGCGGCGCGGCGCCGCCATAGGTGTCGACGATGATCTTGCGCCCGGTCAGGCCGCAGTCGCCCTGCGGGCCGCCGACCACGAAGGCGCCGGTGGGGTTGACCAGGTATTTGATGTCGCCCTTGATCAGTTCCGCCGGCAGCACCGGCTTGATGATGTCCTCGATGATCGCCTCGATGGCGGCCGGCTTCATGCGCTTGCTGCCATTGACCATTTCCGCCATTTCCGGCGCATGCTGCGTGGACAGCACCACGGTATCGATGCTGTGCGGCTTGCCGTCGACGTAGCGCAGCGTGACCTGCGACTTGGCATCCGGACGCAGCCACGGCAGGCGGCCGTCCTTGCGCAGCAGCGACTGGCGCTCGACCAGGCGGTGCGCCAGGTAGATGGGCATGGGCATCAGCGCCGGCGTTTCGTCGCAGGCGTAGCCGAACATCAGACCCTGGTCGCCGGCGCCCTGGTTGAGATAGTCGTCGGAGGCGCGATCCACGCCCTGGGCGATGTCCGGGCTCTGTTTGTCATAGGCCACCAGCACCGCGCAGCCCTTGTAGTCGATGCCGAACTCGGTGTTGTCATAGCCGATGCGGCGCAGCGTTTCGCGCGCGACGTGGATGTAGTCGACGTTGGCACTGGTGGTGATCTCGCCGGCCAGCACCACCAGGCCGGTGTTGCACAGCGTCTCCGCAGCCACGCGGGCGGTGGGATCCTGCGCCAGGATGGCGTCCAGGATGGCGTCGGAGATCTGGTCGGAGACCTTGTCGGGATGGCCTTCGGAAACCGATTCCGAGGTGAAGAAATAGTCCTTGCTCATGGTTTTGCTCCTGTGTCGTTTTCCCCGTTGCGAAACCGGCGTGACCGGCTCCGGGGAACAGGAGCGGGACGCTTTAGCTGCATTTGTATCCCGCCCGCAATTTGTCGCAATGCATTGCTGCAATTAACTCGGCGGCGGGATAATTCTAGGCCCGCTCCCGCACATGGGTCAAATCGGCCTTGACTTTCCTGTTCAATCTGCTTGCCCGACTGCCCTTGTCCTGGGTGCACGGGCTGGGGGCCTTGGCCGGCCTCGCGTTGTTGCTGTCGCCACGCTCACGCGCGGTGATCGCCGGCAACCTGAACAGCGCCGGTCTGTATTCGACGCGCGCGCTGCTGCGTGCCGCCGCCGGCGTGGGCCGCGGCATCCTGGAGATGGCACCGGTCTGGCTGCGGCCGGTGGCGCGCGTGCGCGCGCTGGTGCGCGCCTGTTCCGGCTGGGAGCATATGGAAGCGGCGCTGGCGCGCGGGCGTGGCGTGCTGTTGCTGACGCCGCATCTGGGCTGTTCCGAGCTGGCCGGCATCTACACCGCCGCGCGCGTGCCGCTCACCGCGTTGTACCGGCCGCCGCGTCAGGACTGGGTGCACACGCTGATGAAACGCGGACGCGAGCGCGGCCGGCTGCGTACCGTGCCGCCGGCGCGCGCCGGCGTGCGTGCGCTGCTGGGGGCGTTGAAACGCAACGAGGTGGCGTTCATCCTGCCCGATCAGGCAGCCGGCAAGGGCGAGGGCGCATGGACACATTTCCTCGGCCGCGACGCCTACATGCCAACGCTGCCCTACCGCCTGCGCGCCAGCACCGGTGCCACGCCGCTGCTGTGCTTCTGCGAGCGCCTGCCGTGGGGACGCGGTTACCGTCTCTGGATCGAGGCGCTGGACGGTCTGCCGGACGACGCCGCCGCGGCCATGGCACGGGTCAACGCGCGCATCGAGGCGTGGATCCTCCAGCACCCGGATCAGTATCTATGGACTTACCGCATCCATCGCCGCGTGCCGCCGGCGAGCCGCGAAACGGCCGGGGAGACGGCATGAACCGGTCGGTGCTGGGCCTGCTGCGCCTGCTGCATGCGACGCTGTCGGCACGCGCGCTGGGACACCTGGGCGAGGCATTGGGCGTGGTGCTGTTCCATCTGGCACGCGCGCGCCGGCGCATCGGCGCGATCAATCTGGCGCTGTGCTTTCCGCAACTGGACGAGGCGGCACGGCGCAGGCTGCTGCGCGCGCATTTCCGCGCGCTGGGGCGGGCGACGTTGCAGGAGACGATATCCTGGTGGGGCAGCCGGGCCGAGGTGGAGCGGTTGACCCGCTTCGAGGGCGAGGAGCACATGGCGCCCCACGTCGGCAAGCCGGTGATCTGGCTGGCGCCGCATTTCGTCGGCCTCAACATCGGCGGCGTGCGCGTTTCCGTCGCCTATGCGCCGGCGGTTTCGATCTACGCGCGCATCAAGAATCCGCACCTCGACCGGCTGATGCTGCATGCGCGCACGCGCTTCGGCCAGTCGGAACTGTATGCCCGTCACGACGGCATCAAGCCGGTGATTCGCGCAGTGCGGCGCGGACTGCCGCTGTACTACCTGCCGGACATGGATTTCGGCCGCAAGGATGCCGTGTTCGTGCCGTTCTTCGGCGTGCCGGCGGCCACGGTCACCGGTCTGGCGCGCATCGCACGCGCCACCGGCGCGGTGGTGGTGCCATGTATCACGCGCCAGGCCGGCGACGGCTACGTGGTGCGCTTCTATCCCGCCTGGCAGGATTTCCCCAGCGGCGATGTCGAGGCCGATACGCGCCGCATGAACGCCTTCATCGAGGAGCGAATACGCGAAATGCCGGAGCAGTATTTCTGGCTGCACAAGCGCTTCAAGACCCGTCCGCCGGGCGAGGCCGGCCCGTATGGCTGACGTCGTGCTGGGCAATCTGCGCCTGGACGAGGCCGAGGCGCTGGTGGCGCTGGCGCAGCGGGTCTGGCGCGCGCACTATCCCGGCATCATCACGCCGGCGCAGATCGAGTACATGCTGGCGCAGCGCTACAAGCCCGGCCTGGTGCGGCAACTGCTGGCACGCGGCGACCTGTGGCTGGCGGCGCGCGCCGGCACGGAGCTGGTCGGCTTCGCCCATGGCCACCCGCTGGTGCAGGGTGATTACAAGCTCGACAAGCTGTACGTCGATGGCGCCTGGCAGCGGCGCGGCATCGGCGGCCTGCTGATCGCCGAAGTGGCGCGGCGCGCCGGCGCGCACGGATACGATCGGCTGGTGCTGCGCGTCAACCGCCACAACCAGCAGGCCATCGACGCCTATCTGAAGCATGGTTTCAAGGTCGCCACGGTGGTACTGGAGGACATCGGCGGTGGCTTCGTGATGGACGATTACGTGATGGTGCGCGACCTGCGCGCCGTGACCTGCTCGCCGTGACCTGAGAGGTGTACCGATGCCGTTCCAGAATCCCGACGATGAGCGCCTGCGCGCGCTGCTGCAATCGGTGCGCACCATCGCCGTGGTGGGGTTGTCACCCAAGCCGGAGCGCCCCAGCCATGCCGTCGCGCGCGCGTTGCAGCGTTTCCGCTACCGCATCGTGCCGGTGCGTCCCGGCGTGCGCGAGGTGCTGGGCGAACCGACCTATCCGCGGCTGGCCGACGTGCCGTTCGCGCTCGACCTGGTCGACGTGTTCCGCGAGGCATCGGCCATTCCCGCCATCGTCGACGAATGCCTGGCCATCGGCGTGCCGGCCATCTGGATCCAGGAGGGCATCGTGCACCAGGCGGCGGCCGAGCGGGCGCGCGCCGCCGGCCTGACCGTGGTGATGGACCGCTGCATCTACAAGGACCATGTGCGCCTGATGCCATGAACGCGGCCACCTGGGAACTGCTGTCCTACGTCGTCACCGTGATCGGCCTGCCGCTGGCCATCGGCGTGTTCCTGTTCGAGCAGCGCAAGGAACGCGAGAACGAGGAGGAGGCGACCTGGCAGCAGTTGTCCGACGCCTATGTCGATTTCCTCGAGATCGTACTCGCCAACCCCGATCTCAAGCTGCGCAGCCAGGCCACGGTGACCCATCTAACCGACGAGCAGATGGAACGCAAACTGGTGATCTTCGACATGCTGATCTCGCTGTTCGAGCGTGCCTACCTGCTGGCCTGGGAGCCGGACATGGACGAGAAGCAGCGGCGACGCTGGCATTCCTGGGAGGACTACATGCGCGAGTGGTGCCGGCGCGAGGATTTCCGCGCCCGCCTGCCCGAACTGCTGCGCGGCGAGGATGAGGATTTCGCCCACTACATCCAGCGCCTGGCGCAGGAGGAGTCATGCCCAGCGTCTACGCCCTGAAACCGGCATTCCAGCGTCTGTTGCGGCCGCTGGTGCGCAGGCTGGCGGCGGCCGGCGTCAGCGCCAACCAGGTCACCGTCGCCGCCATGGTGCTGTCGTGTCTCGCCGGCGCGTTGATCGCTGCGCGGCCGGATGAGCCACGCTGGCTGCTGTTGTTGCCCGGTGTATTGTTCGCGCGCATGGCGCTCAACGCCATCGACGGCATGCTGGCGCGCGAGCATGGGCAACGGTCGCGTCTGGGCGCCCTGCTCAACGAGCTCGGCGACGTGCTGTCCGATGCCGCGCTGTACCTGCCGCTGGCACTGGTCGCCGGGTTTGCGCCCGCGCTGGTGGTGACCATCGTGGTGCTGGCCGGCATGGTGGAGCTGACCGGCGTGCTCGGCCGGACCATCGGCGCCAGCCGCCGTTACGACGGGCCGATGGGCAAGAGCGACCGCGCTCTGGTGTTCGGCGCGCTGGGTCTGATACTCGGCCTGGGCGTGCCGGCCGGGCTCTGGCTGGATGGCGTGCTGGCGCTGGTGCTGGCGCTGTCGCTGTGGACCGTGGTGAATCGGGCGCGGCGCGCGCTGGCCGAGGCAGGCTGAGATGTTCGCCGCACTGACCGCCAACGCCGCCGCCTTCCTCGCCGGCATCTTCGCCATCCTGCTGCTCGCCAGCCTGATCGTGTTCACGCTGCGGCGCGCGCATCCCGAACGCGATTACGGCGAACTCGCCGCGCGCGTGAACGCTTGGTGGGTGATGGCCGGCATCTTCGCCGTGGCCATGGCGCTGTCGCCGACCCTGTCGCTGATCTTCCTGGGTTTCGTCAGCTTCCTCGCGCTCAAGGAATACCTGTCGCTGATCCCCACCCGGCGCGCCGACCGGCGTGTGCTGTTCTGGGCCTATCTGGCCATACCCGTGCAGTACTGGTGGGTGGCGATCGGCTGGTACGGCATGTTCATCATCTTCATCCCGGTCTATCTGTTCCTGCTCCTGCCCATGCGCATGGTGCTGATCGGCGAGACCGCCGGTTTTCTGCGCGCTGCCGGCAGCCTGCATTGGGGCCTGATGCTGACGGTGTTCAACCTGTCGCACATGGCCTTCCTGCTGGCCTTGCCCGAGGCCGTCAACCCCGCCGGCGGTGGCGCCGGCCTGGTGCTGTTCCTGATGTTCCTGACCCAGTTCAACGATGTCGCGCAGTACGTCTGGGGCAAGCTGTTCGGCCGCCGCCCGATCATCCCCAAGGTCAGCCCGAAGAAGACCTGGGAGGGCTTCATCGGCGGTGTCGTCACCACCACGCTGGCCGCCTGGCTGCTGGCACCGTGGCTGACGCCGCTGGTCGGCTGGCAGGCGCCGGCAGCCGGTCTGTTGATCGGTCTGGCGGGCTTCGTCGGCGATGTCAACATCTCGGCGCTGAAGCGCGACCTCGGCATCAAGGACAGCGGCAACCTGATCCCCGGCCATGGCGGCGTGCTCGACCGGGTGGACAGCCTGACCTTCACCGCGCCGCTGTTCTTCCACTTCCTCTATTACCTGCACTACTGACACGACCGATGCGACGGCTGGTGCGTTTCGCCTTCTGGCTGTTCATCGCCCGGCCGCTGGCGCTGCTGGTATTGGGGCTCAACGTGCGCCACCGGCAACGTCTGCCCCGGGCCGGGCCGGCCATCGTCGCCGCCAACCACAACAGCCATCTGGACACGCTGGTGCTGGTATCGCTGTTCCCGCTGGCGCTGCTGCCCAGAGTGCGGCCGGTGGCGGCGGCCGACTACTTTCTGTGCAACCGCCTTCTGGCCTGGTTCGCGCTTCAGGTGATCGGTATCCTGCCCATCGCACGCGAGGCCCAGGGCGGCCGCGATCCGCTCAGGCCGTGTGAGCAGGCGCTCGACCGCGGCGACATCCTCATCCTGTTTCCCGAGGGCAGTCGCGGCGAGCCGGAAGTGCTCGGCCGTTTCAAGCGCGGCGTCGCCGTGCTCGCCGCGCGCCGGCCGGAAGTGCCGGTGACGCCGGTATTCCTGCACGGCCTGGGCAAGGCCCTGCCCAAGGGCGACCCGGTACTGGTGCCGTTCTTCTGCGACGTCTTCGTCGGGTCGGCCATGCACGGCGACGACGTGGACTTCCTGGCCGAACTGGAGCGGCGCATGCGCGCGCTGGCCGCGGAACTGCCGCGCCCGGAATCCCATGACGACGACAGTGGCCGGTAGGCTCGCCGCATTTTGGGGCTGGGCCGAAGCCACGCTGTAGTTCATCGTCCCCGATGTGCTGCTGTCCGCGCTCGCGCTGCGCGGTCTGCGCGTGGCGCTGCCGGCCTGCGCGTGGGCCACCGTCGGCGCCCTGGTCGGCGGGCTGACCATGTATCTGTGGGGGGCTGCCGCGCCGGAAGCGGCCTGGTCCCTGCTCGACCGGGTGCCGGCCATCGATCCGGCCATGCAGGCCGGTGTGCGTGCCAGTCTGGCCGAGCATGGCCTGGCCGCGCTGTTTCTCGGCCCGCTCACCGGCACGCCGTACAAGCCCTATGCCGTGGCGGCGGGTCAACAGGGCGTGTCGCCGGCCGCCTTCCTGTTGGTCAGCGTGCCGGCACGGGCACTGCGTTTCGTCGCCATCGTCGCGCTGACCCACCTGCTCGCCCGCCGCCTGCCGCCGCGTCGCAGACCGATCGTGCTCGCGCTTTGTTGGCTGGGGTTTTACGCTGCCTATTTCCTGCACATGGGCTGGTAAACTGGAACGCATGACATTGCGCTTCACCAAGATGCAGGGTGCCGGCAACGACTTCGTCGTGTTCGACGGCATCCGCCAGCGCGTCGAGCTGACGCCGGCGCAATACCGCGTGCTGGCCGACCGGCATTTCGGCATCGGCTGCGACCAGATCCTGCTGGTCGAGGCGGCGACCCGACCGGACTGCGATTTCCGTTACCGCATCTTCAACGCCGATGGCGGCGAGGTGCAGCAGTGCGGCAACGGCGCGCGCTGTTTCGTGCGCTTCGTGCATGAACAGGGGCTTACACCCAAGCGCTCGATCCGCGTCGAGACCGTGGCCGGCGTCATCGAACCGCGTCTGGAGGACGATGGCCGGGTCACCGTGGACATGGGGCCGCCGCGTTTCGCGCCGGCCGAAGTGCCGTTCCTGCCGGATTTGGCCGTGCCCGCGATGCTGCCGCACAGCCATGTGCTGGACGTCGGCGGCGAGCCGGTCGAAGTCAGCGTACTGTCCATGGGCAATCCGCATGCGGTGCGCGTGGTGTGCAACGTCGACACCGCGCCGGTGGCCGAACTGGGCGCACGCATCGAGCAGCACCCGGCCTTCCCCGAACGGGTCAACGTCGGTTTCATGCAGGTGCTGCACCGGCGCGAGATCGCCCTGCGCGTATTCGAACGCGGCGCCGGCGAGACCCTGGCATGTGGCACCGGCGCCTGCGCCGCCGTGGTCGCCGGCATCAGCCGCGATCTGCTCGACTCCCCCGTCACCGTGCATGCGCGCGGTGGCGACCTGTCCATCTGCTGGGACGGCGGCGCCGGCCACGTCTTCCTGACCGGCCCGGCGGTCACCGTATTCCATGGCGAAATCGAGATATGAACATCACGCCCGAACAGATCAAGGAGTTCCTCAAGCTCAACCCGGATTTCTTCGCCGGCCATCCGGAACTGCTCACCGAAATCAGCGTGCCGCACCCGTACAGCGGCCAGGCCATCTCGCTGGGCGAGCGTCAGGTACTGGCCTTGCGCGACAAGTCGCGCAACCTGGAGCTGAAACTGCGCGAGTTCATCCGTTTCGCCGAGGAGAACGACGCCATCGGCGACAAGCTGCACCGGTTGGCGCTCGATCTGATGCGCGCGCGCGGCCTGGACGCGGTGTTCCAGGCGCTGTACCTGAACCTGAGCGACAGCTTCGCCGTGCCGCATACCAGCCTGCGCATCTGGACCGAGCAGGCGCCCGACATGCCCGAGTTCGCGCCGGTCAGCACCGACGTGAAGGTGCTGATGACCGGCCTGACCGCGCCGCGTTGCGGCGCCGACGCGCCGGACGAGATCCGCGCCTGGTTCGGCGCGCAGGGGCCGCACCAGCAGTCGTTCGCGCTGGCACCGATGCGCGAGGACAATCTGAACGGTCTGCTGGTGCTGGCATCCGAGGATGCCAAGCGTTTCTATCCGGAGATGGGCACGCTCTACCTGTCCTGGCTGGCGCAGCTCGCGGCGGCCGCCTGTTCGCGTTTCCTGTGATGGCCGACGGCGCGCTCGGCCGCTGCATCGACGCCTATCTGCACAGCCTGGCGGCGCGCCGTTACAGCCCGGCCACCCTCGTCACCTACGCCACCGCCCTGCAGCACCTGGTGCAATGTGTCGGCGACGTCGCACCGGCCACGCTGGACAGCCACGCCATCCGCCGTGCCCTGGCCACGCTGCGCGCACACGGCATGGCGCCGCGCACGCTGGCGCGTACGCTGTCGGCCTGGCGCGGGCTGTATCACTTTCTGGCGCGCGCCGGGGAAGTCGCGCACAACCCGTGTATCGGCCTGCGTCCGCCCAAGGCCGAGAAACGTCTGCCCAACACGCCGTCGGTCGATGACATGGCATGCCTGCTGGCGCCCGGCGACACGCCCGAGGATGCACAGGCGGCGGTGTGGCAGGCGCGCGATCTGGCCATGTTCGAACTGATGTACTCCTCGGGTCTGCGCCGCGCGGAACTGATCGGGCTGAATCTCGGCGACGTCGACCTCGACGCCGGTGAAGTCAAGGTGCTGGGCAAGGGCGCCAAGACCCGCGTCGTCCCGGTCGGCACGCGCGCGCTGACGGCGTTGCGGCACTGGCTGTCGCTGCGCGACCAGGTCGCGCGCGACACGCCGGCGCTGTTCGTCGGCCGACGCGGCGCGCGCATCGCGCC
>CAYTRH010000120.1:0-9066 GCA_964440155.1 uncultured Thiobacillus sp. | reverse complement strand
GGGCGGCTGGTGCGCACCGGCAGCGGTGACATCGAGGCCGCCGCCGCGCGCGACCTGGTGTTGCAGAGCGGCGCCGCGCTGTATACCGCCGGCTACGCCACACCCGCGCTGACCGGCTTCACCGTGGCCGGCCTGACCGGCACCGCCTTCCCCACCGGCGGCGGCGATCTGCGCCTGCGCACCGGTGGCGCGCTGCGCTCGGAGAGCGGACCGGCCGGGCTGTTGACCGACTGGCTGTACCGCCAGGGCAACCTCACCGCACCCAACGTGACGTTGTACCGGGCGCCCGGCTGGTGGCCGCAGACGGCCCAGTTCCGCGATGGCGTGGCGGCGCTGGGCGGTGGTGACGTGGTCATCGAAGCCGGCGGGCGTATCGACAACCTGCTCGCCGCCACCGTCACCAACGCGCGTCTGCCCGCCCAGTTCGGCCAGCCGGTCAACATCGACGGTCAGGTGATCCTGGGCGGCGGCGACCTGGCCATCCGCGCCGGCGGTGCCATCGCCGGTGGCCTGTTCCTGATCGACCGCGGCGTCGGCGCCATCGCCACGCGCGCGTCGGTGCAGGCCGGACGGGCGCGCGGCGTCGCCACCACCGGCACGGTGCTGGCGCTGGGCGATGCCCAGGCCGCGTTGGTGGCGCGCACCGCGCTGACGCTGGCGGGCGTGGTGACACCCGGCTTCGTGCCGCAGAGCGCCGGTAACCTGGGTGGCCAGGGTGGCGCCAACCGTGAATCGTATCTGGTCAACTACGCCGCCGACAGCGAAGTGCGTCTGCTCACCGTGGCCGGCGATCTGACCCTGAGCAACGATCGCGACGCGCTGCGCACCGCTTATGCCCTGGACGGCCTGAAGAGCCGCGGCCTGGCCTTGTATCCGCCGTCGCTGCACGCCACCGCGCTGGGCGGCGCATTGACCGTGGGCAATGGTTTCACGCTGACGCCGTCGCCGCTGGGCGACCTGCGTCTGCTCGCTTCCGGCGACCTGCGCAAACTGGGCAACGAGCCGATCCACCTGTCCGACGTGGCGTTGAGCCGGGTGCCGACGCTGACCGCGCCGCGCCGCGACATCAGCGGCGTGAATCAGTTGGTGACCCTGCCCGAACGCGAGATCGACGCGCACGGTCCCGAGTTGCTGCACGCCGACGATCCACACGCCGTGCGCGTGGTCAGTCTGACCGGCGACATCATCGGTCAGCCCAGTCCGCTGGTGTTCGCGGTGCTGGCCAAGCCGGCACTGTTCCAGGCCGGCCGCGACATCCTCGACGTCACGCTGGTGGGCCAGCACCTGCGGGCCGAACAGGTGACCCGCCTGCTTGCCGGCCGCGACATCCGCTACGCCATGGGGCGCGACCCGATATACGGCCGGCTCCGTCAGGTCAGCGATGCGCGCATCGCCATCGGCGGCCCCGGCCGCGTCGAACTGATCGCCGGCCGCCACGTCGATCTGGGTGCGGCGCGCGGCGTGATCAGCCGAGGCAACCTGGCCAACCCCTACCTGCCCGACGGCGGCGCCGCGTTGCTGGTGATCGCCGGCGCGCTCGCGCATACCACCGACGGCGCCGCGTTGCCGCTCGACAGCCGTCTGCTGGATGCGGCCACCCTGGCCGATTTCTTCGCCGAACTGGCCGCGGCCGGCGACGAAGGCGCGGCGACGCGCGACTATACCCGCGGCGAGCGGGCGATCGCGGCGCTGTTCCCGACCGAGATCGACGGCCAGACGGTCCGCTACCACGGCGACATCAACCTGTTCTTCAGCCAGTTCAAGACCGAACAGGGCGGCGACATCACCCTGCTGGCGCCCGGCGGCATGGTCAATGCCGGCCTGGCCAGCCTGTCCGAGTTCCAGCGTGCCGCCGCCGACCTGGGCATCCTGACCGTGCAGGGCGGCGCCATCCGCGCCTATACGCTGGACGACTTCCAGGTCAACAGCAGCCGGGTGTTCACACTGTCCGGCGGCGACATCCTGCTGTGGTCGGCCGAGGGCAACATCGATGCCGGCAAGGGTGCCAAGACCGCCAGCGCGACGCCGCCGCCGCGCCTGCGCATCGACGCCAACGGCAACTTCGTGCTCGACGTGTCCCAGTCCATCGCCGGCAGCGGCATCGGCGCGATGCGCGCGGGCAGCAACGTGGCGCTGGTGGCGCCAAAGGGCGAGGTCAACGCCGGCGACGCCGGCATCCGAGCCGGCGGCAACCTGACCATCGCCGCGGAACGCGTGATCGGCGCCGACAACATCCAGGTGGGCGGCATCTCCACCGGCGTGCAGGCGGTGGATGCCGGCGGTCTGGCCGGCAGCCTGGCCGGCATCGGCAACCTCGCCGACACCGCCGGTGAAGCCACACGTGCGGTGGCCGCGGCGACCGGCGCGCCGCAACAGGATGGCGCGCGCGCGATGGAGGAGGCGCGGCAGATGCTGGCCGCGTTCAAACCGTCGTTCATCACCGTCGAGGTGCTGGGTTTCGGCGAGTGAATCGGGTATCGGGTCACACCCCTTACGCCTGCAACAATTCCGTGGTGAACTGCGCGCCATTCATCCACGCAACGAGGTCGTCCATGCAACGCTACGCCCTGACCGCGCTCGCCGCCTGCACGCTGGCCGCGCACGCCGACGAAGCCACCATCCGCAAACATCTGGCCGAGCGCTATCCCGGCGCGCCGGCGGTGATCGCCGTCAATCCGACGCCGCTGCCCGGCCTGTTCGAGGTCTATACCGATGGCCGACTGCTGTATACCGACGGCAACGCCGACTACCTGTTGATGGGACCGCTGATCGACACGCGCGCGCGCCTCAACCTGACGCAGATGCGCTTGCTGGAACTGCGCACCGTGGCGTTCGACAGCCTGCCGTTGGAACGCTCGATCAAGCTGGTCAAGGGCAAGGGCGAGCGCCGTATCGCGGTATTCTCCGATCCGGATTGCCCCTACTGCCGCGAGCTGGAGCGGGAACTGGCCGACATCGACAACCTGACCGTGCACCTGTTCATGCTGCCGCTGGCCGACCTGCACCCGAACGCGGTCGGTATCGCCCGCCGCATCTGGTGCTCGCCGGACCCGGCGCGCGCCTGGCAGGCGTACATGCTGGAAGGCGTGGCGCCGGCCGCCGACGCGTCCTGTCCGACCCCCCTGGCCGAGGTCGCCGAACTGGCGGTCAGCCTGGGCATCAACGGCACGCCGGCGATCGTGCTGCCCAACGGCCGCATCGTCCCCGGCGCCGTCAGCGCCGCGCGTCTGCAGGCGCTGCTCGCCGGGTCGTGAGCCGGCCGGCAGTTCGTGCCGCCCGTGGTCGCCGCGCCCAGCGCGGCTTCCTGATGCTGTGGCTGCTGTTCTTCATCGCCGCGATGGGCGTGGGCCTGGCGGCGGTGGGCACGCTGTGGCATACGCAGGCCATGCGCGAGAAGGAGGCCGAACTGCTGTTCGTCGGTGATCAGTACCGCCGCGCCATCGACAGCTTCCAGCGCGCCACCCGTCCCGGCGAACGCAATCTGCCGCGTTCGATCGACGAGCTGCTGCTCGACCCGCGCGACAACCTGGTGCCGCGCCGGCACCTGCGCCGCCCCTATGCCGACCCGATGACCGGCGACGCCGACTGGGTACTGATGCGCGACGCCAACCAGGGCATCGTCGGCGTGCACAGCCGGCACGACGGTGCGCCGCTGAAAACCGCCGGCTTTCCCGAGATGTATGCCAGCTTCGCTCAGGTCGGCAGCTACCGGCAGTGGACTTTCGTCGCCGCCGGCGGTGGCGCCGCTACGGCCACTGCGGATACCGCGCGCGGGGACGCAGCCGCGCGCGTAGATGCGCCCCGCTCGGCGCAGCCGGCCAGTCCGGTGCCGGAACCGCCGCGCGCCGACGCCGGGCAGCACGTGCAACGCATCCTCGCCTGCCAGCAGGCCATGGAGCAGGGCTACAAGGCGTGCTCGGCCACCGCCCTGGGTGATCCCGCCCGGCTGGAACAATGCCTGGCCGGGGTGATGACCCAACACCGCGCCTGCCTGGCCGGCGGCGGTTGAAGCGCGGCGCCGGTCGTCATCGCCGGCGCGCCTCGCAATGACGAAGCCTCAAATCCACCGGCGCTGCGTGCCCGGCCAGACGGCGGGCGGATTGGCCGGGGCGCGACGCATAGGGTCGTCATCGCGAGCGCAGCGTGGCGATCCAGGCACGGTGGCGGAGGCGCCACCGGCGCGGCTGGATTGCCGCGGCGCTGCGCGCCTCGCAATGACGGAGTACCGAATGCACCGGTATTCCATTTACGCCGACGGGGGCGACTGCCTACTGCGCACCTCGCCATGACGAAGTCCCAAACGCCCCGGCGTCACGTGCCGGGCCACGGCGGCGACCGACCGCACCGATGAGCAATTCGGCTCATACCGCGGTCATGCCGGCGTAACAGCCGGCTTCGATCATTGCGGTCTTTGAATGCACCCGGATCGTGTGCCATGAAACGCCTGTTGCTCGCGCTGTTCGTGCTGCTGCTGGCCACCCCCGCGCTGGCGTGGTGGAACGATGACTGGTCGGCGCGCAAGTCGTTCACGCTCGATACCAGCGCCAACGGCGCCGACCTGAAGGAGGGTTTGGCCAACGCGCCGGTGCTGATCCGCCTGCATGCCGGCAATTTCGACTTCGTCGCCGCACGTGAGGACGGTGCCGATCTGCGCGTGATCGCCGGCGACGACAAGACGCCGCTGCGCTTCCACATCGAACGCTACGACAGCCTGGGCGAGCAGGCGCTGATCTGGGTGCAGGTGCCGACCATCGCCGCAGCCAACGCGCAGCAGCGGCTGTGGCTGTATTTCGGCAACGACAAGGCGGCGCCGGCGTCCGACCCGAGCGGCAGCTATGACGCCACGCACGTGCTGGTCTATCACTTCAACGAGCCGGAGGGCACGCCGCGCGACGCCACCGCCTACGGCACGCATGCCGGTGCGTTCGACGGCAGCCGCGTGGCCGGCGCCGCGATCGGTGGCGGCGCACGCTTCGACGGCGGCCAACGCCTGACCGTACCGGCGTCACCGGCGCTGAAGTTCTCGTCCGCCACCGGCATGTCCGCCGCGCTGTGGCTGAAACCCGATGCCGCCGGCGGCGCCGACGCCACCCTGTTCGCCGCCGGCGGCGCGCTGGCGCTGAACCTGCGCGAGGGCATGCTGGAATTGCGCGTGGGCAACCGCGTCCTCGCCGGACCGGAACTGGCGCGCGGCAGTTGGAGCCACGTCGCACTGACCGTGGGCAATGGCGCGACGCTGTACGTCAACGGTGAAGCCGTGGCGCGTGACGCCGAGGCGCGCATGGCCGACGCGCAGGTCGATCTGGTGGTCGGCCGCGGCTACGTCGGCGAACTGGATGAACTGGTGGTGGCCAACGTCGCGCGCGCGCCCGACTGGATGCGCTTCGCCGCGCGTTCGCAGGGTGGCGACGGCGCACGCGTGCTGGTGCCGGGCGAGGACGAGAGCGCCGAGGGCGGCGGCCACGGCTCCTACGTCGGCATCATCCTGCAGAACGTGACGCTGGACGGCTGGGTGGTGATCGTGATCCTGATGATCATGCTGGCGATCAGCGTGATGGTCATGGTGACCAAGGCGCTGGTGATCAGCCGCACCGCCAAGGCCAATCAGGAATTCATCACTGCTTTCCACGCGCTGGGAACGGCCGAGACCGGCAAGCTGGACAGCGACGAGGAGCCGATCGACGCGGACACCGCCAACTCCGAACTGCTGACTGCGATGTTCGGCCGCCATGACCATTACCAGCGCTCGTCGCTGTACCGCATCTATCACGTCGGCGTTCAGGAACTGAAGCATCGTTTCGGCAACGACATTCAGGGCCAGTTGACGCCGCAGGCGCTGGGCGCCATCCGTGCGACGCTGGACGGCACGCTGGTGCGCGAGAACCAGAAGCTCAACGGCAAGATGGTGCTGCTCACCATCGCCATTTCCGGCGGGCCGTTCCTGGGCCTGCTAGGTACGGTGATCGGCGTGATGATCACCTTCGCCTCGATCGCCGCCACCGGCGACGTCAACGTCACCGCCATCGCCCCCGGCATCGCCGCGGCGCTGACTGCCACCGCCGCCGGCGTCGGCGTCGCCATTCCGTCGCTGTTCGCCTACAACTACCTGGGTTCGCGCATCAAGACGATCTCCGCCGACATGCACGTGTTCGTCGACGAATTCGTCGCCAAGATCGCAGAACAGTACGGCAGGTGAGGAGCGGCGCATGGCCGAGCTGCGTGAAGACAACGAGCCGTACGACGAAATCAACGTCGTGCCCATGCTCGACCTGGCCTATGTGCTGCTGGTGATCTTCATCATCATGACCACCGCCACGGTGCAGGGCATCATGGTCAACCTGCCCAAGGCCAGCGCCGCGCCCAGCCTGGCCAAGCCCAAGACCAAGGCGGTGACCATCAATGCCGAGGGGCAGATTTTTCTCGATACCTATCCGGTCACGCTGGCCGAACTGGAGGAGCGGCTGCGCGCCTACAAGGCGGCGGTACCGGATCTGCCGGTGGTGATCAAGGGCGACGAAACCTTGCCCTATGGCCGGGTCATCGAGGTCATGGACCTGTGCGGCCGTCTGGACATCACCCAACTGGGCCTGGTCACGGCCCGCATCGTCAAATGAACGCGGCTGCCGCGCACGCACCATCGCGCCGCTGGATGCGCGCGTTACCCGCGCTGATGGGCGGCGGCTTCCTGCTGCTGGTGATCGTCGGTCTGGTGTGGATGGTCAAGGGCTTCATCGCCGGCGCGGAGAAGCCGGAACGCCCGCGTGTGCAGCAGATCTCCCTGGTCAAGCCGCCGCCGCCCAAGCCCGAAATCAAGCCGCCGGAGCAGAAGATCGAGGAGATCAAGGACAACCGCGAGGAAGTCAAAGTGGACGACCCTACGCCGGAAGAGGCACGCCACGACGACGGCCCGCCGCCCGGCGAACAACTCGGTCTCGACGCCGACGGCTCGGCCGGCGGCGACGCCTTCGGCCTGGCGGCGCGACGTGGCGGGCGCGACATCACCACCATCGGCACCGGCGGCGGCAGCGGCGACCGCGAGGCCTGGTATGGCCGCATCGTCTCGCGTCATCTGGAAGAAGGTCTGCGCCGCGCCAAAGCGTTGCAGGGCGCCAGCTATCAGGTGCAGGTTCAAATCTGGTTCGACGACGCCGGCGCGGTGCAGCGCGTGCGTCTGGTGCGCGGCAGCGGCAATGCCGAGACCGACGAACGCCTGCGCGAAGAGATCCTCGGCCTGCCACCGCTGCGCGAGGCCATTCCTGCCGACCTGCAACAACCGATACGCGTGCGCGTGACGTCGCGCACCTGACTCATTCACCGCCGCCCGCCTACAGGACGTCATGAACCACGCCGCCTTGAAACCCCTCGCCATCGCGCTGTTGTGTGCCGGCAGCCTGACCCTTACGACCTCACCGGCGCTGGCTTCCACCAGTGAACGCGCGCAACTGGAGGCGCTGCGCGCGACCACCCAGGCCATCCTCGATGCGCTGGTGCAAAAAGGCATCCTGAGCGACGACGCGGCCAAGGAGATGGTGCGTCAGGCCGAAGCCAAGGGCGCCGAGCAGGCCGCCGCGGTGGCGCGCGAGGAAGCCGGCGTGGTGCGCGTGCAGTACGTGCCGGAATCGGTAAAGCGCGAGATACGCGAACAGGTGCGCCAGGAAGTGGTGGCCCAGGCCAAGACCGAACGCTGGGGCGAGGTCAACGCGGTGCCGGAGTGGGTCGAGCGCCTGAAATGGGAAGGCGATCTGCGCGTGCGCCAACAGAGCGAGTTCTTCGCCAAGGGCAACGCCACGCCGGCGGTGTTGCAGGCCACCGGCATCAACGTCAACAACACCGATCACGACCGCGACCGCATGCGCGTGCGTGCGCGCCTGGGTCTGACCGCGATGGCGACGCACAACCTCAGCGGTGGTCTGCGCCTGACCACGGGCAACACGCTGGACCCGGTATCCACCAACCAGACGCTGGGCACCACCGCCAACAAGTATCAACTGGTGCTGGATCGCGCCTTCCTGAAGTACGAACCGTATGACTGGCTCGCCGTGTCCGGTGGCCGTCTGCCCAACCCGTTCTTCAGTACCGATCTGGTCTGGGATGACGATCTGAACTTCGAGGGCATCGCCGTCAGCCTGCGGCTCAACAGCCAGTACCCGGAAGCCCGGGTCAAGCCGTTCGCCGCGCTCGGCCTGTTCCCGTTGCAGGAGATCGAGCAGTCGCCGACCAACCGCGCCCGCGACAAATGGCTGATCGGCGCGCAGATCGGCACCAACTGGGATCCGAGCTTCAATACGCGCTGGCGCTTCGGCCTGGCCTATTACGATTTCCGCAACGTCACCGGTGTCGCCGACACCGTCGTCGACGGCATCAACCCGTATGCCGCCACCGCGCCGCAGTTCCGCCAGAAGGGCAACTCGCTGTACGACATCAGCGAGAACAACGCCGGCACCTGGGCGCTGGCCGGCAAGTACCGCCTGGCCAACCTGACCGCGGCGGTGGATCTGGCGCATTACGACCCGGTGCACATCATCATCAACGCCGACGTGGTCAAGAACGTCGGTTACGACCGCAGCCAGGTCGCCGCCCGTCTCGGCCAGCCGGGCTACAAGGCGCGCACGCTGGGCTGGCATACCCGCGTGGCGGTGGGCTGGCCGGTGTACAACCAACCGTATAGCTGGCAGGTGTTTGCCGGCTACCGCCACCTGGAACGCGACGCCGTGCTGGATGCGTTCACCGATTCCGATTTCCGCCTGGGCGGCACCGATCACAAGGGCTATTACCTGGGCGTGAACTTCGCCTGGGACCGCAATGCCTGGGTGTCGGCGAAATGGCTGTCCGCCGAGCCGATCGACGGCCTGCCCTATGCCGTGGACGTGCTGCAACTGGACTTCAATGCGCGCTTCTGAACGCATGATGCACCACACCCCGGCCGGCCTGGCCAGGGTGCTGCTGGCGGCGGCGCTGCTGCTCGGCGCCTCGCCCGCGCACGCCTGGGACGAGGAACGCGACGCCTGGATGTCGCGCGACGAGCCGACCCGGCCGCGCGCCACGCGCACCCGCGATCCGCTCGAC
>CAYTRH010000119.1:0-9175 GCA_964440155.1 uncultured Thiobacillus sp. | reverse complement strand
GCATCGGCGGCCGGACCGGCCGGCGCCGCCGGTGCGGCCGGCGCCGGCGCAGCCATCATCGGCGCCGGCGCATACACCGGCTGGCTGTTGGCGATGGCGCTGGTGATGCGCACCTTTTCCTCGCCTTCGGTGATCTCCAGCTCGGCGATGCCGGACTCCTGCACCAGATCGATCAGTTTCTTCAGCTTGCGCAGATCCATGATGAATCATTCCTCCAGGGCGTGGAGGGCATAGCCCAGGGCGAACAGATAGCCCATGGCACCCAACCCGGAAATCACGCCCTCCGCCTTGTCGGAAAAGTACGAGTGCTGGCGGAAGGGTTCGCGGGCGTGCACGTTGGACAGATGCACCTCGATGTACGGGATGGCCACCGCCGCGAGCGCGTCGCGCAAGGCCACGCTGGTGTGGGTGTAGGCGGCAGGATTGATGATGATGAACGCGGTGCCGTCGCCGCCGGCCGCATGCACGCGCTCGATCAGCGCATGCTCGGCGTTGCTTTGGAAACAGTCGACCGGCACGCCCACTGCCGCGCCCTGCTCCACCAGCGCGGCATCGATCTCGGCCAGGGTCTGCGTGCCATAATGCGCGGGCTCGCGCGTGCCCAACAGGTTGAGATTCGGCCCGTGCAGCACCAGGATGCGCTTGGCCGCAACGGCGGCCGCGGGTTCCTGAACGGCGGGGACTTTCGGCGAACGCCTGCGGGGCATGGGGGAGCGGGCCGTGGTTTCGAATGGCGGCGAGTGTGCCGGAATTCGCACGCATCTGTCCAGAATTCGGCGAGAATCGCCGGCATCGCGCAATTCCACCCGACTCACCGGACATGGCGGCAGCATCCGGCCGTACCCTCACCCTCTGGCGCCTGACCGACGGCAAGCCGGGCCACGAGAAACAGACGTTGGGGCTGGCCCGGTCGCTGCACCGCCTGGTCTCGGCCGAATGCCACGACATCCCTGCGTCCTCTCTGCGTCATCCGCTGCTGGCCTGGCTCGCCTGCCGTTTTCCGCCGGGTGACGGCCTGCCCGACCCCGACCTGATCCTGGCCGCCGGACACGCCACCCACCTGGCCGCGCTGGCGGCGCGTCGCGCCCGCGGCGGCCGCATCGTAGTGCTGATGCGGCCCAGCCTGCCGCTCGCCTGCTTCGACCTGTGCGTGCTCCCCGAACACGACGCGCCGCCCGCGTCCCCCCGCGTGTTCACTACGGTGGGCGCGATCAATACCGCGTATGCCGCGCCGGACAAGGCCGCCGACCAGGGCCTGCTGCTGATCGGTGGCGTTTCCGCGCATTTCCGCTGGGACGGCGCGGACATCGCGCGCCAGGTCTGCGAGCTCGTGCGCGCGCAGGATCACCTGCACTGGACGTTGACCACGTCGCGCCGCACGCCGGCCGACTTCCTGCCCATGTTGCAGGCGTGCAACGTGCCGCACCTGGACATCGCGCCCTATGCTCGAACCTCGCCCGGTTGGCTGGAGCAGCGGCTCGCCCTGGCCGGGCAAGCGTGGATCACGCCGGACAGCGTGTCCATGGTGTTCGAGGCGCTCACCGCCGGCGCCCGCGTCGGCCTGTTCGATCTGACGCCGAATGGCCGGGAGAGCCGGGTGGCGCGCGGCATTCGCGGGTTGGTGCAGCGCGGCTGGGTGACCCGTTTTTCCGATTGGCGGGTCAGCGGCTCGCTGCCGCCGGCGCAGCCGCTGGACGAAGCCACGCGTTGCGCCCGCCATCTGCTCGACCGCTGGTTCACACCGCACCATGTTCACTGAACGCCCACTGTGCGTATTGCAGATGCTGCCGGAACTGGAATCTGGCGGCGTCGAACGCGGCACCCTGGAAGTGGGCCGCGCGCTGGTCGCCGCCGGTCACCGCTCGCTGGTGATGTCCGCCGGCGGGCGCATGGTGGCGCAGCTCGAACGCGAGGGTTCGCAACATCATGCCTGGGCGATCGGCCGCAAGTCGCTCTCGACCCTGCGTCTGGTGCCGCGCCTGCGCCGCTTCCTGCGCGAGCAGGCGGTGGACATCGTCCATGCCCGTTCGCGCATGCCGGCTTGGGTCGCCTGGCTGGCCTGGCGCGGCATGGACGCGGCGACGCGGCCGCACTTCGTCACCACGGTGCATGGCCTGTATTCGGTCAATGCCTACAGCGCCATCATGGCGCGCGGCGAATGCGTGATCGCGGTGTCGGAGACGGTGCGCGATTACATACGGCGGCATTATGCGCACCTGGCCGATGACCGGGTGGTCGTCATTCCGCGCGGCGTCGACCCCGCGGGTTTTCCATATGGGTTTCAGCCCGCGCCGGAGTGGCTGGCGCGTTGGCACGCGCAGCATCCGCAACTGGCCGGCCAATGCGTGCTACTGCTGCCGGGCCGCATAACCCGGCTGAAGGGCCACGAGGATTTCATCGCGCTGATCGCCGCGCTGCGCGCACGCGGCGTGGCGGCACACGGCCTGATCGTCGGCGGCGCACATCCGCGCAAGGCGGCTTACCTGCGGGCGCTGCATGACCTGGCGCGGGCGCGTGGCGTGGACGACGCCGTGACGTTCGCCGGCCAACGCGACGACCTGCGCGAGATCATGGCGGTGAGCGACCTGGTGTTGTCGCTTTCGAGCCAGCCCGAGTCATTCGGGCGCACCGTGCTCGAAGCCCTCAGCCTGGGCGTGCGCGTGGTCGGCTACGACCATGGCGGCGTCGGCGAGATCCTGCGCGCGCTCTACCCGGTCGGCGCGGTGGCCGCCGGCGACATCGAGACGCTCGCCGACAAGGTGCAGGCGACGCTGCACGCAGCACCGCCGGCGCCGGCGCAGCAGTTTCCGCTGCAAGCCATGCTCGACGCGACGCTGGCGCTGTATCGACGACTCGCCGCGCAAACCGGAGACCGGCGTGGCTGAAGCCCGCGAACGCACCCTGGTGATCCAGCCGCTGCCCGGTATCGGCGACATGGTCTGGCATCTGCCGCACCTGCATGCCATCGCCGCGACGACGCCGCACGGCCGGGTCAGCGTGCTGACCAAACCACGCTCGCTGGCGGACAGGTTGCTGGTGGCGGATGCCAGCGTCGAGGAGATCCTCTGGCTGAAACGCAAGCCCGGTGAGCACGACGGCGTCACCGGCCTGCTGCGCCTCGCCGCCGACCTGCGCCGGCGGCGCTTCGCCAGCGTCTGGATCCTGCATGCCAGCGCGCGCTACGCGATGGCCTGCTGGCTGGCGGGCATTCCTCGGCGCATCGGCTATGGCGTCGGCGCGCAGCGGCTGTTCCTCGACCAGCGCGTGCGCCTGCCCGAGGAATGCCGGCGCGAGCACCCGATCGACAAGGCGACGCGCCTGCTGCGCCTGTGCGGCCTCGACGACATCGAGGACGAGCCGCGTCTGCCGGTGTCGGCACAGGCGGACGCGGCGGTGCGCGCGCGTTATGCCGACGCCCCGTCGCCGTGGCTGGCACTCGGACTGGGCAGCAGCGAGCCGTTCAAGCAGTGGGGGGCGGACAATTTCGCTGCGCTGGCGCATCGGCTCGTCACGGCATCGTCCGCCACGCTGTTCCTGGTCGGCGGCCCCGGCGAGCACGCCATCGCCCAGCGCTGCCTGGCACGCCTGGATGCGCGCCGGCACGAACGCATCCGCCTGGCGGTGGGACTGCCGCTGGAGCAGACGGTGGCACTGCTGGCGCGTTGCCGGCTGTACGTGGGCAACGACACCGGCGTGCTCAACATCGCCGCCGCCACCGGCGTCGACGCGCTCGGCCTGTTCGGCAGCTCGCCGCCGCTGCGACACTCACGTCACATCCACGCCATCTATCCGGACGACGGCCGGGTGCCGTCCATCGATTCCCGCAACATGGCCGGCATCTCGGTCGAGCGCGTCGCGCGTGAAGTCCTGCGCCATCTGGCATCGGAGCCGCCGCAACGCGCCACAGCCACCACCCATCGACACTGACCGTCGCATGCATACCCTGCGCAGCCTGTTCTACCGTCACGTCTGGCTCACACCCGCGCTGCTGGTCCTGGCCGGCTTCGCCGGCCGGGGCGTGTTCAACACCTTGTTCTATCTCTACGCCCTCTGGGGGCTGATCGTGCTGACCGCGTCGCTGCGCGACTTCGCGCGCGACGATGGACCCTGGCTGAGCCTGCACGGTCTGCTGCTGACGGCCTTCCTGTTGGCGCTGCCCTGGGCCGTGGATGGCGGTGGTGGATTGCGGGCCTGGGCGACCTTCCTGTTCTACAGCCTGACCGGACCGCTGACCTTGTTGGCATTGCGCCAGAACGACGGCGATGTCACCCGTCTCGCGCGCCTGCTCGGCTTGCTTGCCGGCGTGTTCGTGGTGACCCTGTACCTGCATCTGGTGCAGGTGTCCTCGCTGCCGGATTACACGCCGACCCTACATTTGAAGGAGGACAACCTGCCGTTCGTGTTCCCCTTCCTGGCGTTGTGGCTGTGGTGGCGTCTGCCGCACCGCTGGCGGGCGTGGGGCATCGCCGTGGCCGCGCTGGCCGTGCTGGCCTATCTGCTGGCGGCCAAGGGGCGCGCCGCGCTGTTCGGTTGGCTGGTCGCCCTGGTCACCCTTGGCCTGCTGGTCTGGCGCCTGCCCTGGCGCGGCGTGCTTGCCGGCCTGCTGGCGCTGATCGGGCTGGCGCTGTCGGTCAGTGGCGAGGCCTTGTTGCAGGGCGCGCTGCACCAGGACGGGCTGTGGGCGCGTCTGGACGCCTTCACCAGCCTGCGTACCCAGCTCTGGCGTCAGGCGCTGGCGCATCCACCCGAGAACATCTGGATCGGTGTCGGCATCGGCAATGCGCAACACTATGCCGAGGTGATGACCATAGGCGACGGCGCGCGCATGCGCGGGCTGCACAACTTCCTGTTCGATGTCTGGTACGAAACCGGCTTGCTCGGACTGGTTGCGCTGTGCGCACTGATCGGTTACGTCTATCTGCGCGTCTATCGTGCCTGGCCGACCATGCCGGCCGAGCAACGCGCCCTCGCCGGCACGTTCACCGCCGCGTCCCTGGCCGTGTTGGCCACGGCGCTGCTCAGCTTCTCCTACACTTCGCGCTATTTCGCGCCGCATCTGTTCCTGTGCCTGGGGGTGCTGGCGTATCTGAGCGGGCGTCAGGCCACCGGTGTCGACGCCAGCCGCCGATAGAGCGCGAGATAGGCGGCCAGCACGGCCTGTTCGCTGAAATTGGCCAGCAGCTTGGCCTGGCCGGCCTGGGCCAGGGCCGCGCGCAGCGGCGCATCTTCCAGCAGCCGCGTCGCCGCCGCGGCCAGCGCCGCGACGTCCCCGACCGGCACCAGCAGCGCATCGCGTTCCGGCTCACACAGTTCCAGAGGGCCCTGGCTGCGGCTGGCGATCACCGGCCGTGCATGCGCCCAGGCCTCCAGCACCACGTTGCCCAGCGTCTCGTGATGCGACGGCATGACGACGATGTCGGCGAGGTCATAGAATGCCGCGGGATCGGCGCGCCAGCCGGCCCAATGCAGGCGATCCCTGCACGCCAGTGTGTCGGCCTGCGCGCGCAGCGCGGCGGCCAGCGGACCGTCGCCGACGATGACCAGATGCACCGGCCGACCGGCACACTGTGCCGGGATGCGCGCAAACGCGGCCAGCAGGTCGCCGTAACCCTTGACCGGATGCAGCCGCCCGACCGCAAGCAGGACCAGGGCCGACGCCGGCAGGCCGAGTTCGCCGCGCAACGCATCCAGATCCTTGGCCGGCACAGCGGGCGGCATGGCGACGAAATTGCCGACGTGGAACACCCGCTCGCGCGGAAAGCCGTGTTGCACCAGGTAATCGCACACCCCGCGGGTATTGCCCACCCAGGCATGCGCGTGGCGGTAGCCCTTGGGCGGGTAGTAGCCGCCCAGACGCGCGACATGGATGGCCGGGCCACCCGGGCGCAGATGGGTCAGTCGGGTGGCGCGTCCCATGTAGGTCTGCACGATGCAGCTGCCATGACGCGCGACGATGCGGCCGATACGCCAGCGCGACCACATATCCCAGTTACCCAGCATCGGCACGTGCACCTGCCGCACGTCGGCATCCAGCGCGGCGGCCACCGCGCCACCGGCCACGGTCACCGCCAGCGGCGCATGGCCGGCGCGCTGCAAGGCGTTGACCAGACGCACGTAGAAGCCCTCGGCGCCACCGCTACCCTTGCCGCCGATGATGTGGATGGTCTTGGTCATGGCACGCGTCAAGGAGTCGAGTCGCCTTGGAATGATGGCAAGTACGAAGCTGATCGGCGGGTATGATACGCGACCCCGATCAGCACGCAGGTTGCCGTCCCGTGCCAGCCACCGACCAGACCGAAACCGGCCGCCGGATCCGCGTCAAGCTGCGCAGCCAGGTGCCTGAGGCGCACTGGCTGCACCAGTTCCCACGCGGCGAACCGGTATGGGGCCGCTGCCACTTCCTGTTCAACCCGGACGAATGCGACTACGACTGGCTGGTGGTGTATGACGACGTGCCGCGGCGCCCCGGCGAGACGCGGGCGCAGGCGCACGAGGCGCTTGCCTGCGCGCCGCAGCGCACCTTGTTGGTCACCAGCGAGCCCTCGTCGATCAAGATCTACGGTGACGACTACACCCGCCAGTTCGGTTGCGTGCTGACCAGCCAGGCGGCCTGGGCGCTGCCGCACCGCGACCGCATCTGGGCGCAGCCGGCGCTGGAGTGGTTCTACGGCATCGGTGCGCAAAGGGTCCGCTCTTTCGAGGAGATCGCGGCATTCGGTGCGGACGCCAAGACGCGCGACCTGTCCATGGTGTTCTCGCCCAAGAGCATGCGTCATACCCTGCACCGTCGGCGCCACGACTTCATGCTGGCGATGATGCGGGCGCTGCCGGAGATGGATGTCTACGGTCGCGGCGCGCGCCCGCTCGACGACAAGGCGGAAGCGCTCGACCCCTACCGCTACCACATCGCCGTGGAGAACTACATCGGCCCGCATCACTGGACCGAGAAGCTGGCGGATGCCTTTCTCGGTCTGACCCTGCCGTTCTACTGCGGCTGTCCTGATGCCGCCGACTACTTTCCGGAACGAAGCTTCATTGCCATCGACCTGCGCGACCCGGAAGGCGCGCTGCGCACGATCCGCGCCGCCATCGCCAGCGACCAATTCCATCAGCGCCTGCCGCACATCCTGGAAGCCAGACGGCGTGTGCTGTATCAGTACAACCTGTTCGCCGTGCTGGCGCGCGAGATACCACCGCGCCACGATGCCATCGGCCCCGCCGCGGCCGGCGGCACCCTGTATTCGCGCCATGCGCTGCGCGCGCGCAGCCTGCGCGTGAAGCTCAAGGACTTGTACGGCAAGACACGCGGCCTGGTGATCACCCAGCTACAGGACGCGTGGCGTCGCTGATGGACGTCGCCAGATCAGTACAGCCGCAGTCCCTCTTCCGCCCAGTGCATGCCGGGTCGCAGTTCGCCCGCGGCCAGTGCCGGCAGGCGCGCCGCCACCCAGGCCGGGGTGATCGCGCGCATGCAGGCATGGGTGTCGGCGATGGCGCAGGTCTTGCCGTAACAGTTGCGGCACGGCAGTTCCGCCTGCACCGCCAGCGCATGGGCACCGATCGGCTTGACCCGGCGCGGATCGGTCGGACCGCACAACACCAGCAGCGGACGCCCTGCGCCGGCGGCGAAATGGGCGGTGCCGGTATCGTTGCCGATGATCGCCGCCGCGCCGGCGCACAGCGGCGCAATCTCCAGCAGGGCGGGTACGCCATTGAGGTTGACCACGAAATCGCCGACGGCGGCGATCTGCTGGCACACGTCGACCTCGTCCGGCCCGCCCACCAGCACCACCTTGGCCACGCCGGCCTGATGCAGATGTCGGGCCAGCTCGGAGTAACGCTCGGTACCCCAGCGCTTGAGTCGGCCACTGGCCTGGGAACCGGGCAGCAACACCACGTAAGCGCCGTCTTCCAGACCATGTTCGCGGCGCAATCGGGCCACGCGCGCGAGGCTGGCCTCACCGGCATGGAACACCGGGTGCTCGGTGCGCGCGGGCACCCCCAGCGTGGCCAGCATGGCGCGCATCTTGGCGAACACGTGCGCGTCCGCCGGCACCGCGGCGGGACCATGGGTGTAGGGAAATCCGGCGCGGTTGCCGGCGCGACGGCGCGGCGCGCCCGGCAACAGCGCGAGCAGAGCGAGCAGCAGCCGCGAGCGGTCGGAGTTCTGCAGGTCGATCAGCAGATCGTAGCGCCCGGCGCGCACGCGCCCGAGCCAGGCCAGGGTATTGCGCCAGCGCGCCCCCTTGTGCCGGACGTCGATCGCGAACACCTCGGCGAAGCGCGGATCGTGGGCGAACAGCGCGACGCAGTTGGGCAGGGTATTGAGGTGTATTTCGGCCTGCGGAAAGGCACGCGCGATGTCTTCCATGATCGCGCTGGCGATCACCACGTCGCCCAGCGCGCTCCACTTGATGATGAGGATGCGGTGCGGCGCCACGTTGGCAACGCGATCCGTCGTCTCCCCCTTACCGGTCCACTCAGCCATGATCATCCAGGCTCCGCGCACCCATACCCTTCGATGGCATGGTCAACCTGGCACAAACATGACAAAGTGTCGGACCATGCCCCTTGAAGGCAATCGTTCGTCCCCGTCGACTCCAACTCGCACACTCCATGAAAATCGCGCTCATCACCGGCATCACCGGTCAGGACGGCGCCTATCTGGCCGAATTCCTGCTGAACAAGGGTTACGAAGTGCACGGTATCAAACGCCGCACCTCGTTGTTCAACACCGACCGCATCGACCATCTGTATCAGGATCCGCATGAAACGGACCGCCGCTTCATCCTGCATCACGGCGACCTGACGGATTCATCCAGCCTGATCCGCATCATTCAACAGGTACGCCCGGACGAAATCTACAACCTGGCCGCCCAGAGCCATGTCGCGGTGTCGTTCGAGGAACCGGAATACACCGCCAACTCCGACGCGCTGGGCGCATTGCGCATCCTGGAAGCCATTCGCATCCTGGGCCTGCAGCACCAGACCCGCTACTACCAGGCCAGCACCTCCGAACTCTACGGCCTGGTGCAGGAAATACCGCAGAAGGAAACGACCCCATTCTATCCGCGCAGCCCTTACGCGGTGGCCAAGCTGTATGCCTACTGGATCACCGTCAACTACCGCGAGGCCTACGGCATGTATGCCTGCAACGGCATCCTGTTCAACCACG
>CAYTRH010000118.1:0-9240 GCA_964440155.1 uncultured Thiobacillus sp. | reverse complement strand
GTGCTGTGGCTCATGGGCATCATGGGTGCCGCCTGGTGGCTATGGGTCTGGGCGGTGTGGATGGGCTTCAACCTGCTGGTGCTGGCCGTCTATCCCACCTGGATCGCACCGCTGTTCAACAACTTCACGCCGCTCGCGGACCAGGCGCTGCGCGAGCGCATCGAGCACCTGCTGGCGCGCGCCGGTTTCCGCGCCAGTGGCGTCTATGTGATGGACGGCTCGCGCCGTTCCAGTCACGGCAATGCCTATTTCACCGGCCTGGGTCGCAGCAAGCGCATCGTGTTCTTCGATACGCTGCTGGCGCAGTTGAGCCCGGAACAGATCGAGGCCGTGCTCGCGCACGAACTGGGCCACTTCAAGAGGCGCCACATCGTCAAGCGCATCGCACTGATGGCGCTGTTGAGCCTCGCTCTGCTGGCGCTGCTGGCCTGGCTCAAACAGGCGCCCTGGTTCTACGCCGGCCTGGGCGTCGCCGAGGCCAGCGATGCCGCCGCCCTGGCCCTGTTCTTCCTGGTGCTGCCGGTGTTCCTGTTCCCGCTGTCGCCGCTGATGAGTCTGTATTCGCGCAAGCACGAATTCGAGGCCGACGCCTATGCCGCTCGGCTGACCCATCCGGGCCATCTGGTCAGCGCACTGGTGCGGCTGTACCGCGACAACGCCGCGACGCTGACGCCGGACCCGTTGTATTCGTTGTTCCACGACAGTCATCCGAAAGCGGTGGAACGAATCGAGAAACTGGAGTCTTATGATCAACTGACGGCTCAGCCCATGCGGGCCTGAGCACCATCAGCCCTGACGGGCACGAGAGAGAGGAGCACGCCATGATGAGACACCTGACGCTGGCCCTGGCCCTGGTCGCGCTGCCGGCTTACGCCAATCCGTTCCACAAGGGCGATTTCGCCGCCGGCAAGCAACTGCACGAGGCGCAGTGTGACGGTTGTCACGCCGCACGCTTCAACGGCGATCCGGGACGCATCTACACCCGCAAGGACCGCCGCGCCAACAATCCCGATCAATTGGCGCAGTGGCTGACCACCTGCAATGCCAATCTGGGCAACAATCTGTTCCCGGAAGACGAGTTGAACATCGGCACCTATCTCAACCGCACCTACTACAAGTTCAAGTGAGCGCCGAGCCGACTGTTCGTCCGGCAGGCACACGCGCGTGCGCCCACCTACACCGATTGCCTGGATACCATGACCGATACCTTCTGTGATCTCGCCAAAGGCAAATGCAAGCCGTGCGAAGGCGGCATCCCGCCGCTGACCTCCAGTGAAATCGAGGCGCTGCTACCCAAACTCGCCAACGACTGGCGGGTGGTGGACGGCAGGCTGCGCCGTGACTTCCGCTTTGCCGACCACTACGTGACCATGACCTTCGTCAACGCCATCGCCTGGGTCTCGCATCAGCAGGGCCATCACCCGGATTTGACGGTGGGTTACCACACCTGCCGGGTCGAGTATGTGACCCACGCCATCGGCGGTCTGTCCGAGTCGGATTTCATCTGCGCGGCGAAGATCGACGCCCTGTTCGAACTCTGACGCACTTGCCCAGCGGCCGCGTCATCGCCAGCCACGGCCGCCGCTTCGTCGTGCAGGACGGGGCGACTTCGGTCAGTTGCGTGGTACGCGGGCGCAACGCCGACATCGCCTGCGGCGACCGTGTGCAGTACCGGCGCCTCGACGACGGTGCCGGCGTCATCGAACGGGTGGAGCCACGTACCAACCTGCTGTACCGCTCGGATGCGGCGCGCAGCAAGCTGATCGCCGCCAACGTCGATCAGGCGCTGCTGGTGGTCGCGGCGGTACCCAGTTTTCGCGAGGAACTGCTGATCCGCTGCCTGGTGGCCTGCGAAGCCGCCGGAATCCCGGCCGTGATCGTGGTCAACAAGGCGGACCTGGCGCAGACCGACGCGCTGGTGCAGCAGCTGCAAGCCTATCGCACACTCGGCTACGAACTGCTCGCGCTGTCGGCCCGCGCCGACCTGTCACCGTTGCGCGCGTACCTGCGCGATCGCACCAGCGTGCTGGTGGGTGCGTCGGGCGTAGGCAAGAGCACCCTGCTCAATGCCCTGGCGCCCCATGCCCAGGCGGCCACGGCCGAAGTGTCGCAGGCGCTCGATGCCGGCCGGCATACCACCACACACACGCGTCTGATCGAACTGCCGGACGGCGGTGCGTTGATCGATTCACCCGGTATGCAGGAATTTGGACTGGATCACCTCACCGCCGAACAGTTGATGCAGGCCTTTCCGGAGATTCGTACCCGCCGCGGCCAGTGCCGGTTCCACAACTGCCGCCATCTGCAGGAGCCCGGCTGCGCCGTGCTCGCCGCCGCGCACGCCGGCGACATCCAACCCTTCCGTCTGCACGTATATCAGCGGCTGTTGACTCGTCTATGCTGAGGACAGTCCGGCACACGAGGAGGACGTCATGGCAATCCGCAACCAGCTCATGCCCATCATCGCGCTGTGCACCGGCCTGCTCGCACTGCCGGCAGGCGCCCAGGCGGTCCGGGTGGACACGCCGTATACCGCACCCCGGGTGGTGTTCGATTTCTTCCTCGACGATCCCGCCAAGATGGGCGCCGCGCTGTACTGGATCCGCTCGCTGATCCTGCCGCTGTCCGAACTACCCTACAGCTACGACCCGCACACCATCAAGGTGGTGCTGCACGGTACCGAGCTGGTGACGGTGGCGCGCAAGAACGAGGAAAAGTACCGCGAAGTGGTCGAGCGCATGCGCTATTACGCGGACATCGGCATCGAGTTCAAGGTGTGCGGCCTGGCGCTGCACGACTACGGTTATGGCCTCGATGACCTGCAGGACTTCATCCAGGTGGTGCCGTCGGCACCGGTTGAATTGGTGTATTGGCAGAACCAGGGCTACGCCGTGGTCATGCCCATGATCCTGGACAAGAAGTTCAATCTGGAAGACATCCGTTGACGAGGTCACGCCGACCGCGTTCTGCGGCTCACTCCGGCCAATGCTTGATGTAACGCTTGAGCAGGGAGTTCTCGAAATTGGCTTCCTTCAGGCAGGCGCGCGCCACGTCGTGGAAGGAGATCACGCCCAGGATCTGCTTGCCGTCGAGCACGACGACATGGCTGATGCGGCTCTTGGTCATCACGTCGCGTGCGTAATCGACGCTATCGTCCGGCGCCACGATCACCGGCTGGCGCTCCATCAGCGCGCCGACGCGCACGCCTTCGAGCGCGCAGCCGCGCGCGCGCAGACCACGCAGGATGTCGCGCTCGGTGATCAGCCCAACCATGTCCTGATCCTGCAACACCACCAGCGAGCCGATGTCGAGGTCGACCATGCGGCGCACCGCCTCCTCGACACTGGCTTCCGGTGCGATCGAGTGGATCTCGCCGCCGCGCTTGACGGCCAGCACCTCACGCACGTACATGGCGCGCCCTCCGTGCCATCGAGGTCAGCGCCGCACCAGGCCGGCTTCGACCTGATCACGCTTGTCCCTGCCCACCAGCAATTCGATCAGCGTCAGCGCGAAATCCATCGCCGTGCCCGGACCGCGTGAGGTGACCACCCGGCCGTCGACCACCACCGCGTCGCCGCTGATGCGGGTGTCCGCCAGCCCGAGACCGTCGAGCACGCCTGGATAAGCGGTCGCACGCCGGCCATCGAGCAGTCCGGCGCGCGCCAGCGCCATCGGCGCGGCGCAGATCGCGGCGGTGTAACGGCCCGCCGCCGCCGTCCGGCGCAGTACGTCCTGCACGCGCGCATCGTCGCGCAGATGATCGGCTCCGGGCAGACCGCCGGGCAGCGCGACCAGGTCGTATTCGTAGGCCATGGCCTCGTCCAGCGTCGCATCCGGCTGCACGCGCAGACCGCGGCTGCCCAGGACCAGGCCGGGCTCCAGTCCGGCGGTGACCACATCGATGCCGGCGCGGCGCAGGATGTCGACGATGGTGACGGCTTCCAGATCCTCGAAACCGTGCGCCAGAGGGACCAGTACTCGGGGCATGACATGTTCCTCCAAGAGTCAGAGCGCGAGCAGACGCTGGACCTCACGCTCGGCGCGTTCGGCACAGTCGCCGATCGACAGGCCGTTCAGGTAATTGCCCACCAACGCCAGCGGCTGGCCATCGAGCATGGCCGAGATCTCCGCGGCCAGCGGCGGATGACGGGTATCCAGTGCCGGCAGGCGGTTGATTGTCGCATGAACGTGCAGGAAGTCGGCTTCCGTCACGCCCAGCACCGCCGCGATGCGCTTGCGACAGGCCGCGGCGTCGCCGGCATCGGGGCGGAAATGGAAAGTGAAGCCGCGCAGGCCGGGATGCGGCACCGGATCACGCGTCACCACCGACCAGAACAGATCATCCACGCCGATCAGGCCGGCGACCTGGGGCAGGCGGGTACGCGCCGCGTCCACGACGACGCCGATGGACGGTATCTCCGCCATGGCAAACTGCTGCAGATGCGACGCCAGCTCCGGCCACGACGCGCGCAACAGCCGGGCGGCGGCATCCACCGGCACGGCCAGCAGCAGCTGCGCGCAGGTCCACGCCTGCCCGTCGGCCTCGACGTGAAAACCGCCGGGTTCGCGGCCAATTCCGGTCACCGCGGTGTCCAACCGGGCATCGAAGCCTGCGCCGCGCACGATGGCCTCCAGCAGCGCCTGCAAGCCACCCGGGTAGGTGTATTTGCGCGGCGCGGACTTGACCCGCGGCTTGCGCCGGAACAGCCATTCGGCCGGGAAGCGATCGGCCGGTTGCGACAACACCGCGGCGAAGGCCGGCGCCAGCAAACGGCGGTAGTTGCCAGCCCCGAGCAGCCGACCGAACCAGTCGGCGACGTCACGCCCGGCCTTGACCCGGCGTAGCCCGAACGGCAGGGAGACAGCGGCCTCCAGCATGTTCAGCCGTGCGATCGGCGACTGCAAGCCACCATCGGCGCGCAGAAATCGGTAGCCGAGTTTCTGCCGGCGCAACAGCGCATCCGCGCCGCCACTGTCGGTCAACGCGTGCAACAGCGGGCCGTAGGAGTTGTAGGCGGTATGCGCGCCCAGCTCCAGCCAGAAATCGGTACTGGGGCGCCAGCTCTGGATGCAGCCGCCGAAGCGCGTCCCGGCTTCCAGCAGCAGCACCCTTCGCCCCGCGGCCGCCATGCGTGCCGCGGCAACCACACCGCTGGCGCCGCCGCCGACGACGATGGCGTGGTATTGCGTCGACTGGGTCACTTGTGCTCCTGCGGGCATCTCGTTGCTGTCATGGGCCGCCATCCGTCTCATTCGGTGAATCGATGAATCATGCGCCGGTCGCGCTTGGTCGGCCGGCCGTGTAAGCCGTGCGCCGGCTCGCGCGCCAGCCGCTCGGCCTCGATGCGCCGCTCGCGTGCCTCACGACTCGCCGCATCCTCGTCATACAGCTCACGTGCCCGTGTCGCCGGACCGCGCCGGTCGGACAGATCACGCACGGTGATGCGCCAGGTCAATTCACCGATGCGGATGTCGATGACGTCGCCGACGCGCAATGCCCGTGCCGGCTTGACGCGCGCCGCGTTGACCCGCACACGGCCATTGTCCACCGCATCGCGCGCCAACGCGCGGGTCTTGAAAAAGCGCGCCGCCCACAGCCATTTGTCGAGGCGGGCGCGCTCGACGTCCGATCCGTCGACTGGTGTTTCCTGGTCCATGCGCGCATGATAAGCCGCATGCGACCGCGATTGCGCACTTCACTGTCCCTGCTCATCGGCGCCTGGCTGGTGGCCGGCTGCGCCGGCGTACCGACGCCGGGCAGCGAGCCGTCCTACGGCTGGTTGACGCTGCGCGAGCCGCTCACCCTACCCGCGGGTACCGCCAGCGTACGCCTGCAATATGGACAATCCGTCGCCAGCAACGCCGTGCAGGAACACGACCCCTTCTGCGTATTCGAGATCGACACCGTCAGCGACACGCCGCAACGCGTCGCGCCGGGACGTTTCCGCATCGTGAGCGTGCATCGCAGCGAGGAGACCTTTGCCGGCATGCCGGCGCTGCGTCCCTGGCGCGTGGCTTTCGACAGCGACGGCGGTCCGTCGCATCTGTATTTCAAGACCCATTTCCGCCTGTCGCACGAGACGCAGCCGGTGCGCATGCTCACCTGCATGAGCAATCAAATGATGCCGGGTATCGGCGTGTTCATGCGTCACCTGACGCTGGACGAGATACGCCGCGCCCTGGGCGAACGTTTCCTGCTCGAGATCGCGCCGGTGCACGCGCCGCGCTGAACGGCCGGGGCATGGACCGCCGTGACGCGCGGTTACAGACTGACGCGAGTACGACGTATCATGTCGGCATCATCGACCGACCGCTGATCTCTCGGATCCCACGTGAGCACCGGACACCCCGCCCGATACCCACCCGCGATCCCGACGGCCGGGACGGACGCAACGCTGCCGTCGTTGCGGTGGTTGGCCAGCGTGACCCGCCCACGACTCCTCGGCGCGCCATGCCCCACGCCACGCTGACCATCCTCCTCGTCGATGCCGGCGCCGACACCGAGGCGCTGCTCGATGCCCATCTGGCCGCGGCCGGCTATGCCGTCCGCTGGCACCGCGTCGAAGATTCCGATGCGCTCGCCGAGGCACTCGATCGAGGCGGACGGGAGCTGTTGATCAGCAGCCACGAATTGCCCGGCCTCGATGCCTCGACGGTGCTGCGCGCAGTGGCCGAGCGGGACCTGGACCTGCCATGCATCGTCGTCTCCGACGCGGCCAGTGAAGCTGCCGCGGCTGCGGTGATGAGCGCCGGCGCACGCGATTTCCTGCTCAAGAGCAACCTTTCGCGCCTGGTGCCGGCCATCGAGCGGGAACTGGCCGAAGCCGCATCGCACGCCGAACACCGCCACACTCGCGGGCAACTCGGCGCCCAGACCCGCCTGCTGGCGCAGATGACCGACGCGCTGGGCGAGGGCATCATCGTGCTCAGCCCGCAGGGCGATCTGATGCTGATGAACCCGGAAGCGGAGCGCCTGCTGGGCTGGACCGCCCGCGAGCTGGCGGGACGCAACCTGCACGACACCATACACTTCCAGCATGCCGACGGCTCGCCGTTTCCGCGCGCCGCCTGTCCCATGGTCCGGGTGGCGGAAGGCCGGGAGCGCATGGTCAGCGGCGACGACGAGGTATTCACCCGCAAGGACGGCAGCACCTTCCCGGTGAGCTACATCGTCACGCCGCTCATGGAGGACGGCCGTGTCGTCGCCTCGGTCACGGCCTTCGAGGACATCAGTGCGCGCCGCGAAGCCGAAGCCGCGCTGCGGGAATCGCGTGAACGGCTGCGTGAGCTGACCAGTCATCTGAACACCGTGCGCGAGAACGAGCGCAGCCACATCGCGCGCGAACTGCACGACGAACTCGGGCAGATGCTGACCGCCTTGAAGATGGACGTCGCCTGGCTGCGCGCCCGGATCGACCCGGCCCGCCCCGAGCTGCGTGCCAAGGTGGACGCGATGGCGACGCTGCTGGACGAGACGGTCGACTCGGTGCGCCGCATCGCCTCGTCGCTGCGTCCGAGGCTGCTCGACGACCTGGGCCTGGCCGCCGCGATCGAATGGATGGTCGAGGGCTTCTCCCGGCGCACCGGCATACGCTGCGAGCTGGCCACCAGTCACGACGATTTCGCGCTCGACCGTGAACACGCCACCGGCCTGTTCCGCATGCTACAGGAGAGCCTGACCAACATCGCCCGCCACGCCGAAGCCAGCCTGGTGGAGATCAGCGTGGCGCAGGACGACTGCGGCATCGCCCTAAGCGTGCGCGACAACGGCAAGGGCATGGACCTGAAACTGGCCGCTCATGGCGGTTCCTTCGGCCTGCTCGGCATGTGCGAGCGGGCGCACAGCCTGGGTGGCAGCTTCCACATCGACAGCAAACCTGGTGCCGGCACGCTGGTCGAGGTCTACCTGCCGCTCACCAGGACCACCACGGAAGGCCAGGCATGATCCGTATCCTGATCGCAGACGATCATGGCATCGTGCGCGACGGACTGAAACAGATCTTCGCGGATACCGCGGACATCGCGGTCGAGGGCGAGGCCATCAACGGTCTGGAGGTCATGGCCCGGATACGTGAGCGCGACTGGGATGTCGTGCTGATGGACATGTCCATGCCCGGACGCTCGGGTATCGAGCTGATCAAACAGGTGAAGGGCGAGAAACCCGCCCTGCCCGTGCTGATCCTGTCCATGCACAGCGAGGACCAGTACGCGGTGCGCGCGCTGCGCGCCGGTGCCGCCGGTTACCTCACCAAGGAAACCGCCGCCGAGCAGGTGGTGGCGGCGGTGCGCAAGGTCGCTTCGGGCGGTCTGTACGTCAGCGCCGGCGTCGCCGAACGGCTGGCCGCCGAACTCACCCGGCGCAGCGATGCCGCGCCGCACACGCTGCTGTCCGATCGCGAGTATCAGGTATTCCAGGCGCTTGCCGCCGGCCGCTCCGTGAGCGCCATCGCCGACAGCCTGGCACTGAGCGTGAAGACGGTGAGCACGCACAAGACCCGCATCCTGCACAAGCTGGGTGTGCATAACACGGCGGAGCTGATCCATTACGCGATCCGCCACCATCTGGTCGACGAACCGGAAGCCTGAAGCGCCGCGCGCCCTACCCGGGGTCGCGGCGTCATACACGCGGTTTACGTCCGGCATAGGAATTGTCCTATACGACCGGGCGTATTTCCTACCCGAACTTTAAGCATCCGCCGATATTTTTCCTGGCGTCGGTCCGGCATCGTTGCAACCGTCAACAGCAGGATCGCAAGCCATGGACATCTACATCGTCGACGACGCCGAAATCACGCGGGCAAGGATGGTGGCGGCGCTGGCCGAAATCGCCGGGGCGCGCGTCGTCGGCCAGGCCGGTTCGGTCGCCGCCGCCAAGTCCGGCCTGAGCCAACACCTGCCCGATCTGGCGATCATCGACGTGCGCCTGCCCGACGGCAGCGGCTTCGACCTGCTCGACTGGTTGCGCCACACCCACCCAGAGATCCATGCCCTGGTGATCAGCAGCGAGGCCTACCCGCAGTATCGCCAGCGCGCGCGCCGCGCCGGCGCCGAGTTCTTCGACAAGGCCGCCGACTGCGAACGACTGTGGGCGACCGTCGCCACGCTGGCCGCCGGCGTTGCACGACAACACGCGCAGTGAGGAACCCCATGCAAGCTTCTGCTCCGACCGCCCATCTCGCCTACCCGATCGCGCTCGGCCTGCTCGGCGCCGCGCTGCTGCCGGTCCTGGCCGGCCCGGCC
>CAYTRH010000117.1:0-9267 GCA_964440155.1 uncultured Thiobacillus sp. | reverse complement strand
CCACCACACCGGCCGCGCCGGCACCCTTCAGTACTGCTCTACGCTGATTGTTCATTCCACTCTCCTTGGCTACACGGCTGGACTACAAGCCGTAAATGAACTCGACCACCAGGTCGATCTCGTCTTCGGTCAGAATCTGATGCCGGCCGAACGGCGGCATGAAACTGTCCGGGGTACTCGCCGTGGCATCCCAGATCTTGGCGCGCAACACACGCTTGTCAGGGAACCGCGCCTGCATGGCGATCAACGGCGGACCGCTGTTACCCGGCTGTTCGGCCCCCACCAGCGTGGGCAGGTGGTGGCAGGCCAGACAGTTGCCTTTGGCCCGGTCGAACAGAATATCCCGGGCAGCCTCGCGCGCGGCGGTGTTCAGCGTCGCCAGCGCCGGCACGGTCGCACCGAGCGACGCCGCCGCGGCTCCGCACAGCAGCAGCCGACGAGCAGATGACACCCGCGCGCGTTCAGCCATGATCGCCGGACCGTCGTTTCATGGGGCTCAAGGATAAGAGCAAGCCCGATGTCCACACAAGACCGAAAAACCCGCCTTGGTATGAACGATGTGCCATGCAGTAAGGAATTACTAGCCGGCTATCGGCGCGCCGTTTCGGCACGCTGGCGCTCACCGAGCTGACGCAGGCGCGCATCGATGATCGACAGGGTGTAGAAGTCGGCATCGCCGGCCCGCTGCGCGATTCGCAACTGCTCGATGGCGGCGCCGAGACGGTCTTCCAGGACGTACGCTTCGGCCTGCGCCAGATGGGACTGGGCCCGCTCTCCCAGCGCCTCGTGCGCCTGCGCGCGCAGGCTGTGCAGCGTGGCGTCGGCCGACCAGGTGCGTTGCCATTCGCGCAGAAAGTCCAGGGTTCGGCGCGGCTGGTTGGCGCGCAGCAAAGCACGCGCGTGCGCATGGGCAAGCGGTCGATAGCCGCTATCGCGCGCCAGGGCGGCACCGCTGATACGCACCGCGTCGGCGGCATCTCCGCGCGCCAACGCGATGTCGGTACGCAGCAACGTCACCTGGGGTGCCGCCGCTGCATCCGCCGGCAGGGCATCGAGCGTCGTTTGCGCGCGCGCCGCGTCACCGACGCGCAGATGTGCCAGTGCCAGGCCGTAGGTGTTGCCGGCATCGGGTTGCTCGCGCGCCAGTGCCTGCATGCGGCGCAGCGCATCGGCCGGCTCGCCTTGAGCCACCTGCACACGCGCCCGGGCGAAGCGAAAATCCAGGCTGTCGACATGCTGCCGGTAGGGCATGTTGGCCACCCGGTTCTGCATGTCGGCGATGCGTTCTACGGTCAACGGGTGAGTGCGCAAATAGGCCGGTGCGTTGTTTTCGTACAGTCGGCCGTGCGCCTGCAGGCGTTCGAAGAACGTGACCATACCCTGCGGCGCGAACCCCGCCCCGACCAGTGTCTGCAAGCCGATGCGGTCGGCTTCCCGTTCGTGCTCGCGGGTGAAATCGAGCTGATTCTGGATGCTCACGGCCTGGGCGGTGGCCAATGCCGCCTGCGACACATCACTGTTGGCACGCGCGGCGAGGATGGCCACCGCCAGCGCCACCATGGAAACCAGCGCGCCGGAGCGCTGCGCATCGACGATGCGGGCGATGTGATTCTGTGTGACGTGCGCGATTTCGTGCGCCAGCACGCCGGCCAGTTCCGATTCGTTGCGCGCCGCGGCAACCAGCCCGGTATGCACGCCGATGTAACCGCCCGGCAGCGCGAACGCGTTGATACTGGCGTCGCGGATCGGAAAAAACTCGAAGCGGCGGCCAGGTTCCGGCGACGCCGCGACCAGACGCTCTCCCAGCGCCGACAGATACTCGTGCAGCACCGGATCATCCAGGTATTCCAGCGTGCCGCGGATCTGGCGCATCACTTCACGGCCGATGCGGTCCTCGTGCGACTCGGTCAACGTGGCGCGGGCAGCGTCGCCCAGATCGGGCAGATCGATGGCCTGGGCGGGATGGGCGATGAGCAGAGCCAACGCGAGGCGGCGCAAGAGTTTCATGCCCGCTATGATACCGGCCCCGTCCACCAGTTCCTCGTCCATCCCATGAGTGAGTTCACGCATTTCGACGACCAGGGCCGCGCCATCATGGTCGGCGTCGGCGACAAGGCGGAAACACGTCGCGTCGCCGTGGCGGCCGGCCGCATCGTCATGCGCGCCGAGACCCTGGCGATGATCCGCGACGGCGCCGCCAGCAAGGGCGATGTGCTGGGTGTGGCACGGCTGGCCGGGATCATGGCGGCCAAGCGCACCGCCGATCTGATCCCGCTGTGCCACCCCATCGCCCTGACCCGGGTGAGCGTCGACCTGGGCCTGGACGAGGCAGCCAACGCCGTCGAGTGCCGAGCGACGGCCGAGACCGTCGGCCGCACCGGCGTCGAGATGGAGGCTCTCACCGCCGCCAGCGTCACCTTGCTGACCGTTTACGACATGTGCAAGGCGGTGGATCGCGGCATGGTCATCGAAACCGTGCGCCTGCTGGAAAAGCTCGGCGGCAAAAGCGGACATTGGCAGGCGCCATGAACGCGCACGACATCGACGATCGTCATCCTTGGGTACACGATCTATCGCCGGCGCGATTGCGTGACTGGCAGGCGGCGTGCGCGCGCGACGCCGGTGTCGACGTGCACTTTCGCGACGACCTGGGCGCATTCGGTCGGGGTCCGGAGCTGGCGGTGATTCCGCCCGGCGTGTTCGCCATGGGTACCCCCGCGGCCGACCTCGGCTTCGGCGACACGCCGCTGCGCCATGTGCGCATCGACCGTGCCTACGCCATCGGCCGCCATGCCGTGACCGCGCGCGAATTCGGCGCGTTCGCCCAGGCCACCGGCCATCACTTCGCCGAACACCTGGTGCAAAGCGAGGACGATGAGCCGGTGATCAACATCGACCGCGCCGCCGCCACCGCCTATCTGGACTGGCTGAGCACCCACAGCCGCCAGCGCTATCGCTTGCCCAGCGAGGCGGAATGGGAGTACGCCGCGCGCGCCGGCAGCGCCACTCGCTATTGTTTCGGTGACGAGCTGGGTTGTGCCGAAGCCAACACTGGCTCGTTTGCCCTGAGCGGCAGCGGCGCCATCGGCTGGCGCCGCTTTCTGCCGTTCTGTGCGCCGATGAACCGCGTGGTGCCGGTGGGGTTGTACCCGGCGAACGTGTGGGGCCTGTTCGACGTGCACGGCAATGTCTGGGAATTCACCGGCGATGCCTGGGTCGGTCCTGTCGACGCGCGCCACAGCGCCGGCACGGGCCGTGATGGCAAATGGTTCGTGACCAAAGGCGGCTCCTGGTTCGAACCGGCCTGGGACGCGCGCAGCGCGGCACGCAAGCCGCGCATGTGGGACGAGCTCGATGTCAATCTCGGCTTCCGGGTGCTGCGCGAGCTGACATGAAACGCCCGTTTGCTGTCCCGGGTGCGCCGCGTTTCATCGGCAAAAGGACAGCAATATCCAGATAATCAAAAGCTTATTGCATACTCTTGATGCTCCTGCTAAACCGGAAACAGGCCGCTGGCGCATGGCCGGCGGCCCCCAACCAACCCCTAAGGAGCTTGGATATGCTGGACATCAACAAACTGGTGATGGCGGAAAACATGGCCCCGTGCGAGGCCGATGACTTCCTCAACGGTCTGGAACCATGGAGCGAGGACAGCGCGCGCGCCAGGGCGCGGGAAGAAGGCATCGAGCTGACCGACTCGCACATGGATGTGATCTGCTACCTGCGCGACCACTATGCCGAATGCGGCGCCGCACCCAACGCGCGCACATTGCTCAAGGCCATGGAAGCCGCATACATCGATCAGGGTGGGCGCAAATTTCTGTATTCCCTGTTCCCGCGCGGACCGGTGACCCAGGGTTGCCGCCTGGCCGGCCTGCCGATCCCCGCCGGTAACGCTGATCCGTCGTTTGGCAGCGTGCACTGAGGCGCGACGGGGCGTCTTCGCCTTGTATCACCGAATACGCCCCATGCGCTTCATGACTTCGCACGGGTCACCCTGAACCGGCGGCAGTGCCGTGGCGCGTGCTTGCGCACGGCGTTCCAGTTCCAGGTGATGCGCCTGCATGTAGTCCTTGCACTCAGCGAACGACTTGAACGCCTGTAGCCGCGCGACGTGCTGGTTGCGCTCGTCCGGGCTCATCAACTGGGCACCGCGGAAATTGTCACCCTGCGCGTACCACGGAAACGCGGCGGCTGGCACCGCGGCGCCGATCATCAAAGCGAACCCGATGGCGCGGTGTACCACGCTCACACGCAGCCGGTCGGCTTGGGCGTGCCGGCATAGCGTCCGGCCTGCTTGGCCGGACCGTAAGGGAACAGGTCGAACAGGAATTTCTTGTCACCCCATTCCGGTCCGAACTCGTCCTTCAACCCCTTCTGCAGGATGCGCAGATTGGGTGCGGTGCCGTATTCGTTGAAGTAATCGCGCATGTAGCGAATGATCTTCCAGTGGTTCTCCTCCAGCGTCAGCTTGTCCTGCGCGGCGAGAAACTCGGCGACCTCCTCGGACCAGTCGGACAGATTCGCCAGATAGCCCTCCGGGTCGGTTTCGACGATGCGGCCGTTGATTTCCAGTTCCATGGTGTTTCCTTTCAGTGAGTCATGCGATCGAGTGGCGGATGCCGCGACGGGCATGGCGGCAATGTACTTATACTTGATATAAACAGTCAACTATTATTATCGCAATGCCACCCGCAGCGTGGCTGAGCGGCCGACCCGTCGCAGCAATGCAGGTCGGCAACAGCGGTCATGATGGCCATGCCACAATGAGCGTCCATCGCGCACAGGAATCGTCATGCATCCAAGCTGGCTGTCGCTCTGCATCCTGCTCTGGGTCGGCCATGCCGGCGCCGCCGCGCTGACCGAGTTCGCACCGCAGGGTGAACAGTTCGAGGTTCGCCAGGCGCACGCCCGTTTTGCCACCCCGATGGCGCCGGCCGGGTGGCCAGACGCGCCGGCGCCGCTCCAAGTCGAATGCACCGTCGGCGGCCAGGGACGGTGGCTGGACGAACGCACCTGGGTGTACGACCTGGCGACGCCGCCGGCCGCGGGTGAGCCCTGCCGCTTCCGGCCGCGCCCGGACCTGCGTGACTTGGCCGGTACGGCAGTCGCCGCTGCGGACGAATATGCCTTTCACGTCGCGGGCCCGCGCGTGCTGTGGAGCCTGCCGATGCCTGGTGACGCCATCGACGAGGACCAGGTGTTCGTGCTGCGTCTGAACGGCGCAGCCCAGGCACACAGCATCGAGGCACTGGCGCGCTGCGAGGTGCAGGGCATCCACGAGCAGATCGACGTGCGCCGCCTGACCGGTACGGAACGCGCGCGCGTGCTGCATGACCTCGACCAACGCCTGCAGGCCCGCGAGGCGGCCGGGCACGCCGTGGCGCCGGTGGACGATGGCCGGCTGGAGGTACTGCAATGCCGCCGCACGTTGCCGGCGCAGGCGCGCATGACGCTGGTCTGGGGTGCCGGCATCGCCGCGCCCGCCGGACTGAGCAATCCGGCCGATCAACGCTTGGAGTTCCAGGTGCGCGAGCATTTCACCGCGCGCTTGCGCTGCCAGCGCGAGCACGCGCGCGCCGGCTGCCTGCCGCTGACGCCGCTGCGCGTCGAATTCAGCGCGCCGGTGGCGCGCGCGCTGCTCGACCGCATCGAGCTACGCGACGCACAGGGCAGACGCCTCGCCCGCCAAGCGATCTCCGCCGATCACGCCACCGAGGTGCGCTTCGACGGCCCCTTCCCCGCCGGCACCACGCTGCGCCTGTCGCTGCCGGACGAGCTGCGCGACGACAAGGGCCGGACGCTGGTCAATGCGCGGCGGTTTCCGCTGTCGGTGCGCATCGCCGAATACCCGCCGCTGGTCAAGTTCGCCGGCGATTTCGGCATCCTCGAACGCGTCGCCGGCGGCGTGCTGCCGCTCACCGTGCGCAATCTGGAAGATGACGGAGCCGGTGGTACGGCGGCGCGGGTGCGCTGGCTGCGCGTCACCGACGAGGCGGCCATGCTGGAATGGATGGCGCGCGTTCGCCGCTTCGAGCAGCCTCCCCCCGTGCGCCCGGACGCGCCCACACCCGACGCGCGCGCGCGTCGGCTGCTGACCGCCAACCTGCCCGGCCTGGTGGATCGCCCTCTGCCCAAGCCGCTGGGCGCACAGGCGTTCGAGGTGATCGGTGTGCCGCTCGCACAACCGGGCTTCTACGTGGTCGAGGCGGAGAGCCGTCGGCTCGGCCGTTCCCTGTTGGGTGCCGACAAGCCCATGTACGTGCGCACCACCGCGCTGGTCACCAACCTGGCGGTGCACTTCAAATGGAGCGCCGGCGCATCGCTGGCCTGGGTCACCCGCCTGGACCTGGGCACGCCGCAGGCGGGCGCGCGCATCGGCGTGCGCGACTGTCGCGGCAGGCTGCTGGCAGAGGGCGTCGGCGACCGCCAGGGCATGGCGTTGCTGCGCGGCCTGCCGGACCCGCGCGAGGCCACCTACGACTGTCCGCTGCTGATCAGCGCGCGCCATGGCGACGACCTCGGCTTCGTGCGCTCCGACTGGGACGAGGGCATCGAACCCTGGCGCTTCAACCTGCCGGTGGCCTGGCAGGCGGAAACCCGGCTGGCGCACAGCGTGCTCGACCGCGTACTGTTCCGGCCGGGTGAAACGGTGCACATGCGCCATTTCCTGCGCGATCGGCGCGATGCCGGGCTGACCCTACCGCGCACGCTGCGCATCGAACACGCGGCCAGCCAGCAGCGCTGGTTCCTGCCACTGCACTGGCACAACGGCGCAGCCTCGTCGACCTGGACCATCCCCGCCGGCGCGCGTCGCGGCGATTACGCGTTGCGGCTGATCGAACGCGCCATCGCCGATGATGCCGACCCGGCGCAACTGGAGTACCTCGACGGCCTGGACAGCGGCGCGTTCAGCGTCGGCGATTTCCGCGTGCCCCTGATGCAGGCCGCCATCGACCCGACCCAGCCCCGCCTGGTGGGCACCGAACGGCCGGTCTTCGATGTCGGCGTCGCCTATCTCAATGGCGGCGGCGCGCGTCATCTGCCGGTGAAACTGCGCGCGCGCCTGGAACCGCGCTGGCATGTCGCGTTCGCCGACTACCCGGACTTCGCATTTGCGCAGCGCGGCGATGACGACCAGGGCGCCGAGGAGGGCGACGGCCTCGATCTCACGCCGCGCGAACTGAAGCTGGACGCCGGCGGCGCCGCACGCATCGCGCTGGAGCCGCTGCCGGCGCGCGCGCTGCCGCACGATGTGCGCGTGGAGCTGGAATATGCCGACCCGGTCGGCGAGATCCAGACGGTCACGCGCGTGCAGCCGTGGTGGCCGGCGGCCGTGGTGGTGGGCATGAAGCAGCACGACTGGGTGCGCGCGGGCCAGCGCCCGACCTTGCGCTTCCAGGTCGTGGACCTGGACGGGCGACCGGTCGCCGGCGCGCCGGTGGCCGTCACGCTGGCGCTGCGCCAGACCTTTTCCCATCGTGTTCGCCTGGCCGGAGGCTTCTACGGCTATCGTCACGAAAGCCGCGTCACGCCGCTGGCGGCGGGGTGCAGCGGCGTCAGCGACGCGCGCGGCGCCTATACCTGCCAGGTCGGCATCGAGCAGGGTGGCGAGGTGCTGGTGCGGGTCACCGCGCGTGACGCCGCCGGCCGTGAGGCACGTAGCACGCACAGCCTGTGGGTGGCAGGCAAGGATGACTGGTGGTTCCGCCAGGACAACCACGACCGCATCGACCTGATCCCGGAGAAAAAGCTGTACCAGCCGGGCGAGCGTGCGCGCCTGCAGGTGCGCATGCCCTACCGCCAGGCCACCGCGCTGGTCACCGTGGAGGGCGACGGCGTCATGGACGCGCGCGTGGTGCGCCTGTCCGGCCAGGCGCCGGTCATCGAACTGCCGGTGCAGGCCGGCTGGGCGCCCAACGTGTACGTCTCGGCGCTGGTGGTGCGCGGCCGCAACGACGCGGTGAAGCCCGGCGCATTGGTCGATCTCGGCCGCCCGGCGTTCAAGCTGGGCATCACGCCGCTGCGCGTCGACCAGCGCGAGCACCGCCTGCACGTGGAGGTCAAGCCGCAGCACAGCCGCTACCAGGCACGCGACAGCGCGCGCGTCGACCTGCGCGTGCGCACCGCCGACGGCTCGCCGCCACCGACCGACACCGAGCTGATCGTCGTGGCGGTGGACGAAGGGCTGCTGGAACTGGCGCCCAACCACAGTTGGAAGCTGTTGCAGGCGATGATGACCGAGCGTGGCTACGGCTTGCGCACGGTCACCGCCCAGATGCAGGTCACCGGCAAACGCCATTTCGGCCGCAAGGCACTGCCGTCCGGCGGCGGTGGCGGCAAGCTGCCGACGCGCGAGCTGTTCGACACCCTGCTGTTCTGGCGCGACGGCATACGCCCCGATGCACATGGCGACGCGCACGTCGACATCCCGCTCAACGACAGCCTGACCGCATTCCGCATCGTCGCCGTCGCCGCCAGCGCCAGCCGCTTCGGCAGCGGTGAAGCCCGCATCCACACCACCCGCGACCTGCAACTGATCGCCGGCCTGGCGCCCGTGCTGCGTGAGGGCGACCGCACCCAGGCGCGGTTCACGCTGCGCAACGGCAGCGACCGCGCCATGCAGGTGGTGGTGGAGGCCCAAGCGGAGGGGCTCGCGCCGCTGGCGCGCAGGGAGGTTCAACTGGCTGCCGGCGACAGCCGCGAACTCGCCTGGCCGGTGCAGGTGCCGGACGGCATCGAGCGGCTGCAATGGCAGGTGGCGGCTCGCGAACTGAACGGGCCGGCGCATGACGCGCTGCACCTCACCCAGCCGGTGCAGCCGGCCGTACCGCTACGCGTGCAATCGGCGCAACGGCAGCGCCTGGAAAAATCCCTGCGCATTCCAGTTTCGGCACCCGCCGGCGCGACACGCGCGGAACTGCGCGCCACGCTGGCCGCCAGCCTGATCGACGGCCAGAGCGCGTTGCGCGAACACATGCGGCGTTATCCATACACCTGCCTGGAACAGCGCGCCTCGATGGCAGTGGCCACGCGCGATGCGGCGCTGTGGCGGCAGGTGGCGGAGACGTTGCCCACCCATCTCGCCGACAACGGCCTGGCCACGTTCTTCCCCGGCAGCGGCGATGGCAGCGTCGCCCTGACCGCCTATCTGCTGCAACTCGCCGATGCGGCGGGCTGGACGCTGCCCGCCGATGCGCGCGCGCGCATGCTGCGCGCGCTGGGCGATCACGTCGCCGGTCGCCTGCCGGTGGCGAACGCGGCCTG
>CAYTRH010000116.1:0-9338 GCA_964440155.1 uncultured Thiobacillus sp. | reverse complement strand
CGACGCCGGCGCGGAGCCGGCCGACATGCCCGCTGCGGCGTTGTTCGAGACGGTCGGCTGGGCTGCGATGCACAGCGACCTGACCGATCCGCAGCGGGTCTCCATCTACTTCAAGTCCAGCCCCTACGGCGCCTACAGCCACAGCCATGCCGACCAGAACGGCTTCACGCTGCATGCGGCCGGACGTCCGCTGCTGATCGATTCCGGCCACTACGACTATCACGGCTCGCCGCATGGCCGTGCCTGGTATCGGCAGACCCGCGCGCACAACGCCATCACCTACGACGATGGCCAGGGTCAGCGCGACGGCGAGCGCGCAGCGGGCGGACGCATCGTCGCCTTCCACCACTCCGCCGGCGTCGACCACGTCACCGGCGACGCCACGCCGGCCTACGCCGGCGCGCTCTCCGAGGCGTGGCGCACGTTGATCCACCTGCGTCCGCATCATGTCGTGGTGTACGACGCGCTGGCCGCGCCGGAACCACGGCGCTGGGAATGGAACGCGCATGCCCACGCGCCGTTCCGCCGCGATGATCGAGGGCGACTGCGCCTGACCCACGATGGGCTGACCCTGTGCCTGGACGCGCAGGCCGACGCGCCGCTGGGGTTCGAGCAGAGCGGACGTTTTCCGGTCGAGCCGGACCTGTCCCGCGGCGATGCGGCGGCCGCGTCGCCACAATGGCATGCCCGTCTGGTCACCGAGCAGCGCACGACGCAGGCCACGTTCCTGGTCGTGCTGAGCCTGCGCTGCGACGCACCGGCGCCGACGGTCGAGCCGCTGGACGGTCGGCGTTATCGTCTGCGCCATGGCGACGTGGATCTCGTCGTCGGTCCGCGCGGCGTCGAATAGCGGTCACATTCGCCTGCCACACTGGCCGGCCGATACTTTTTCTGGGGCGCCGCGCCATGTCAGGGTCATCCATCCAGATGATGGGATGCCGCATCGACAATCTGTCCATGCAGGAGACGCTGGAGGTCATCGACGGTTACATCCGCTCCGGCAGACCGCATCAGCACGTCGTGGTCAACGTCGACAAGCTGGTCAAGGCCAGCCGCGACCCGGAACTGCGCCGCATCATCAATGCCTGTGATCTGGTCAATGCCGACGGCATGCCGGTGGTATGGGCGTCGCGCCTGCTCGGCCGGCCGCTGAAGGCGCGGGTGACCGGCGTGGACCTGTTTCACGCGCTGATGCTGCGCGCCGCCGACCGCGGTTGGCGCGTGTTCCTGCTGGGCGCGCGCGCGGAGGTGGTACAGGCGGTCAAGACGCATTACCAGCGGCTGTGCCCGCAACTGACGGTGGCCGGCTGGCGCGATGGCTACTGGGGCGCGCACGAGGACGAGGCGGTGGCGCAGCAGGTCCGGGAGTCGCGGGCCGACATCCTGTTCGTCGCCATCAGTTCGCCCAAGAAGGAACGCTTCCTCGGACGTCACCTGGCGACCATGCAAGTACCGTTCGCGATGGGGGTCGGCGGCAGCTTCGATGTCGCCGCCGGCTACATCAAGCGCGCCCCGCCATGGATGCAGCGCGCCGGTCTGGAGTGGTTCCATCGCTTCCTGCAGGAACCGCGCCGCATGTTCAAACGCTACTTCGTCGATGGTCTGGCTTTCTTCTGGTTGCTGGCGCGGGAGTTCTGGCACAAGGACGCCGCCGCCGAAGTCTCCGCCGCGCAGGGCGGCGACCGGGATCGGCCCGCACCTGCGCGCGAGCGCGTGGCGGAGCCGGCGTCTTCGGCATCGCCCGACCGGTAGCGCCGCGCGCGCCGGCATGCCCGTCGGTGCCCGACCCCGGCCGACCGACATGAGCCGAAAGGATCATGTTCGCGCCCCCGGCACGCCACACGATCGGTAACACGCCGCCGCCAGCATCGCGCTTCCCGTTCCAGCAGAGGAAGCATCATGCCCCGCCATCACCGTCATCTCCGCCCGTTGCTCGTCGCGCTGGCCCTGGCCGGCGTCTGCGCTCAGCCCGCCGTGGCCGACAACACCCCGCAGCCGCTGCCGTTCGCGCAGAACTGGAGCAACACCAACCTGATCACCGCGCACAACGACTGGAGCGGCGTGCCCGGCATCATGGGTTATCGCGGCGACAACGGTGACCAGCCCACCGGTGTCGATCCGCAGACCCTGCTGCACGATCTGAGCGGCGTGATCAACGTCACCGCCAATGCCGGTCAGACCCTGCTCAACAACCAGGCCGCAGCCGGCGGCGTGGCGGAGTTCGAGATCGCCGACCCGGTGGTCGGACTGAACGGCTCCGGCACCGCGGATGCGCCGCATCTGGTCATCCACGTCAACACCACGGGCCATGGCGACATCCGCGTGTCCTACACGCTGCGGGATCTGGACGGCACCGCCGACAACGCGGTGCAGCCGGTGGCCCTGCAATACCGCGTCGGCGGCAGCGGCAACTACGTCAACGTGCCGGCCGGTTTCGTCGCCGATGCCACCACCGGCCCCAACGCGGCCACGCTGGTCACCCCGGTATCGGCCTACCTGCCGGCGGCGGCCAACGACCAGGCGCTGGTGCAGGTGCGCATCATCACGGCCAATGCCGCCGGTAACGACGAGTGGGTCGGCATCGACGACATCCTGATCACCGGCACCCCGCTGGGCGGCGCGGTCAACCAGCCCATCGTCACCACGTGTCCGTCCGGCTTCACCGTCGCCGCCGGCGGCGCCGGCGCGGTGCAACTGAGCGCGACCGACGTCGACAGCGTGGTCGACCGTGTCGCCATCACCGCCGGCGCCCTGCCCGGCATCGCCCTGGCCGGATTCAGCCCGGCCATGGCGGACGGCGGCAGCGCCAGCGTGCAACTGAGCGTCAACGGCCTCGCCGCCGGCAACTATCCGGTGCAGGTCACGTTCGGCAACAACGAGGCGCAGACCGCCACCTGTGCGGTCACCGTCAACGTGGTCGGCCTCACGCCCATCCCGGTGATCCAGGGCACCGGCAGCGTCAGCCCACTGGTCGGCCAGGCGGTCACCACGCAGGGCGTGGTCACGCGCGTGAACAACAACGGCTTCTTCCTACAGGACGAGCAGGGCGACGGCGACGATGCCACGTCCGACGGCATCTTCGTGTTTACCGGCTCGGCGCCCACGGTGGTCGCCGGCAACCGTATCCGTCTGAGCGGCACCGTCAGCGAATACAACACCGGTTCGGCCGGCAACCCGGTGACCCTGGCCAATCCGGTCACGCAGCTGACCGGCATCAGCGGCCTGACCGTGCTGGCCACCGGCATCGCCATCGCGCCCACGCCCATCGTCTTCCCGGAGCTGACGGAAGGCGATCTGGAGCGTTACGAAGGCATGCTGGTCAGCATCGAGGTGCCGCTCACCGCCTCGCAGAACTATTTCCTCGGCCGTTACGGTCAGGTGACGTTGAGCGCCGAGGGCCGCCTGATCAAGCCGACCAACCTGTACCGCCCCGGCACGCTGGACGCGCAACTGCTGGCGGACGACAACGCCCGCCGGCGCATCATCCTGGATGACGGCACCAGCCAGCAGAACCCCAATCCCACGCCCTACCTCGGCGCGGACGATACCCTGCGCGCCGGCGATGTGCTGCCCAACGGCCTGGTCGGCGTGATCGACTACGGTCTGGCCACCAACAACAGCGACGGCATCGCCGACTACCGCATCCATCCGGTCGGGCCGGTGGTGTTCGAGCGCGCCAACCCGCGCAGCGCGGCCCCGCAGCCGGTGGGCGGCAACGTCCGCGTGGCCAGCTTCAACGTGCTCAACTACTTCACCACCATCGATCAGGCCGGCGCAGCCTGCTTTCCCAGCGGCACGCGCGCGGACTGCCGCGGCGCCGACAGCGCCGCGGAATTCACCCGTCAGCGCACCAAGATCGTCGCCGCGCTGGCTGCGCTCGACGCCGACGTGGTGGGGCTGATCGAGATCGAGAACAACGGCGAGGTCGCGGTCGACGATCTGGTCGGTGCGCTCAACGCCCGCATGGGTGCCGGCACCTATGCCTCGGTCGGCGCGCCGGTCGGCGGCAGCGGCGGTGACGCCATCCGCATGGCCATGATCTACAAGCCGTCGCGTCTGGCGCCGGTGGGTGCCGCGGTGAGCGATACCGCGCCGATCCACAACCGTCCGCCGCTGGCGCAGACCTTCGCCGCCGCCAACGGCGAGAAATTCACGGTGATCGTCAACCACTTCAAATCCAAGGGCAGTTGTCCGGCCGATCCCGCTGACCCGGATGCCGATCAGGGCGACGGCCAGGGGTGCTGGAATGCCCGCCGGGTCGAACAGGCGCGGGCGCTGCGCACCTTCATCGACGGCCGTCGCGCCGCGGTCGGCGACGACGACGTGCTGGTGATGGGCGACCTGAACGCCTACGGGCGCGAGCATCCGGTGACCGAGTTCCTCGATGGCGGTTATGTCGATCTGGTCTCCACCCGTGTGGCGCAGGGCTATTCCTACGTGTTCGACGGCGAGGCCGGCTATCTCGATCACGCGCTGGCCACGCCCAGCCTGGCCGCGCAGGTGTCCGGCGCCACGCTGTGGGCGATCAACGCCGACGAGCCTTCTGTGATCGACTACAACCTGGAGTTCAAGCAGCCCGCCTGCCCCACCTGCGGCCCGGACTACTACAGCCCGACGCCGTACCGTTCCTCGGACCATGACCCGGTGCTGGTCGGCCTGCATCTGCTCAAGCGGGTGCAGGGCACGGTGGGACGCGACGTACTGGTCGGCACGCCCGGCGACGACGTGATCGAGGGCGGTGCGGGCGCCGACACGCTGACCGGCGCCGGCGGACGCGACCGCTACGTCTACACCAGCCTGCGCGATGGCGTCGACACCATCACCGACTTCAAGCCGGGCATGGACGTCATCGACCTGCGTGCGCTGCTGCGCGATCTGGGCATCTCCAGCCTGACGCCGCTGGCCGGTGGACACGTGGTGTGCGCCGCGGCGGGCAATCAGGCGGTGCTGTCCATCGATCCGGACGGCCACGCCGGCACGGCGGCGCCGCGCGCGCTGGTCCGGCTCAATCAGGTCGGCTGCGGCGCGCTGATGCAACCCGGCAACTTCCGCTTCTGATCGGGCGTGGCGAAGCCCGATCGACCCGCCGGCATGAGCCGAAAGGCTCATGCCGGCGGGTCGCGCGATTCATCGTGATGTCATCGTCGAACCAAACAATGGCGAACGTCCGCTGCAACTGCGCCGCCGCGTGGTCCACCCCCGTGTTCAATCGCACAAGGAAGCCGTACATGAAACCGACCGTCAACAAACTGTCCCTGGCCATCGCGCTGTCCATGCTGGCCAGCAATCCCGGCTGGGCCGAGAGTCTGCGCATCCTGCACATCGGCGACCAGGAGACCTGGCTGATCTCGGCGCAAGGCAACCTGCGCGACAATGCCAGCCAGGCCATCTCCTTCTACGGCGGCATCGACCGGCTGGCCACGGTCATCGCCAACCGCAAGGCCGCCGCGCCCGGCACCGTCATCACGCTGAATGCCGGTGACAGCTTCATCCCCGGACCGCGCCTGAACGCGAGCTTCGCCAACCTGGCCAACGCCCACGCCGACGGCGGCCAGGATTTCTATGACGCCATCGCCAGCCGGCAGATCGGCATCGACGCCACCGCCTTCGGCAACCACGAATTCGATCTGGACAACACCGGCCCGGTGGCGGCGCGCTTCGCCGAGGTGTCCGGCTCCACATATCTGTCGGTGAATCTGGACTTCGGCGTCACGCCGGAACTGGCCGCGCTGGAAGCCGCCGGCAAGGTTGCCCGCTCCAAGCTGATGCACACCGCCGGCGGCAAGAAGGTCGGTGTGGTCGGCGTGACCACGCCGCTGTTGCCCGGCATCTCCTCGCCGCCCGCCGGCATCATGAAGAACTGGAATCCGGCCAACAGCGCGCAGCAGAACCTGGACGCGATCATGCCGCTGATCCAGGCCGAGATCGACGACCTGCGCAACAACCAGGGCGCGCACGTGGTCATCGTGGTCAGCCATCTGCAGAATGCCAACAACGAGATCAACACCATGGTGCCGGCGCTGCACGGCGTCGATCTGGTGATCTCCGGCGGTGGTCATGAGCTGATGACCGATCCCGACGACCTGCTGATCAACGGTGGCGTCGCGCCCAGCTTCACGCAGCATCCGGTATACGCCACCGACCTCAACGGCAAGTCGGTGCCGGTGGTCACCAGTCACTTCGGCAACCGTTATGTCGGCGAAATCGATCTGACCATCGACGACGACACCGGCGCGGTCACCCGCATCGACGACACCCGTATGATCCGCGTCAGCGGCCACCCCAACGACGCCGACCGGGTGACCGGCGACGTCACCATCTACAACGATGTCGTCGTGCCGGTCATGAACTACATCGCCGCGCTCAACGCCCATGTCATCGGCGCCACCGCGGTCAAGCTGAACGGCCCGACCCACGCCGCCTGCGCGCCGGCGCCCTGCCAGTACACCTCCGGCGTGCGCAACGCCGAGACCGGCCTGGGCAACCTGGTGGCGGATGCGCTGCGCTTCGCCGGCGGCACCGACATCGCCATCCAGAACGGTGGCGGCATCCGCGCCAGCATCACTGCGCCGGGCAACGTCACCATGGGCGACACGCACAACATCCTGTCGTTCACCAACCTGGTCAAGGTCGCGCCGGCCATCGATGCCGCGCAACTGAAGGACGTGCTGGAGCAGGCCGTGGGCGGCGCCAGTCCCACCGGCGCAGCGCAGGGCCGTTACCCGCAGATTTCCGGCATGAAGGTGTACTACGACAGCAGCCGGCCGGGGCGTGCCAACGTCGCCGCCAACGCGGTGCCGCCGGTGGCCGGCGAGCGCATCCGCCGCGTGGTGCTGGATGACGGCACCGTGCTGATCGACAACGGCGTGGTGGTCAACCCCACCCGTACCGTGTCGTTGACCACCATCGACTTCCTGGCCAACGGCGGCGACAACTATCCGTTCCCGCTCAACGGCGTGGCCTTCGAGAACAGCCCCTACACCATCACCTATCAGGAGGCGCTGGCCAACTACATCCAGGCGCCCAAGGCCGAGGGTGGTCTGGGCCGCGTCAACGCCGCCGACGGTCCGGCCGTCACCGCCAACCTGTATGGCGTGGAGAACCCGTTCGACCTGCACGGCCGGCTGATCGACGTCGCCGTCGCCATCGTCGTGCCGGGCGTGGTCAAGCAGGGTACGGCCGGGCGTGACCTCATCGTCGGCACCGCCGGTGACGACACCCTGTACGCCAGCGTCGGCGCCGACACGCTGACCGGCGGCGCCGGCGGCGACCTGTTCGTCTACACCAGCATGCGCGAGGCCGGTGACACCATCACCGATTTCACCCCTTACGCCGACCGCCTGCACATCGAGCAGTTGCTGCTCAGCCTGGGCGTCAATCCGGCGCTGGCCGTGGCCAACGGTCATGTGCGTTTCGAGGACACCATCGGCGGCGTGCGCGTGATGATCGATGCCGACGGCGCCACCGGTCCGGCGGCGGCGCGCCCGCTGGTGACGCTGCGCGGCCTCACCGCCAGGCAGATCGTGCCGGCGCGTGATCTCGGCCTGTAACCCTTTTTCCTTCCGTCAGGAGACGACCCATGCATTCCATCCTTCGCAAGACCGCCTTGGCCGCGTTGCTGCTGGCCGCGGTACCGACCCACGCCGCCATGCAGATCTGGAACTTCAGCGGCGCGCTGGATTCCGGCCATTTCGCCGGTGGTACGTTCGAGGGTGTGGTCAGCTTCGACGACGCTGCCTTGACCGGCGTCGGCAGCGAGTGGCTGCCGGTCAGCTCGCTGAAACTGACCTTCCTCGGCGACTTCTATCGCGGCTACCAGGCCGACGCCCAGCCGGAAGTCGCTTTCCAGGACGGCACCTTCCTCGGCGTGTCCGCTTCGTTCAGCAGCGGCGATCCGCAGTTCGCGCTGATCGGCGGTCTGTACGACAGCAGTGACGCGTTCGTCGCCTACGACACGTCGTTCGGTCTCAGCGGTGCCGGCTCCATGGTGTACGCGCCGGTGCCGGAACCCGAGACCTACGCGCTGATGCTCGCCGGCCTGGGCCTGGTGGGCTACATGGCGCGCCGCCGCAAAGTCGCGTCGGGCCGCTGATGGCCCATCGCCCGGCGCGCGCGCCGGGCGATGACACGCGCATTTCGGTCAACCCGTAGTTCGTTCGTCCACCAGCAAAACCAAGGAACCCGCATGAAAACCAGCCTGCACCTGCTCACGGCCGCCCTGATGGCCGTCTCCGTCAGCGCCACCGCCCACGCCAGCGTGGTGGTCACCCAGTGGAACTTCAATTCGCCGACCCCGGACAACAACACCGGCACCGGCACCACCGATCCCAGCATCGGCGCCGGCATCGCCAGTTTGCTCAACGGCGTCACCGGCGGCTTTGCCTCCGGCACTGCCAACGGCGGCTCGTCCGACCCCGCCGCCAGCGACAACAGCGGCTGGCAAACCACCGGCTACGCCGCCCAGGGGCAAGGCAACAAGCTGAGCGGCGTGCAGTTCGCGGTCAGCACGCTGGGCTACCAGGACATCGTGGTCCGCTACGATCTGCGCCACTCGAACACCAGCTCGCGTTACGAGCAGTTCCAGTACAGCATTGACGGCAACAACTTCATCGACTACGTGCTGTTCGACGGCAATGCCGGTGACACCTGGTTCAACAACCGCAGCGTCGATCTGACCGGCATCGCCGGCGTCAACGACAACGCCAGCTTCGCCTTCCGCATCGTCGCCGCGTTCGCGCCGAACACCAGTCAGTATGCCGCTTCGCGTGCCACCAGCGACTACGGCACCGCCGGCACCTGGCGTTTCGACATGGTCACGGTGCAGGGTGTCGCCGTGCCCGTACCGCCGCCGGTGCCGGAACCGGAGACCTATGCACTGATGCTGGCCGGTCTGGGTCTGGTCGGCTTCATGGCGCGCCGCCGCCGCAGCAAATAACGACAAGTTGACTCCTAAAGGGAATTTGCCGGCCGCCACGCGCGTGGCGGCCTTTTTTTTTAAACCGGTGACAGCGACGGTGGCCCGGTCGCGATGCAGGGGTCCGTGCCCGAGCCGGAAACCTGGGCGATGCTGCTGGCCGGACTGGGGCTGGTGAGTTTCATGGCCCGGCGTAACCGGGCCGACGCCAAGCAATAAGACTGCCGTTGTCAGGGGCAAGGCCGCACCGTGGCGGCTTGCCCCTGCGGTCGCCGCCACGGTGCGGGGCGCCGACGGGATCAGCCGGATACCGGCAAAGCCGTCGTCGTCGATGGTCGCCAGGGGTTGCGGCAGGTGCGGCCTTCACCGCCATGTCACGCTCATGCAACCTCGAAGCAATACGCTACCCGACTGGCTTTTTCGA
>CAYTRH010000115.1:0-9341 GCA_964440155.1 uncultured Thiobacillus sp. | reverse complement strand
GGCGCGGCGGCGGCGCGCATGCGCCGCAACAGGGCCGGCGCGTGCGCCAGGCCGAGGCGCTCGGCCAGATCGATGTGACCGTCGAAGCCGGCCGGCGCGCCGTGGCGGCGGAATGCGTCGTCGAGTTCGCGCGCGGCATGCAGGCGTGCCTCGCTGGCATCGGCGAACAGGAACGGCGATTTCATCAGATCGAGCAGATCGCGGTACCAGGCATCCTCGTCGATCAGGCGCAGCCAGCGTTCGATCACGTGACTGACCGTGGCGGTGGAGAACGCCCAGCCGGTCTCGTCGCGCGCCAGGATGTCATGCCGTTCCAGCAACGCGCGCAGGCGGCGTGCCATGACCCGGTCGGGCGCGACCAGCGCGATGTCGCGCCGTCCTTCGCCGAGCCAGCGCAGCAGCACGTCGCGCGACGCTTCGGCCGCCGCTTCCAGTCCCGGCGCCATGACCAGTTCCAGCGTGCCGGCGAACGGTGACGCCGGCCACGCCTGCGCGTGCAGGGCCGCGCGTTCCGCCAAGGGGGGATCGAACATCGCCCAGGCGGCGTGCAACGATGCGCGGCGCGCCGCGTCAGGCGGCTCGACGGGCAGTTCGACCACCGGCGCGCGCGCGCGCCAGGCCGCCATAAACGCCCGTTCGACGCCGCTCAGCCGGTGCAGGCCCAGGGTGTACAGCGGAGTCGCCGCCGACTGCGCAAGCCGTTGCAGACGCACCGCGTAGATGCGTGCGCGGCCGGCGCCGCCGGCGAACGCGCGCCAAACCGCGTAGACCAGACGCGCCTCCAGCGTCAGATAGCGGTTGGCCAGCCCGCGCGCCAGCATGGCTTCGTCCGGCGTGGCCACGGCCGCGTCCAACTCGTCGACCAAACCGAGCAGTTCACGCGCCGCCGGCCACAGTGCGTGCGCCGGCAACTGCCCGGTCGCGGCGAGGAAATCCCTTACCTGTGCGAGGCGCAGGCTGTCCGCCTCGGCATGCTGACCGTCCGACGCGCCGGCGGCGAAGTCCGGCAGGGTCAGCAGGCGCGGCGGCAGCACATGGCGGCCGGGCAGCTGCGCGCTCAACGCGCGGCGCAGTGCGATGCCGGCATGGTGATGCGGTACCAGGATGACGCAGCCGGAGAAATCCGGCGCACGCCCGCTCTCGTGCGCCAGAAACGCGGACGCGGCGGCGGCAAGGGTGCAGGGCGCGCCGCCGCAGCGCGTTGCGGCCGGGTCCGCGGCGGGCGGTGGGACGCTGGACATCGCGCCATTGTCGGGGCGGCGGCGGCAAAAAAAAACCCCGGCCGAAGCCGGGGACAAGAGAGGAGGAGGATGTCAGCCGTACCCGTTGGTACAACCAACCATCCCGACCCGGCCACCCGATGGCTGAGGGTGACCGAGGGGGGAACCAACATGAAACACATGACGTATTTCAGATGTGAATGTATGAAATTAATCCGCGCCTGTCAAAGGGAATTTTCCCGGCGCCTCGGCCAAAGCGTGCTCAATACTTCACCGAACAACCATAGGGACGGGTCGAAGCCTGGCTGACCGGCTTGCCCGCCTTCAGTTCATCCAGCGCGGCGCGCACGTGGTTGCGCGCGCCGGCGATGTCGGCCGGGTCGGTGCTGGCGCGATCGTCGATGCCGCCCATGTACACCAGCGTGCCGCGCGCATCGATGATGTACATGTGCGGCGTGGTCTTGGCGCCATAGGCCCGGCCGATGGCGCCGCTCTCGTCCAGGATGACGGCACTGGGCGCGGCGTTGCGCTGGCGCGTCAGGGCGTCGGCCTGGCGTGCGGACACATGGCCCTGCTTGCCCGGCGCTGACGAGATCACGGTCAGCCACACGGCGCCGTCGGCGGTGGCGGCGCGTTGCAGCGCCTGCATGTTGCCGCTGTCGTAGTGCTTCTGCACATAGGGGCAGTCGTGATTGGTCCATTCCAGGATCACCGTCCGGCCCCGGTAATCCGCCAGTTGGTGCGTGCGTCCCTGGCTGTCGACGCCGCTGAACGACGGTGCGGGCTGACCGATACGCGCGTTGGCGTGCGCGCTGCCGGCAAACCACGCCAGCGCGGCGGCCAGGATCAACGCGAGAGCGAAGGTCAGATGGTTGCGGGAAACCGCGTGACTGCGCATGGACATGGCTTGCTCCTCAAGGTGGGTCATGGTCAGGGGTGGTGGCGGCGCGCAGGCGCGCCAGCACCCAGCCCTCGGTCAGCACCGCGGGCCAGGCCTGCGGCTCGCCGCCGCCGGGTGGGTAGAACAGCACCAGCGGCACGCCGCTGCGGCCGTGCGCCGCGAGGATGCGCGTGATCGCCGGATCGTGCCGGGTCCAGTCCGCCTTCATGCGCGCCGCCCCGAGTTCGGCCAATGCCTGGCGTGTTGCCACGGTGTCGAGCGCGACGCGTTCATTGACCTGACAGGTGATGCACCAGGCCGCAGTGAAGTCGACCAGCACCGGCACGCCGCGCGCGCGCAGGTCGTCGAGGCGGATGGCATCGTAGGGTTCCCAGGCGTTGCGGACGGCGACCCTGTCGGCATCGGGCGCCGCAGTATCGATGTCGCGTGCCAGCCACGCCAGCAGCACCAGCCCGGTCAGCGCCACCCAGGGCACGGCGCGATGCCTGGCGGCGACGCGCGCCCATTCCAGCGACCAGGCCAGCAAGGCCACTGCTACCAGCCCGGCCAGCGCCAAGGCCAAGCCGTGCGCGTCGACCTGCTGGCTCAACACCCACAACAGCCACGCTGCGGTGGCATACAGCGGAAAGGCGAGCAACTGCTTGAAACGCTCCATCCACGCACCGGGCCGCGGCAGCCGCTGCGCCAGCGCCGGGAACACGGCGATCGCCAACCAGGGCAGGGCCATGCCCGCTCCCAGCGCGAGGAACACCGCCAATGCCAGCGTCGGCGGCTGCGCCAGTGCATAGCCCAGGGCCACGCCCATGAACGGCGCGGTGCACGGCGTGGCCACCACCACCGCCAGTACACCGGTGAAGAACTCGCCGGCGTAGCCCGGCCTTGCCGCCAGTTGCTGACCGACGCCCATCCAGCCGGACCCCAGACTCCACACCCCGGACAGCCACAACCCCAGCGCCAGCATCAGCCAGGCAAGCGCCGCGACGAAGGCCGGCGACTGCAACTGGAAGCCCCAGCCCACCGCGGCGCCACCGGCGCGCAACAGCAGCAACAGGCCGGCGACGATGAGGAAACTGGTGAGTACGCCGGCGGTGAAGGCCAGCGCGGAAGCACGGGTGCGCGCCGGCTGGTCACGGCCATGACGCGCCAGATGCAGCGCCTTCAACGACAACACCGGGAACACGCAGGGCATCAGGTTGAGCAGCAGTCCCCCGCCCAGTGCCATGGCCAGCGCCGCGATCAGGCGCACATCCGGCCCCCCGCCCGGCCCGCCGGGCGGGGCGGCGATGGCATACGCCTCAGCCGGACCTGCGACCGCGCCTTCGCGTTCGACCACCAGCACGCCGCTGAGGCCGGTCGCCGGGTCGGGTGGCAGGTCGCCGGGCGGCAGGCGCAACATGGCGTGAGCGCCCACGCGCGTCAGCACCTGGGGTTCGGCCTGTGCCAACACACCATAGTCGCGCGGAAAAAACCAGGCGGCGCGTAAATCTTCTCCACCGACGCCTTGCAACCACAACCGTAGCGTGCCGTCGCCGTCCACATCGAAGCTCGGCCCGGCGAGCGGGCGCGGCAGGCGGGCGCGCGCCTCGGCGAACAGCGCGGCGTTGGCACCGGCGTCCGACGTGGCGGTGCCGTCAGCAGCCACCGGCAGCGTCAGTTCGAACTCGCCGCGTTCAGGAATGCATTCCTCCCGGCATACCAGCCAGGTCGCGCGTGCGCGCAACGTCACCGCCCCGGCCTCGATGCGCGCTGGGGTCGACACCGGCACCAGCAGCCAGGCTTCGCCGCTGTAGCCGAAGTTCATCAGCGGCCCCACCGGCAGGCGCTCGGGTGTCGGCCAGTTTATGGCGCCGGCGCTGTATCCGGCCGGCAGATCCCAGACGATGCGTGGCGCCTCGCCGGAATCGCCCGGATTCTCCCAGTAGGTGTGCCATTCCGGCTGCAAGGTGAAGCGCAGCGCCAGCCACAGCGGCTGCCCGGGACGTATCGCGTCCTGCTCACTCAGCAGTTGCGCGCGCAGATGCGGCGTGATGACCGTGTCGCCGGCCAAAGCCGGTTGCATCCAGCCGGCCAGCAGGCCGAGGAACCACAGCCAGCACGGTGCGCAGCGCAACGACGCGATCGACAGCCGCATCGAAGCCGCCATGCCGGCGTCACGCCGCGGGCGTGCCATCCCGCCCGGCCAACACCAGGTCGAAGCGGGCGGTCAGCTCGACGCCGGGCACGCGCGCGGGTGCGAACTCCGCCAAAACCAGGCGGCGCCGTTCCGGCGCGATGGAGCGGAACAGGAAATCGCGCTCGTTCAGGGGCTCGCCGGCTACATAGAGCTGGGTGATGAAGGGCGCCTGGCCGGGGACGTGCACCGCGTAATGGACGTGCGGTGTGCGGCCCGGATACGGCACGGGGCGGATGGTGCGGAAGCGGTAACGGCCGAGTGCGTCGGTGACGTCATGGCCGAAACCCTGGAAGCGCGGGTCCGGTGCCGGCCCGCGGTCGTAGGGATGGTGATAGCGCCCGCGCGCGTCGCACTGCCAGATCTCCACGCGCGCGCCGGCGATGGCACGGCCATCGGCATCGAGCACCCGTCCGCCGAGTTCGGTGATGCGGCCTTCGGCGGGACCGTCGGCGCCGCGCACGCGGGTCAGGTCGTTGTCGTCCTCCAGCGGCGGTTCCAAAGGATAGAACGGCCCGGCCGTCTGTCGGGGCGTCGGCGCCAGACCGGCGGCGCGCGCCGCGCCGGTCAGCGTCAGCGCGAGCGCGCCGAGCAGCAATCCGCGACGGGAAGCATGGATACGCATGGACGGTCTCCTCGCGAGCGGCGCGTCCTGCCCGGGCGCGCCAACATGATCGGGTTGACCGGGGATGCCGGGGCGGGTTCCGGGATGGCCGGGTCCTGTTTATGTCGGCGGCGCGCCCTGCGTGCTCACCGCCCCGGCGGCGTGGCCACCGCCGAACCGACCACGGCGGTGACGTTCACCACCGCGGCCAGCACGCGCGGATCGGCCAGCACCGTCATGGCCTCGCCCAGCCGAGGGTCGCCCAGCGCCGTGATCAGGCGCGACATGGTCTCCAGCGTGCGCGGGTCGGCCACCGCGGCGGCCAGCTTCAGGAAGCCCTCGGCGGTGCGCGGATCGGCCGCCACCGTCGCCAGCTTGACCATGCCGTCGATCACCGGCGGATTGGACAGCAGCGGCAGCAGCCGAGCCAGCACGTCCAGGGTCTGCGGCTGCGCCAACATGGTCAGCGGCGAAGGCGTCGTATCGGCCATGCTGGCCCTGGGCAACGTCGGCGCGGGTGCCAACCCCGGATAAAGCGGGGCCGATTGCGGCTGGCCGAAGAACGGCGCCTGCCCCGGCGTGGCGAAGCCGGGCGGCAGACCCTGTACGTTGGGCTGCTGCCAGCCGAACGGCACCCCCCACGGAAACATGGGCGCGGCCTGCGCCAGCATCGCGGAGGAGTCCGCATGGGCCGTGAGGCAGAACGCGAACAGCGGAAGTCCGAGCAACGTGCGTGGCGACATGACAAGCTCCTGACGGGGTGCGGGAGCGGAACTGTGCGCTGGCCACCGAATCGCGTCAATCGCCATCGCGGCTGTCGTCGCGCAGCGGCGATCGCCAGCGCGCGGGTCTGCGGTATGCTGCGTGCTTCGTCAGCCGCGCCCTAGCCTCGATGACCGTCACGCCACGCGCCCACGCCCGCGACCTGCTCGACCTGATCGATGCCAGTCCCAGCCCCTGGCATGCCGTCGAGACGCTGGCATCCCGGCTGGATGCGGCCGGTTACCTGCGCCTGGACGAAGCGGCGCGTTGGAACCTGGTCCGCGGCGGACGCTACTACACCATCCGCGCCGGCGCTTCACTGATCGCCTTCATGCCCGGCTTGGGCGCGTTGCCGGAAACGGGCATGCGTCTGGTCGGCGCCCACACCGATTCACCCGGCCTGCGGCTGAAGCCCAACGCGCCCCACGTCGCCGACGGTCTCACCCGCCTGGGCGTGGAGGTCTACGGCGGGCCGATACTCGCCACCTTTGCCGACCGCGATCTCGGCCTGGCCGGGCGCATCAGCGTGCGCGACGGCGATGCGCATGTGATCCGCCTGCTGCGTTTCGACCAGCCTCTGGCGCGCCTGCCCAATCTGGCCATCCACATGAATCGCGAGGTCAACGAACAAGGGCTCAAGTTCGACAAGCAGACCGAACTGCCGCTGCTCACCGGCCTGGCCAGCGGCGATCCGGTACACGATTTCCGTGCGCGCATCGCCGCGCTGCTCGGTTGCGCCGCCGACGACATCCTGGGCTGGGAATTCAACGTGCACGACACCCAACCGGGCGGCTTCTGGGGTGCCGATGACGCGTTCATCGCCAGCCGTCAGCTCGACAATCTGGCTTCCTGCCATGCCGCGCTGTGCGCGCTGTTGGCGACCGATGCGCCCACGGCCACCTGCATCGCCGCCTTCTTCGATCACGAGGAAGTGGGCAGTACCAGCCCTGCCGGCGCGGACGGCAGTTTCATCGAGGACGTCATCGAACGCCTCTGCGCGGCGGCCGATCTGGATGTCGAAGACCGGCGGCGCGCGCTGGCGCGCAGCTTCTTCGTCAGCGCCGACATGGCGCATGCCTGGCACCCCAACTTCCCCGCCGCCTACGAGCCCAACCATCGCGTGATGGTCAACGCCGGACCGGTGATCAAGGTCAATGCCAATCAGCGCTATACCACCGGCATCGACGGCGCCGCCCGCTTCATCACCTGCTGCGAACGCGCCGGCGTGCCCTGGCAGCACTACGCGCACCGCACCGATCTCGGCTGCGGCAGCACCATCGGTCCGCTGGTCGCGTCCCGTCTGGGCGTGCCCGGTGTCGACGTGGGTTCGCCCATGTGGGCCATGCACAGCGCGCGCGAAAGCGCCGGTGTGCTCGATCAGCATTACATGACGCGGGCGCTGACGCAGGTGTTCGCCGACCCCGGTCCGGAGCGGGCCTAGCGGCCGGCGATGGACGACGATCGTGAGGGAGGTCTGGCGGCGCTGGAATCGCCTGCAACGCAACGGTTGCGAGCCATGATCGGATCGGCAACGACCGGGCTCGTAGGGCCCTACGCGTTTCCCTTCCGCTGGACTTTTCAACGCCGCGAAGAGCATCAGCGCACATCGCGCAAACGGGCGCGGCATCTCGCCTCGTATCCGCCCGGCACGCCGCCGCTGAAATCCCTGCGCCATCTCGCCAAACAGCTCGGCAAGGTGGTGCGTCTTCATGCGACGCTCGACATCGGCTTCGATTCACTGCAGCCGATGTTTCCGGGGGCCGAAGGGGAAATCGAGATCGACTTTGTCGATGCGGGCGGCATCGACGCCTGTCCCCGCGACGGAACACGCGGGCTGTTCGCTTGCTGGCGGAGCTGGTTCCAGGATCGCTACGCCGGGCTGCAACGGTGCGCCCTCGCCAACGGCCGCTATTTCCCGCCGCCCTGCGTGCTGCGGGTGCATATGATGGCGGATGAGACCCTACGCATCGTCATTGGCTACGCCCACGGGTTTCTTCCCGATGACCGGCGCTACGTACTCCTCCCTCAAGTCAAAACCCGGCAGGGAAGTGCCTGGCTGCTGGCACCCGGCGAACCCGTGCCGCAGCAGGCGAGCATGCGTGATTTCCTACATGCCTGCGCCAAGCGTCATGCCGGGCCGGGCGAGGTCGTTCTGGGTATCGGCACGATCCGGCCCGATGCCAAGACCGCTGCCATCGACCTCCGTGAGGGTGATGAGCTGACGGCGATGATCGACAGCGGACGGTGCGATGGCGTCGCGCTGTACCGGCATGACCAACGCATCGGCTGGGGCGAGCAGGTCGAGTTGAGCGGTCTGATTCGCTCCCGTATGGCATTGCGCCTGCGCCTGGTGCGCAAGGGGTTTCTGCATCACCCCGTATACGGCCTTGCCTTTGCCATCTATGCCTGAGTTCATTGGTGCCCGGAGCGGGAATCGAACCCGCATGGCCTCGCGGCCGAGGGATTTTAAGTCCCTTGTGTCTACCGATTTCACCATCCGGGCCGCGAGATTCAGCGGCGGGCGCCGCCCTTGCGCTCCTGTTCGATCAGGAAATCGATGGTCGAGAACAGGGCTTCCTCGCTGCCGGTCATGGCGGCCGAGGTCACGTACTTGCCCTGCACCACCACGGCGGGCACGCCGCCGAGGCGGAAACTGTTGCTCAACTGCTGCGCGCGCATCACCTGCGTGTTGACCGCGAAACCGTGATAGGCATCGGCCAGGCGCTTGCGCTCGACACCTTTGGTGACCGCCCAGTCGAAGAAGGCTTCCGGCGGGTTGAGGTCCATGCCGCGCACGTGGATGGCGTCGAACACCTCGTGGTGCAGGCGCTCGCGTTCGCCGATCGCTTCCAGTGCGTAGAACGCGCGCGCCAGTGGCATCCAGTTCGGATTGAGGACCGCCGGGACGCGGCGCAGCACGACGTCCTTGCGTTGTTTCTTGGCCCAGGCCTCCAGCGCCGGTTCCAGGTGAAAACAATGCGGACAGCGGTACCAGAAAAATTCCAACACTTCGATTTCGCCGCGCTTGACGCTGACCGGCTGGGGCTGCGCCAAACGCACGTAATCCCGGCCTTCCACCGCGGCGTTGGCGCCGCCCGGCACGGGCAGGCCGGACAGGGTGAAAACCAGTGTGAACAGCGCGAGCAGACGTTTCATGTAGCCTCCGGATGACTGAAAGTTGGAGCAGCGGGGTTGATCAGGGCGGGTTCGGGTCTTTGAGCAGACGCGGTTCGTAATCGTTCGCCGCCAGGGTATCCAGATCGCCGAACGCGTCTTCCTCGCGCGCGTAGGGCCCCACGCGCACGCGATGCAGCGTCATGCCGCCGGTTTCGATGCGCTGGGTGATCACGCGCAGCCCGAGCAACGTCAGTTGCGCCTTGAGCCGTTCGGCCTCGGTCTGGTTCTTCAGCGCGGCCACCTGCAACCACCAGTGGTCGGTCGGACGCGGCGCGGGCGGCGGCTTCTCCGGCGGCACCGCCGGCTTGCCGGGCTGTTCGCCGGGCAGGATGCGATAAAAGCTGTAATCCACGTCGGCGGGCCGCTGCGGCACCGGGTTGGGCGGCAACGGACGCGCGCCGCGCGGTGCCGGGTGCTCGACCGCAACCGGCGGTCGTGCTTCCGTGGCACGCGCTGGCGTCGGCGCTGCCGGTGCCTGGACATCGCGCGTGGCCGGTGGCGGTGCGG
>CAYTRH010000114.1:0-9354 GCA_964440155.1 uncultured Thiobacillus sp. | reverse complement strand
TGCCGCCGCCCAGACGCGCGAAGATGGAGATCAGTGAGCCGCCGAAGCCCAGACCGACCAAGGCGTGGATGGCGTCATCGACCGAGACACCCATGCCGGTGAGCACGGCATAGTAGCCGGCCACGCCGAGCAGACCCAGGCCGACCACCAGCAGACCGGTGATGGCGCCACCCTTGAAAGCGACGTTGAGCGCGGCGTTGAGCCCCTGACGCGCGGCCTCCGCGGTGCGGATGTTGGCGCGCACCGAAACGTTCATGCCGATGAAGCCGGCGGCGCCGGACAGGATGGCGCCAAGGGCGAAACCGATGGCTGTGGGCGCCTTGAGGAACACCCACAGCAGCACGAACAGCACCACGCCGACCACGCTGATCGTGGTGTACTGCCGCTTCAGATAGGCCTGCGCGCCTTCCTGCACGGCCGCGGCGATCTCGCGCATGCGGTCGTTACCGGTAGGCAGACCGACGATCCACTTGATCGACATGATCCCGTACAGCAGTGCGAGCACCGCCGCCACGAGGGCAAACATCAGTCCTTCGTTCATCGCTTCATCTCCTAGAGCTTGCGTGAGTAAGTCGTCATGCCGCGCGGCCTCCCCCTGGCCACGAGCCTGCTTCCCCGCCCGGCTGAATGCCGGGTCTCGATCTGAATACCGTCATGTCCGCAATGTCTGACCCAAGGGTGAGGCATGGGCGCGATCGAATTCACATGTCCCGCCCCAAGTCCAGCCCTCCAGCAAAGCGCGTGCCCGGCTCGAAGCCAAAGATCTGGTCGAGGCGCAGTTCGCGGATCAGGCCGTCCACCGCCGCCTGGCCATGCTCCCTTTGCACCTCCGACAGGATCAGCTTGGCCGAATTGGCGTTGTAGAAACCGCCGAAGTCGGCTTGGATCTTGAGCAATTGCCGTGCGCGATCGAGGGTCATGGGCAGCCAGGGTATACAAGGGCGCCCGCGGCGCCCTTGACATTGGTTAAAGCTTGAACTCGGCGAGCTTCTTCGGCACGGCCGCGTTCTTCAGCGTCACATACACCGGCAGACCGTTGGCGTACTTGGGATAGTCCTCGCCCTGGATCAGGCCGGTCAGGTACTTGCGGCACTTCTCGGTGATGCCAAAACCGTCCTTGCTGATGAAGTCACGCGGCATGAATTTCTCGACGTTGGCGACGTCCTTCAGGTCGGCCACGCCGATCTTGTACTTGTACGGTTCGTCGGACACGCGCACGATGGTGGGCATGACCGAATTGCGGCCCTTGACCGCCAGTTCGACCGCAGCCTTGCCCAGCTCGTAAGCCTGCTTGACGTCGGTCTTGGAGGCGATATGGCGTGCGGCGCGCTGCAGGTAGTCGGCCACCGCCCAGTGGAACTTGTGGCCCAGCGCCTCCTTGATCATGTTGGCCACCACCGGCGCGGCACCGCCCAGTTGGGCGTGTCCGAAGGCATCGCGGGTGCCCTGCTCGGCCAGGAACTTGCCGTCCGGGTAGTGGCAGCCTTCCGAAACCACCACGGTGCAGTAGCCGTGCTTCTTGACGTTGTCGTCCACTTTGGCCAGGAAAGCCTTCTGGTCGAACTCGATCTCCGGGAACAGGATCACCACCGGGATGCCCTGCTCGGCCACCAGGCCGCCGGCGGCGGCGATCCAGCCGGCATGCCGCCCCATGACCTCGATGACGAACACCTTGGTCGAGGTCTTGGCCATGGAACGCACGTCGAACGAGGCTTCCAGCGTGGACACCGCGATGTACTTGGCCACCGAGCCGAAACCGGGGCAGCAGTCGGTGATGGGCAGGTCGTTGTCCACGGTCTTGGGCACGTGGATGGCCTGGATGGGATAGCCCATGGCCTCGGACAACTGGCTGACCTTGAAGCAGGTGTCGGCCGAGTCGCCGCCGCCGTTGTAGAAGAAGTAGCCGATGTTGTGCGCCTTGAACACCTCGATCAGGCGTTCGTATTCGCGCTTGTTGGCTTCCAGGCTCTTCAGCTTGTAACGGCAGGAACCGAACGCGCCGGAGGGTGTGTAGCGCAACGCGGCGATCGCTTCGTCCGATTCCTTGCTGGTGTCGATCAGATCCTCGGTCAACGCACCGATGATGCCGTTGCGGCCGGCGTAGACCTTGCCGATGACATCGCCATGCTTGCGCGCGGTTTCGATGACGCCGCAGGCGGAGGCGTTGATGACGGCGGTCACACCGCCGGACTGAGCGTAGAACGCGTTCTTTTTCTTGGCCATGTCTGTCGATCTCCGTAAAAACGCGAAAGCGCGGTCGCCCGCGCTCTCGCCATTGTGTCTCAACGTATGCCGGTTTCCTGCTGCCGTTGGGCGTGCACCTGCTCCTGTACCTTGAGCAGGGTGATCAGGCAGTCCCCCAGGCTGTCGTATTCCTCCTGCCCGGTACCGAAGCGATCCTTCACCGAATAGAAGAACATCGCGCGGTAGGCGGCCGGGCCGGTCTTGGCGACGACGAAGGCGCAACCGTCTTCCTTCCAGTACAACGCGGGGCACTGGGTCAGTTCGCGGTCGGCCGGGGTCAGCCGCACCTCGGTCTCCACCTCCGAGACTTCGACCTCACGGCCGAAACGTTCCTTCAGCGTGGCGCGCGCCAGCGACAGGTCGGAGGCGGAGAAACCGGAGATGTTCATGGCGCCGCTCAGCGCTTGACCGAATCGAGCGCGGCGAAGCAGGCGTCACGGATGGCATCGACGCTGCCCACACCGGGGATCTTGAAGTAGCGCGGCGCGTTGGCGTCGCCGGTGGCCGCCCAGTCGCCGTAGAACTTGACCAGCGGCTCGGTCTGCGCGTGATACACGTCCAGACGCTTCTTCACGGTTTCTTCCTTGTCGTCGTCACGCTGGATCAGGTCTTCGCCGGTGACGTCGTCCTTGCCTTCGACCTTGGGCGGGTTGAACACCACATGGTAGGTACGACCGGAGGCGACGTGCACACGGCGGCCGGACATGCGCTTGATGATCTCTTCGTCCGGCACGTCGATCTCGACCACGGCGTCGATCGGCACGCCGGCGGCTTTCATCGCCTCGGCCTGCGGAATGGTGCGCGGGAAGCCGTCGAACAGATAGCCGGCCCTGCAATCGTCCTGGGTCAGACGCTCCTTGACCATGCCGATGATGATGTCGTCCGACACCAGCCCGCCCGCATCCATGATCTTCTTGGCCGCCAGGCCCAGCTCGGTGCCAGCCTTGACGTGGGCGCGCAGCATGTCGCCGGTGGAAATCTGCGGAATGCCGTAACGCTCCTTGATGTAGTTGGCCTGCGTGCCTTTGCCCGCACCGGGGCCGCCGAGAAGTATCAGTCGCATGAAAAACCTCTTTGAATCAGTTCCTTGCGAGGGAATCTGGGGTGGTAGGAAGGAATAACCAAAGCGCCCGGTAGGGTATAAGCACGCTCCGGCGATGGACAGTCAATTTTTTGTATTTGCTTATAAGGGGAGATTATTGCGGCCGGTCGTCATCGCCCTGCCCCACCAACGCCCGCACCCGCTCCAGATCCTCGGCGGTATCCACGCCCGGTGCAGCCGGCCGCGCGCTGTCGATGACCACGATGCGGTAGCCATGCCACAGTGCGCGCAACTGTTCCAGCGCTTCGAAGCTTTCCAACGGCGGCCGGCTCCACTGCGGCCAGGCTTTGAGAAAACCGGCGCGGTAGGCATACAGGCCGATGTGACGGTAGATGGGCAGGTCGGGCGGCAGCGCGGCCGGCGTGCCGGCCGCCCAGGCGTCGCGTGCCCAAGGGATCGGCGCGCGCGAGAAATACAGTGCAAAGCCATGCGCGTCCGTGACCACCTTGACCACATTGGGGTTGAACGCATCGGCGGCATCCTCGATACGATGGCGCACGGTGGCCATGCTGGCCGCGGGATGGGCGAACAGGGCACGGGCGCAGTCGCCGATCAGCGCCGGATCGATCAGCGGCTCGTCGCCCTGCACGTTGACCACCACGGTATCGTCGGCCCAGCCGAGCGCGGCCGCCACCTCGGCCAAGCGATCGCTGCCCGAGGCGCAATCGGGCGAGGTCATCAGTGCGCGATGACCGTGCGCTTGCACCACCGCCAGCACGTCGGCGTGATCGGTCGCCACCCACACCGAACTGGCGCCGCTGCGCGCAGCGCGCTCGGCCACGCGCACCACCATGGGTTTGCCGGCGATGTCGGCGAGCGGTTTGCCGGGCAGGCGCGTCGAGGCGTAACGGGCGGGGATGACGACGTGAAAGAGCGACATGGGCACGGGGGACGGCTGCTGCGATGGCTGCCATTGTAGTCAAAGGGTCTTTACGCACCTGTCATAACCATGTAAACTGGTCAAGTTTGTCCCCAACCCCGCACCATGTCCGCCGGCACGACGTTGCAACATCATTCCACGGAGCCCGCCAATCGCGTCACGCCGGGGGTGCGGCGGCGCATCGTCTATCTGCTGCTGGCCGGCTTCGTCCTGCAACTGGTACTGATGATCGCGCTGATCGGGCACGCCGTCTGGCACATCGAGGGCATCGACGCGCGCGTGCGCGACATCGTCGAGGTGCGCAATCACAAGATCCGGCTGGCCACCGATCTGCAGGAGGCCGCCTACAACCGCCACAATGCGCTGGTCTATCAGGCCCTGGCCGGCGATCCGTTCGAACGCGACGCCAACTTCCAGTTGTTCATCCGCTGGGGTTACGAGGTCGGCAAGGCGCGCAACGACCTGCGTTCGCTGGCGTTGGACGAGTTCGAGCAGGCCAACCTGCTGGAACAGGACCGACTGATCGCCGAGATCGCGCTGTTGCACGAGGAGATCGCCGACCTGGCGGCGCGCGACGACCTGCTGGCGGCGCAGGCGCGGTTGACCGGCGAATTGCGGCCGCTCAATCTGGCCTTGACCCAGGTGATCGAGAGTCTGCGCCGCCACGAACGCGACCAGATTCAGGCGGCATTGGAAGAAGCCGGCGTGGCGACGCGGGATGCGGTCCGGCTGCACTGGACGCTGGGCGGCGTGCTGCTGGTGCTGGCCGCCATGGTGGCGCTGTTGAGCCTGCGCCAGATCGCGCGCCACACACGCACCATCGTCACGCAGATGGAGGCGTTGCAGGCCGCCGGCCAGCGGCTGGAACACGAAGCCACGCACGATGCACTGACCGGCCTGGCCAACCGTGCGCTGTTCCGCCGACGCATGGAGGAAGCCCTGAACCATGCGCGCGAGGAGGATTTCTCGCTGGCGGTGATGTATGTCGATCTGGACGACTTCAAACCGGTGAACGACCGCCTGGGACATGCCGCCGGCGACGAGCTGCTGCGCACCATCGCCCAGCGCCTGCGCGGTGCAGTGCGGGTATCGGACACGGTGGCGCGGCTGGGCGGCGACGAGTTCGCGCTGGTGCTCACCGGCCTGGACAAGAGCGACAAATGTCCGCGCATCTGCGAACAGATCGAGCATGGCGTGCGTGAGCCGGTGGTGCTTGCCGGCGCGACCGTCACGCCGTCATGCAGCGTCGGCCATGCCTTGTATCCGGTCGACGGCGGCGACGTCGATGCGCTGCTGGCGGCGGCGGATGCGCGCATGTACGCCGCCAAGCGCGCACGCAAACGCGCGCGCGGCGAGCAGCAGTAGCCCAGCCTAGCGGCCGCCGTTACCCCCGCCCGCCGGCCATGTCCACCGCCCGCCCGTGACCGACATGGATCAACAGCGCGTGCACCAGCGCTGCGACTGCCAGATACAACATCATCACCGCCACGAAGCGCGGGCCGTAGTCGACGAAGGTCTGGCCGAACTGCGCCAGGCTGGTGTCGGCGACGCGGCCGCCGAGCCAGTAGAACGAGCCGTTGGAGATGAGGAAGGCGATGCCCGCGCTGGCCAGCGCGATGCCGCCCATGCGCGCTACGCCGGCGACATCGGCATGCTGGCGTGCGGCCAGGCGGCCGCCACCCCACAGCGCCAGATACGCGACCTGCAACGCGCCGTAGGCCGGCGTCAGACAGTAATCCGGCACCCCCATCCAGCCGACCGCGGCGACGTCGATGGCCACCGCCTGCACCATCAGCGCCGCCAGCCACAGCGGCGACAGATAGTAGCCGGCAAGGAAGAACAATGCCCAGGAGGCATCGGGCAGATGCAGCGCGTCGCCGAAGTGGTGGAAGCGGGTGGCGAGCATGACGGCCATCAGCGACAGGCCGATCAGGGTTTGCGTGTGGCGCGAACAGGCGGTCATGGTCAAGGCTCCTGGGTTTGCGGCAAGTCGACAGTGTAGCGCCGGCGCGAACGCTCAGCGCGGCTGATAGCGCAGCGACACGAACAGATTGCGGCCGGGCGTGTTGTAGCCGGCGGAACGCTCGTAGTCCTGGTCCAGCACGTTCTCCACACGCGCCTGCACCTGCCAGTCACGCGCCAGCTCGCGCGCGACGGTCAGGTGCAATAGACCATGACCGGCCAGACGCACGGTGTTGGCGGCATCGTCGTAGCGCTTGCCCTGCAGTTGCCAGTCAGCCGACCAGCGCCAGAGGCCGAACGCGTGATCGACGCCCAGACTGGCGTGTTGGCGCGCGCGCAGCGGCAGCAGCCTACCGGTACCGGCATCCTCCGGCCGCTGCCAGTCCATACTGGCGCGCAATCCGAGGTTGCCGAGCGCCTGCCGGCCGGACAGCGTCACGCCGCGCAGGTCGGCGCGCGCGACGTTGGACGGCTGCCAGGCACCGCCGGGGCCGGTGGGCGCCCACTGGATCAGGTCGCGTACCCGATTGCGGTAAGCGAATGCGCCGATCTGGCGGTTACCGTCGGCGAAACGCACGCCGGCCTCGAAGTTGCGCGAGCGCTCCGGCCGCAACGACGGATTGCCGGCACCAGGCCAGTACAGGTCATCGAACGACGGTGCCCGGAACGCCTCGCCATAGGCCAGCGACGCGCGCCAGGCCGGTGTCAACGCATAGGCATAGCTGACGGCGCCAGTATCGTGCGCGCCGAACTGGCTGTCGTCGTCGCGGCGCAGGCTGGCCTGCCAGGCATGCGCGCCGGATTCATGACGCCAGCCGAGCATCAGCGCGTTGCGCTGACGGCGGCTGACGATGTAGCCGACATCGCCGCCGACCTCCCATTCCAGCCGCTCGATGAGCAACTGCGGCGCACCGAACGCGGTGCGGCCATCGAGCTGCCAGCCGTACTGCCATTGATCCATGCTGACCTGGCTGCCATAAGGGCCGCCCGGTCCCCAGAACGAAGGGTCGGAAAACCCGCGCGTCGTCGCCTTTTCATGGGCGTAACCGGCATTGAGCCGGCTGGTCCAGTGCGCACCCAGCCGGCTGGTCAGACTGACGCCGACATTGCCTAGCCGCACCTTGCTGCGACTGTCGTAAGCGGTCTGACCATCGTCATACTGCGCCCGGCCGTCGCTAGCCATGCCATGCAGCACCACGGTGTGCAACGGGCCGACGTCGAGTTCCAGGTTCAGCGACATGCGGTCGTTGCGATAGCCGTCGCGGTCCTGATAGTTCGGCGGTTTTCGCGCCGAGAAGCCGTCCTGTTCGCCCTGCCCGGCCGCGAGCGCATAACGCACACCGTCGGCGCTACCACTCAGGGCCGCGTCGACGCTGCGGCGGCCATAGCCGCCCATGCCCACCGCGCCCGACAGCCGCGGTTCGCCGCCGCCCCGCCGGGTGAATATCTGGATTACGCCGCCGATGGCATCCGAGCCGTACAGATGGCTCATGGGACCACGCACCACCTCGATGTGCTCGACCAGCTCCAACGGCAGATGCTCCAGCCGGGCAATGCCCAGCGTGGCCGAGTTCATGCGCACGCCATCGACCAGTATCAGCGTGTGTTTCGAATTGGCGCCGCGCAGGAACACGGTGGACGTGGCCCCCGCGGCACCGAGTTGATTGATCTCGACACCCGGCAGCGTACTCAGCAGTTCCACCAGCGTACGCTGGCCGGCGCGTTCGATTTCGGCACGCGTGAGCACGCTGACGTCGCCGGCCACATGCTGGACGGGCTGCGGCATACGCGTCGCCGTGACGACGATGGCGTCGAGCATCGGGGTTGTCTGGGCCTGCGCAGGCAGGGCGAACAGGCCGGCGAGCAGCGCGGCCAGGAGCTTGGGTGACATGACGGCTTCCTTTTCCGACCCCGGCGTCCCCGCCGGGATGACGTGCAATCACGCGGGTCGAAAAAGGTCTGCGCGACCGTCTCGCCTGGCCCGCCTCCCGCGACCCGCGCATCCTCTCCAGGCCGGTCTCCGGGCTCGCGCATGAGGTTATCCGCCTTCCCATCCCGAGGGGACAGTGGCCGATTGGATGACCGATGAGCGCTTACCGTTGCGGGGGCAGCACAGGTCTTGCACCTGTTTCCCGTTTCACCCCTGTTCCGAGGGGCACCTGAAGCGGCCGCGAGTTTACCGCATCAGCGTTCGAACAAACCGCCGGAGCGCAACAGCCGCTGGATCGCGCGCGCATCGGCGGCATGTTCGACGGTACAGAAGTAGTGATAGAACAGCGCGCGCTGCGGACTGGTCTGCTGTCGGTCCGGCACCGGCAGCCAGCGCGCGTTGCGGTTACGTGACCACTCGCCCTGGTCTCGACCGAAGGCGTAGATCTTGTACTCGCCGACATCACAACGCATGCCTTCGAAACTGATGTTGCGCGCGCCCGCCGGGCTCTCCACCACCAGCGTGTAGCGCACCACGCGATCCTCGCCCACCGACAGCGACGCGCGATCGACCAGAAAGCGGTTGGCGCTGGCGCTGCTGACTTCGATGCGCGCAAGATTGCCGGGTTGCGGCGGTGGCGGCAGTTGCGCCTCGATCTCGCGCCAGGACTTCTTGTTGGCGTCGAAGTCGTAATCGAACTGTCCCCACTCGGCCGCGACGGGCGGCGCGGCGAGGCAGGCAAGCAGGCAAACGGCGGAAAGTCGGGGCATGAGTGTCTCCTGAATGGCGGGCATGATAATCGCCAAGGCGCACCGTCGCATCGGGGAATGGGGTGTCTTGGCGAGCATCCTGTTCCGGGCTGTCCGGAATTGCACACCGACCTTGCGCCGACGTCACGTAGTCCGCAGGCGGGTTGATGATGTACGGTTTATGGAGATCGCAGCGTGGCGATCCAGGGGGTTGGCACCGGCACGACGTTCGATACTGGATTGCCGCGGCGCTGCGCGCCTCGCAATGACGGCGAGGGCGTTGGCGCGGGCGCGGCGGCAGAGGGTCGTCATCGCGAGCGCAGCGTGGCGATCCAGGGGGTTTGCACGGGTGCGACGGTCGCTGCTGGATTGCCGCGGCGGCTACGCCGCCTCGCAATGACGGCGGCGGGACGCGGGAGGCCGGGGGGCGGCACGCGGGCGCGACGGCAGAAGGTCGTCATCGCGAGCGCAGCGTGGCGATCCAGGG
>CAYTRH010000113.1:5795-9568 GCA_964440155.1 uncultured Thiobacillus sp. | reverse complement strand
TGTCGGCCTGCTCGACGAGCGCATCGCCTTCGATCCGTTGACACCGGAGCTGATGCTGCGCGCGGCGCCGGCCATGCCGCATCTGCCCTTGCCCGCCTGTCTGGTGGCGGGACCGGGGCTGGGCGATTCCGTGCAGGCGCGGCGTTGTCTGGCCGACGCGCTGGACGTGCGGCACGCGCTGCTGCTGGACGCCGATGCGCTCAACCTGCTGGCGCGCGATGCCGACCTGCTGGCTGCGGTGCGCGCACGCGGCCCGGCCACCATCCTGACACCGCATCCGGGCGAAGCGGCACGGCTGTTGCACGGCACTCCCGCCGACATCCAGGCCGCCCGCGCCGGCGCGGTGCGCGCGCTGGTGGAACTGACCAGCGCCATCGTGGTGCTGAAGGGCGCCGGCACATTGATCGCCGCGCCCGGCGCTACACCGGTGACCAACAGCACCGGCAACCCCGGCATGGCGGCGCCGGGCATGGGCGACGCGTTGTGCGGCATCGTCGCGGCGTTGATCGCGCAGGGCATGCCGGCGCTCGACGCGGCGATCGCCGGCGTGCACCTGCATGGCGCCGCCGGCGACGCCGCCGTCGCACACGGGCACGGGCCACGCGGGCTGACCGCATCACGGCTGATCGAACAGGCGCGCCGGCTGCTCAATGGCCATGGCGCCAGCGATTCCGGATAAACACGTGAAACGCAAAATTCGCTTGCGTGTAGGGTTATTGTTTCGGATCATTGCATCCGATTAGCGCGTCACTGATGGAACCCGCCCCGATTCGGCCCCCGGCGCCGCTCGATCGCACCATTCCTCGCCGCATCATCCAGGCCGCACGCCCATGGACAAGCCATTTCTCTCGCCACAGGAAGCAGCCCGCCTGCTGATGGTCGCCCCGGCCACACTGCGCGTCTGGACCGACAAGGGCATGATCCGCGCGCTGACCACGGCCGGCGGCCACCGGCGTTTTCCGCGCGAGGAGGTGGAACGCCTGCGCCGCGCCGCGCGCGCCGAACCGACGCACGAGGCGACGCGCCGCATCCTGATCGTCGACGACGAAGTCCCGATCACGCGCTATCTGTCGCTGCTGATGCAGGATGTCGGCGGCATCACCACCGCGGTCGCGCACGACGGCTTCAGCGCCGGCCATCTGGTGCATACCTTCCATCCGGACACACTGTTGCTGGATCTCATGATGCCCGGCCTGGACGGCTTTCAGGTGTGCCGGCAGATCAAGGCGCACGACGGCACCCGTCACATCCGCGTGGTCGCCATGACCGGCTTCCCCAGCGATGACCACCGCGAGCGCATCCTGGCCAGCGGCGCCGAGGCACTGCTGGCCAAGCCGCTGGACGAAGGCCGGTTGCTTTCGGCCTTGGGCCTGACCGACGGGGCGCCATGACCCGCGCCGCGGTCGTGCGTTGCCGACGCAGGGCATGATGGCATCCAGTGCAAGCGCGCGCATCCAGGCGTTGCTGATCCTGCTGCTGGCGGCGGTTCCGGCTTTCGTCGCCGGCGCGGCCTTCGCCCTGCGCGACCAGCGCCCGGAACTGTGGCTGGCTGCGCTGTTGGCCATGCTGCTGGGTCTGATGCTGGCCTGGCTGGGCCGGCGGATGCTGGTTGAAGCACCGCTGGCGCCGGTACTGGAGACGGTGCGGCGCGTGGCCGGGGGCGACCTCTCCGCCCGCACAGCGTCGGTGCGCGACGGCCACGTCGACCTGCGCCGCCTCGCCCACGAGGTGGACGCCATGGCCGAGGCGCTGGCACGCCGCGACCGCGCGCTGACCGAGGCGATCGAACGCGCCGAAGCCTACCTGGACGTGGTCGGCGTCATGGTGATCATGCTCAACCCGCGCGGCAGCGTGCTGCTGGCCAACCGCATGGCGTGCGAGGTGCTGGAACGGGAAGCACGGCAGTGTCAGGCGCACGACTGGTTCACCGAGTTCGTACCGGCGGAGGAGCGCGACGCGGCGTACGCGCGCTTCGCCGCCCTGCTGGCGGATGGCACGGCGCCGGAGGACTATCACGAACACCACGTGCTCACCGCCGCCGGCGGCCGCCGCCTGATCGCCTGGCGGCAGCGCGCGCTGCGCGACGCGCGTGGCGTGATCCTGGGCGTGCTGTCCGCCGGCCAGGACATCACCGAACTGCGCCGCACCGAGAACGAACTACGCGACAGCCGCGAACGCTACCGCGGCCTGGTGGAGAACCTGCCCGGTGTGGTGTACCGCTGCGAGCCGCTGCCGCCGTGGCATACACAGTTCATCAGCACCGAGATTCAGCATCTGACCGGACAAACCGCCGCGGCCTTCGAGTCCTCCACGCTGACATTGCACGAACTGATCCATGCCGACGACCGTGCCGACGTGGAGCATGCCGTGGCCGAGGGCGTGGCGACACACCGGCCGTACACCTGCGTCTACCGCATACGGCACAGCGATGGGCATTGGCGCTGGGTGCAGGAACGCGGCCGCGCCGTGTACGACGACCAGGGCCGCGCCGCCTGGCTCGACGGGGTGATGCTGGACATCACCGAACTGCGCGCATTGCAGGATGAACAGGCACGCCTGCAGGCGCATCTGCAACAGGCGCAGAAGATGGAGGCGCTGGGACAACTGACCGGCGGCATCGCCCACGACTTCAACAACATCCTGGCCAGTGTGCTCGGCTTCGCCCGCCTGGCCCTGCGCCGGTATGGCGCGGCCACGCCGGGCGAACTGGGCGACTTCCTGCGCGAGGTGATCACCGCCGGCGAACGCGGGCGGGATCTGGTGTCGCGCATGCTGGCGTTCAGTCGCGCCCGTCCCGAACGTGCCGCCCGGCCGCTGCCGCCGCGGCCGCTGGTGGAAGAGGTGGTGAAGATGCTGCGCGCCACCATCCCCGCCACCATCACGCTGGCGCTGGACGCCGACGCCGATCTGCCGGAGGTGGCCATCGACCCGGTGGATCTGCACCAGATCGTGATGAACCTGATCATCAACGCACGCGATGCGCTCGGCGCCCACGGCCGTATCCGCGTGAGTCTGCGGCGGCAGACGGTGGCGGAGGCGATCTGCGCCGCCAGCCACGAAACCTTCGCCGGCGATCACGTCGTGCTCGGCGTGGCCGATGACGGCCACGGCATCGCAGCGGACGCGCTGCCGCACATCTTCGAACCGTTCTTCACCACCAAGCCGGTCGGCCGCGGCAGCGGCATGGGCCTGGCCATGGCCCATGCGCTGGCGCGACGGGCCGGCGCACACTTCACCGTGCGGTCAGGCCCCGAGCGCGGCACCGCCATCGATCTGTATCTGCCGGTGGTGACACCGGCGCGGGCGATCACGCCAGCCGCGGCCGTGGGCAGCGCGCATCCCGCGGCCTTGGCGGCGCCCGACCCGCTCGATGCAACGGCCGACAGCGAGCGGCGTGACAATGTCGCGCGGTGCGCGTTCTGAACCGGACCGGACCACGCCCAGACCGCCCATGGACACCCTGCCATCGATGACGCCGGAGAATTCACGCTTGCGACCCATGCGCATCCGCACCTTCATCCTCGCCGCCTCGGCTCTGGTCGCGGCGGTGTTCTTCGGCGTCGGTTACCTGGCGCTGGACGGCGTGCTGCACCGCGTGGCGCGCGACAACGCGCAGGATGCCGCGCGCACCATGGCGCGCGCCACGTTCAGCGGCATGTACCAGTTGATGAGCACCGGCTGGACGCGCACCCAGGTGGAGGCGCATCTGCACGCGCTGCATGCCGCCACCGCCGGCTCCGGTTTCTCGGTCGATGTCTGGCGCAGCGCCGCGA
>CAYTRH010000113.1:0-5695 GCA_964440155.1 uncultured Thiobacillus sp. | reverse complement strand
GCCGCGAACGCATGCAGGGGCTGGATGACGGGGTGCGCTACCTGATGCCGCTGACGGCGCGGGCCGACTGCCTCGGCTGCCATGTCAGCGCGCGTGCCGGCGATGTGCTCGGCGTCATCGAAGTGCACCAGGACTTCGCCCCGACGCTGACGCGTGCGCGCCGCGACCTGCTGTTCTGGCTGGCTTTGGGCGCGCCGCTGATCCTGGCGGTGGCCGGCTGGGTGGTCTGGCGCGTCAACCGGCGCATCGAGCAGTCGGTGGAACTGGTGGACCAGGCGGTGGCGCGCGTCGATGCGGTCGCCGACCTGCGCCACCTGTCGTTCACCGACCACGACCTGGGCTTCGCCGAGTTCAACCGTCTGTTCCATCACCTCGGCCAACTGGTGGAGAAGCTGCGCGCGGTGGCCGTGGACAAGGAGGTGTTGCGTTTCGAGATCGGCCTGATGGAGAAATTCGTCATCACCTCCGACGTGGTGCGCGACTGGAGCGAGTACATCACCCGCCTGCTGGCCGAGATCAACACGGTGATGCCCACGCACGTGCTGTTCTCCGTGTTCCGCGTCGGCGACGAGGTGTTCGATCTGGAAATCTTCTGGAGCCGGCGCCCCGCCCCGGCCACGCGCGAGATGATGGAGCACCACATCCGCGCCGTGGTCGCGGGCGACGCCCGGCTGTCGGCGCTGGCCCAGGTCAGCACGCACCACCACGTGCCGCCGGACGACGGCGAGGAGATGGTGCTGGAACGCCGTTCGGTGGTGCTGGAGACCAAGGCACTGATCCTCGACCAGCCCAAGATCGGTGGCATCGTCGGCATCGGCGTGCACGCCGCCAGCAGCGGCGATGACGTGATGCGCCTGGTGATGGACAGCCTGTTGTCCACCATGCTCAACGTGGTCGGCTCGGTCAAGGCCATCCACAAGTACACCCAGGACATGGAGTACTACGCCACGCGCGACCCGCTCACCGACCTGTACAACCGGCGGGTGTTCTGGGAACTGTTCGAATACGAAGTGGCGCGCGCGCGCCGCGCCGGCTACAGCTTCGCGCTGCTGGTCATGGATCTGGACAACTTCAAGCTGATCAACGACGGCTACGGTCACGCCACCGGTGACCGCTACCTGCAAGCGGTGACGCGCGCGGTGCGCGAGGTATTGCGGCCAGGCGACGTGTTCGCGCGCTACGGCGGCGACGAATTCGTCATGCTGCTGCCCGACGTGCTGCCGGACACCGCCGCGGGCGTGGCACACCGCGTGCTGGACGGCGTCGCCGCGCTGCGCCTGGAGGCGGACGGCACGACGCTGTCCGGCAGCGCGTCCATCGGCCTGGCGGTGTTTCCGCTGCATGCCGACAACGCCAAGGATCTGTTCCTGTTCGCCGACACCATGTTGTACAAGGCCAAGGAAGCCGGCAAGAACCAACTCGGCCTGCCGGCGCAGGAGGAGATCGCCGCGGTGTTCCGCGACATGACCGAGACCACCGTGCAGGTGGTGGAGGCGGTCAACCGCGGCGCCATCGAACCCTATTTCCAACCCATCATGGACCTGGCCGGCGAACGCGTGGTCGGCCACGAGGTGCTGTCGCGCCTGATGCTGGAGGACCGCCGCATCGAAGCGGCGCGCTTCATCGAATACGCCGAACGTGCCGGCGTGATCCACCGTCTGGACACGCTGATCGTGGAGAAGACCCTGCGCGCCGCCGCCACCGCCGGTTACCAGGGTCTGCTGTTCCTCAACCTGTCGCCGCGCGCGCTGGCGCTGGCCGATTTCATGCACGACATCCGCAAGCTGGTGACGCAATACGGCATCGCGCCGGAGCGGGTGGTGTTCGAGATCACCGAGCGCGACACGCTGCGCAACCTGGCCACACTGGAAACGTTGGTGGCGGAACTGAAACTGGCCGGCTTCCGTCTGGCCATCGACGATTTCGGCTCCGGTTTCTCGTCCTTCCAATACCTGCGCCGCCTGCCGGTCGATTTCGTCAAGATCGAGGGCGATTTCATCGTCAACCTGCTGGACAACGACAAGGATCGTGCCTTCGTCGAGACCATCCAGCGTCTGGCCGTCAGCCTGGGCATCCGCGTGGTCGCCGAGCACGTGGAATCGCGCGAGGTGCTGGATTTCCTGCGCGGTCTGGGCGTCGAACTGGGGCAGGGCTACTTCATCGGCCGGCCGGAACGGCATTTCGCCGCCGGCCCAGTGGCTCACACCTCCGACGGCGCGGCGCCGTCATCGGGAGCCGACGCATGACCATGCTCCCAGCCATACGTCGTGCCGGCCCCCAGCCGCAAACGCCGTGAAACTGGTGCGCAAGCTGTGGCTGGGCATCGGTGCGGCACTGCTGGCGGTGCTGGCGGTGATCGGCTGGTTCAGTCACGAGCTGGCGCGCCAGAATGTCGAGACCATGCTGCTGGAGGAGGGCCGCGCCATCCACGGTGTGTTGATGGCCATGCGCCGCACCTACCAGCAACAGTTCATCGACAGCGGCCTGCCGCTGGACGAACGCACCGTGGGCTTCCTGCCCGCGCATGCCATGACCCGCATCGCCCAGGCGTTCCGCGACATCGACGCGCGCGGCATCCACTTCAACAACGTCAGCGACCGCGCGCGCAACCCGGCCAACCAGGCCGATGACGCGGAAATGGCGGCGATCCGGCATTTCCGCGCCCATCCCAAGGACAAGGAGCGGCTCGCCACCTTCTCCGGGCCGGACGGCCGGCTGTATTACCACTACGCCACGCCGATCTGGACCGAGTCCTACTGCCTCAAATGCCATGGCCGGCCGGAGGATGCACCGCCGACCATACGCGCGCGCTACGACCTGGCCTATGGTTACCGCGTCGGCGAGCTGCGCGGCATCCTCAGCGTGAAGATCCCGGCCGAGGAGACCGAGGCCCGCATCATCGGACTGTGGTGGCGCCATCTGGGTGGCCACGTCGCCGTGGTGGTGCTGGCACTGTTGATCGCAGGCGCCCTCACCCATGTGCTGGTGGTGCGCCGGCTGAGCCGGTTCAAGGACGGCGCGCGCCGGCTGGCGGCGGGCGATTACGCCTGGCGCGCGCCGGTGGACGGCGACGACGAAGCGGCCGAACTGGCGCGCAGCCTGAACGACATGGCCGCCGCCATCCAGCACAGCCAGGAACACATGCGCCTGGCGGCAAGCGTGTTCCTGCACGCGCGCGAGGCCATCCTGATCACCGACGCCGAGCAACGCATCCTCGACGTCAACCCGGCATTCACGCGCATCACCGGCTACAGCCGCGACGAGGCACTGGGCCAGACGCCGCGCATGCTGGCCTCGGGCCGGCAGAGCCCCGCCTTCTATGCCGAGATGTGGCAGGCGCTGCGCGCCGATGGCCACTGGTCGGGCGAAATCTGCAACCGGCGCAAGAACGGCGAGGAATATCCCGAGCATCTGTCCATCGCCACGGTCAAGGACGGCGATGGCCGCATCACGCACTACATCGGCGTGTTCTCCGACATCACCGTGGTGCAACGTCAGGCAGCGCAACTGGAGCACCTGGCGCACCACGACGCGCTGACCGGCGTGCCCAACCGGGTGCTGCTGGCCGACCGCATGCGTCAGGCCATTGCCCAGGCCAACCGCGCGGGCGAGTTGCTGGCGGTGTGCTATCTGGACCTGGACGGCTTCAAACCGGTCAACGACGCCCTCGGCCATGCGTTCGGCGACCGGCTGCTGGTGGAGATGGCCCGGCGCATGAGCGATACGCTGCGCGAGGCCGATACCGTCGCCCGTCTGGGCGGCGACGAGTTCGCGCTGCTGCTGCGCGGCCTCAACAGCCAGGAGGAATGCGAAGCCACGCTCAACCGCGTGCTCGCGGCCATCGCCCGGCCGGCGCACCTGGACGAGCAGCACATCGTGCATCTGACCGCCAGCATCGGCGTGTGCATCTATCCGTGGGACGACGAGGACGCCGACACGCTGCTGCGTCACGCCGACCAGGCCATGTACACCGCCAAACAGGCCGGGCGCGGCACCTACACCTTCCATGACGTGGAAGGCGACCGGCGCGCGCGCAGCCACCGCCAGACGCGCGAGGACGTGCGCGCAGCGCTGGAGCAGGACCAGTTCGAGCTGTACTACCAGCCGCAGGTGGACATGCTGGCCGGCCGCGTGGTCGGCGCGGAGGCGCTGATCCGCTGGCGTCACCCGCGCCATGGCCTGCTGTCGCCGGCCGCCTTCCTGCCGGTGATCGAGAACACCGAACTCGATGTCGCGCTCGGCCAGTGGGTGCTGGAGCACGCGGTGGCGCAGGCGGATGCCTGGCATCACCAGGGGCTGGAACTGACCGTCAGCGTCAACATCTCCGCGCTGCATCTGCAACGCGCCGACTTCGCCCAGCAGCTCGAAAGCCTGCTGCTGCGGCATCCGGACCTGCCCGCACGGCGCATCGAGCTGGAGATCGTGGAAACCGCCGCGCTCAAGGATCTGGAACGGGTGTCCGCTCTGATCCGCGCCTGCGCGCGCATCGGCAGCGAGTTCGCGCTGGACGATTTCGGCACCGGCTATTCCTCGCTCACCTATCTGAAGCACCTGCCGGTACAGACGCTGAAGGTCGACCAGTCCTTCGTGCGCGACATGCTGCGCGACCCCGAGGATCTGGCCATCGTCGAGGGGGTCATCGCACTGGCCGAGGCGTTCGGCCGGGACGTCATCGCCGAAGGCGTGGACAGCCTGGAGGCCGGTCTGCTGCTGCTGCAACTGGGCTGCGCCGTGGCGCAGGGTTACAGCATCGCCCGCCCCATGCCGGCCGGCGAGCTGCCGGACTGGATCGCGGCGTGGCGGACACCGCGCGCCTGGAGCGAGGAGAACTTCAAGCTGTGGCGGCGCGAGGATTTCGCGCTGCTGCTGGCGGAGTACAACCACCGCGACTGGATCGAGCGGTTGAGCGCGCGTATCGAGGGCGAAGCCAAGCCGGAAGACATCGCGCTGGACCCGCACGACTGCCGTTTCGGCCGCTGGTACCACGGCTCCGGCACGGTACGTTACGGCGCCCTGCCGGAATTCCTGGCGATCGATACGCCGCATGAACATGTGCATGCGCTCGGCATGCAGTTGCTTGACCTGTGGCGCGACGGCCGCATCGACGAGGCGCGCGCGCGTCTGCCCGAGCTTTTTGCCGCACGCGATGCGCTGCTGGAGAAACTGCACGCGTTGCAGGAGCGCATACTCGCCGAGGGCGCCTCGCGCTGACCGGCGGGGCGCATCAATCCTCGCGCCAGAACGCCCGCGTCTTGACCAGCCGCCGCCACGACTCGGCGGCGGCCTGGCCGTGCCGGCCGCTCTCTCCGGCCAGCACGCCGGCCATCAGGCCGGCCTCGAACGCCAGTGCCGCGTTCACCGGCCGCAGCTCGCGCAGCAACTGCATGGCCACGTGCACGTCGTTGGCCTGGCCCAGGCCATCCTGCAACGCCGCCAGCGCCTTCAGAAAGGCGTCCGCGCGTTTGCCGTGCAGCGGCGCCAGCGCGTCGGCGGCGTAGCGCAGCTTCTTGGCGGCGATGCGCATCTCGTGCAGACCGCCCGGCCCGCGCCGCTCCATGCCCACCGCCAGTTTGCGCAGGTTCTTCCAGCGCTTGTCGAGCAGCGCGGCCGACCAGTCCCGCGCCGTCACACCGGCGTGCGGAGGCGACAGCAGCAACCGCTCCCGGAGCAGCACCAGCGCGGTACAGGCCGGGGC
>CAYTRH010000112.1:5693-9610 GCA_964440155.1 uncultured Thiobacillus sp. | reverse complement strand
AGGCCGCAGCGGTCGCCGGAGGCGCAGGCGGCACAGGCCGACGGCGCGTCGGCGGCCACCCACGCCCGCCCGTCGGTGGTTTCGATGACACGCGCGCGGGTCTGGATCATTCGTTCCACCCCTCGGCTGCCATGGCATCGAAACGGCCGCCGTCGCGCGCTTTGCCCGATTTCGTGAGCCAGGCCGGCGGTGCGTCCCTGAGGCTCTGGTCGAGGCGGGTCAACAGTGCGTCGATGGCGCTGCCCTCGTCCACCTTCATCGGCTGGATGCCGGCGGCCAGCAACTGCTTGATCGCCGAAGCGCCGACGGCGTTGCAGTACACCGCCGCGCACCCTTGCAGCAGCGCGATCTTGCCGGCCAGTTTGCCTTCGTGCCCGTCCATCGCCGTGTCGGTATCGTGGAACTGCGCCACTTCGACCAGGCGCGCTTCGGCGATGCGCCGGTCGTCTAGGGCCAATTCGTAGATGGCGAACGCCTCGGCGGCGCCGAAGTGCTGGTCGACCAGGCGTCGGTCGCTGCTGGCGAAAGCGATGCGCGTGCGCATGGCGGCATCCTCCTCAGTGCAATGGATCAGGCGCAGGTGTCGCATGGGCGGTTTGCGTCGGACGGTCGGCGTAGATCGAACGGTAGGCCGGCACGTCGTGTTGGCCATGCTCGACCAGCAGGTTGGCCAGGTCGAACAGCACCTGACGCGTGCCCTGGTAGCCGACCCATAGTTTCTGGTAACCGCCGATCAGGTCGTACTGCGGAAAGCCGGCGCGCAGCAGCGGCACACCCAGGCGGCGCGCGCTGTCGGCAGCGTGTGAACTGCCGATCAGCAGATCGACGCCATGCGCCCGCGCTTCCGTCTCCAGATCCTCCAGGTCGCCCAGGCGCACACGTGCAGCGGGCACGCGTTCCAGGATGGACGCTTTGGCCGGCGCCACAGCGGCGGTGACTGCGCAGCCCATGCCGCTGGCCAGATCGGCCAGCGCATAGAGCAGGTCGGGATCGGCGGCGATGGCCACGCGCGCAAAGCCGAGCATGAAATGTGTATCGACCATGGCGTCCTGCAAGCGCGCGCGCTGGCGTTCGATGCGCGGCGGCACCGGCCGCGCCGAGATGGCCGCCAGGGTGGCGATGAACGCGTCCACGGCGGCCAGACCCATCAGCGTGGCGAAACGGTAGTCCGGCACGCCGGTGCGCGCCTTGAGCAGGTCGGCGGCGGCGTCCAGCGAAGCGCCGATCACCAGCGTCGCGCTGGATTCGCCCAGACGACCGATGTCGGCCACCGGTGTGCCGCCGACGGTGACCGGACTGAACGGCTGCTCGGTCAGATGGCCATCGAGCGAATCGGCCAGATCCGGCAGGATGATCGCCTCGAGGCCGAACAGCTCGATCAGGTCGCGTACGTGCTCCACGTCGCCCGGCGTCAGCAGCGCGCCGGCCAGCACGTTGACCTGAGCGGGACGCGCGCCGGCGCGTCGGCTCTCCGGCACCAGCGTATCGATCATCGCCTTCACCGCCAACGCATAGCCGGACTCCAGGCAGCCGCTGAAATCCGGCGTGTTGACCGGCACCACCGGCACGTCGCGGAACTGTGGGTAATCGGCGCGAAACTGCTTGACCAGCCCGTGGATGTCCGTGCCCTGGGTTTCCGACAGGCCGGTGGTGGGCAGGCCGATCAGCGCCGGCCGTTGCTTCTCGGCCAGGGTGGCGAGACCCTGCAACACGTTGTCATCGGCGTTCATCACCGTGGAAACCTGGTCCATGGCCGTGGTCTGCAACGGGATGGGCTCGCGGAAATGACGCACGAAGAAGACCTTGCCGAACGCCGTGCAACCTTGCGAGCCATGCAGCATGGGCACCGCGCGCTCGATACCGAGAAAGGCCAGCGACGCGCCCACCGGCTGACTGACCTTCAGCGGGCTGACGGCGAGCGCCTTGTTGCGTTTGATGATCTCGGTCATGACGGTGGGCGTGCGAGGTTGTCGTCGCCTATCACCTCGCAAGCCGCATGCCAGCCAGGAAAGGTCGGTGGATCAGGGACTTGCGTTAGCCTGTCGATGTCGGGAATGCGACAACCGGGTGTCGCCGGGGCGACCCGTGACATGACCGCTGCCTGCCCGGCGCGCCTGGACGGTTTTCAGGTTTATGCTGCGGCCGGTCGTCCATCCTGCCGATACGCCCCATGCTCGACCGACTCAGCCACGCCATCGCCGCGCGCGCCAGCATTCCGTTGATCGTCGTACTGCTGCTGGTGTGCGTGGCCATACTGTGGCGTTTCTCGGCGTACGAACTGCCGGGCGGCTTCCTCGACCTGCGCTGGCACTACGATGCCGGGGCGGCGCGCGCGGCGATGGACGGCTACGGCGAGACTGGGCGCGCGCGCTATCTGGAGTTTCTGGCGCTGGACGCCTGGTTCCCGTGGTTCTACGGCGCCGCGCTGGCCTTGTTGCTGTCGCGCGCGGCCGGGGTGTGGTTCGCCGCCGGCTCGCGCTGGCGGCGCATCAATCTGCTGCCGCTGCTGACGCTGCTCGCCGACAGCGTGGAGAACGCCTGTTTGTACTGGATGTTGACGCGCTACCCGGATTTCGCCGATGCCATCGCCACGTTGGCCGGTTATGCGACCACGCTGAAGCACCTGACCTTGCTGGCGGCGGTCGGGCTGCTGTGCGCGGCTGGGTTCGGGTGGCTGCGGCGACGACGGGGGTAGGGTGGTGGCGGCGAGCGGCGTCGGCCTCGAAGCGCCCTCATGGCGGTATCGGTCGCGCGCCGGGCAGGTGCGCGGGGTCGTTCAGGGCAGCAAATCCGCCACGGCCACGGAGCGGCCGGGCGCGTGCAGCGCGTCGATGTGCTCGCCGGCTTGCAGGATGCGGCGTTGCGCATAGCTGTCGCCGAGGGGGGCGCGGCAGACTTCCAGGGTTGCGCCATCGGGGTCGAGGATCCAGTATTCCGGCACACCGGCGCGGGCATAGGCGGCGAGCTTGCGCAGGCGGTCGTAGCCCAGGCTGTTGTCGGCCACTTCGACGATGAGCAGGGCGCGCGCGGGGTGGGCGTCGCGGTAGTCGCGCGGATGTCCGGGCACCACGGCGATGTCGGGCTCCGGCATGGAGCGCTCGTCGAGGTTGAACGGCAATTGGGCGCGGATATGGCTGTTTTTTGGCAGGATGGCGCGCAGCGCCTCGTAAGTCAGGCTGACGGCGGTCGCATGCCGGCTCTTCTGCGGCGCCATGTCGATGATCTCCCCATCCAGCAGTTCGATGCGGTCGTCGGGCCGCAGGATGCCCGCGTCCACCATGTGGTGGTATTGCGCGCGGCTGAACCGGTGCTGCCGCACGGGGGTATCCAGGACTGCGCTCATGATGGTCACCTCGAATCCGTTGCAGCCATTGTAGTTCAGCGTGGCAACCGGCGAATTCGGTGCGACGCTTCACATTGCACGCCGGTGCCGGACCCTCTTCACCGCCTTTGCCGCGACGTAGGCGGCGAACGTTTCGACGTCGGCATAACCTTGCTGGAGCGCGAATTCGGCGAGCGCGTCGATCAGCGCGCGGGTGGCTGCGATCTCGGCGAAGTCGCGGTCACAGGTCAGGCAGCGGGCGCCGTCGTCGCGGCAGGCGGCCTTGCCGCGGCAGGGGGAGAAGCGGCGGGCCGCGCCCGGTGCGGGTGCCGGCGTGTCGTCCATGTCAGAGCTGCTTGACCTTGATGTTGAGGGTCTGGATGCGATAGGCGATCTGGCGCGGCGTCATGTCGAGCAGGCGCGCGGCCTTGGCCTGCACCCAGCCGGCCTGTTCCAGCGCGGCGATGACGCGTTCGCGTTCGTCCAGGTTGGGATCATCGAGATCCACCGCCTGCATGACGCCGCGCACCGCGCTGACCCGCTCCTCGATGCCGGTGAGTAGGATGGCGTCGCGGTCGATGACGTCGCCCTCGGT
>CAYTRH010000112.1:0-5677 GCA_964440155.1 uncultured Thiobacillus sp. | reverse complement strand
CGCGTTCTCCAGCTCGCGCACGTTGCCCGGCCAATCGTGATGCATCAGCACGCGCAGCGCCGCGTCGGTGAGCGTCAGCGGACGCGCCTGCTGACGGGCGATCTTGTCGACCAGGAAGCGGGCGATGTCCGGGATGTCCTCCATGCGTTCGCGCAGCGCCGGCAGGTAGATGGGCATGACGTTGAGGCGGTAGTACAGATCCTCGCGGAAACGCCCGGCCTCGACCTCGCTCTCCAGGTCGCGGTGGGTGGCGGCGATGACGCGCACGTCGACCTTGATGGTGCGAGTGCCGCCGACGCGCTCCAGTTCGCCTTCCTGCAGCACGCGCAACAGCTTGGATTGGAAGGCGGCGGATACCTCGCCGACCTCGTCGAGGAACAGCGTGCCGCCGTCGGCCTGTTCGAAGCGACCCTTGCGTTGCGTCATGGCGCCGGTGAAGGCGCCCTTCTCGTGGCCGAACAGTTCGCTCTCCAGCAGGCTCTCGGGCAGCGCCGCGCAGTTGAGCTTGACGAAAGGGGCACGTGCGCGCGGCGAGTTGTAATGGATGGCATTGGCGATCAGCTCCTTGCCGGTGCCGGTCTCGCCGCGGATCAATACGGTGGTGTTCCATTTCGCTACCAGGCGCGCCTGTTCGAACACGCGGCGCATCGGCCGGGTGTGGCCGATGATGTTGTCGAAGCCGTACTGGCCGCGCACCGCGCGGCGCAGGGTGTCGCGTTCCTCGGTCAACGCCTGGCGTTCCTTGCGCACGTCGGCGCCCAGACGCACGCTCTGGCCGATCAGGTTGGCGACCATCTCCATGAACTGCGTGTATTCGTCGATCAACACCTGCGCGTCGTCGGCCGGTTGGGCCGCCAGCACGCCGACCACCTGGCGGCCGATACGGATGGGCACGCCGATGAAGGCGCGCTCGGCGTCGTACAGGCCCAGCTTGCCGAGGTAGCGCGGCTCATCGGCCAGACGCTCGACGGCGATGGGTTCGCCTTCCTCCAGGATCTGGCCGACGATGCCTTCGCCGGGACGGTAGCGCACTTCGTCGGTGAATACCTCGGCCAGGCCGTGCGCCACCGATACCTGCATCTCGCCGGTGTCGGCCTCGACCAAGCTGACCATGCCCCGCTCCAGGCCGACGCCGTCGTGCAGCGCGCGCAGCACGGCGGTGAGGGTTTCCTTGAGGTCGAGCGAACGCGACAGCACCTGGCCGACCTGGTACAGCGTCTCCAGCTCGGTGCGCAGCAGCTCCAGTTCCAGCGTGTGATCCGGGTCGTCGATACGCATGCTCAAACCCTCGCCTGACGCGGCAGTTGCACGCGCATCCGGCAGCCGGCGGCGTAATCGGGATCGATGTCGATGATGCCGCCGTGCGCGGCCACGGTTTCCTGCGCCATGGCCAGGCCCAGGCCGAGATGCCGGTGGCCGGCACCCTTGCTGGTGAAGAACGGTTCGAACACCTTGTAGCGTTGCGCCGCCGGCACGCCGGGTCCGGTGTCCTCCACCACCACCTCGACATGGTCCGCCGACGGCGTGACGCGCACGCGCAGCACCCGCTCGCGCTCGCGGCCGTCGCGCATCGCTTCGATGGCATTGGTCAACAACTGGCGGAACAGCGCGGCGATGCGCGTCGGCTGGCCACTGATGATGGCGGGCTGGGTGGCGGCCTGCCACTCCACCACGATGCCGGCGGCGAGCAGTTCGGCCGTGCTCATCTGCAACACGTCGCGCAGCACCTCGTTCAGGCTGACCGCCTGCGCCGCTTCCGGGGCCTGCTCCGGCATGCAGGCGCGCAGCGTGTCCAGCGCGGCGCGGCTGTCGCGCAGGGCGACCTCGAGCGCATCGTCGGCCGCCTCGCCGCCGCCCTCGCGCCGGCGCGTCAGCAGGTTGACCGCGGCGGTCAGCGTGTTGAGCGGGCCCTCGAGCTGGAAGATGGCGCCGGCCAGGGTCTCGCGCAGACCCTGGATGCGCTCCTGCTCGGCGAGCAATGCGCGCAGGCCGTTCAGGCGCATGGCCTCCTGCTGGCGCTTGAGCTCGCCGATGTCCTGGGCGGTGAGCAGCAGGTATTGCCGGCGGCGCGGCTCGTAGAAGGCTTCCGCGCTGACATCCTGTTCCTCGAACCAGGACAGCGCGCAGGCGAACCAGTGGGTGGCGCGGCCACGCTGGTCGATACGCACCTCGGCCTGACGCAGCGGCCGCTGGCGTGCGCGGGCGTCGTCGATGGCCGCACCCAGTTGTTCGCGCAGGGCGGCCAGCAGGGTGGCGGCGGGCTCGCGGCCGAGATCGCCGATCAGCTTCTTGTACTCCTGGTTGTCCAGCACCACCCGCTCGTCCTCGTCGAGCAGGCAGATCGCCACCTGCGCGGCATCCACCACCGATTCGATCATGGTCTTCTGGTTCTGCACCTGGCGTTCCAGGCGATGCATCTCGGTGACATCGCGGTGCATGCCGAGGAAGTGGCTGGTGCGCCCGTCCTCGCCGACCACCGGGGTGATGGTGAGGTCGGCGAGGTAGCGGCTGCCGTCGCGTCGCCGGTTCACCAGCAGGCCATTCCAGGGGCGCTGGCGTTTGAGCTGCGCCCACAGGGTCTCGTAAACCAGTTTGGGCGTGACCTTGTAGGACAGGATGGATTCGTTGTGGCCGGCGACCTCGCCGCGTGCGTAACCGGTGACCCGTTCGAACGCCGGGTTGGCGTAGAGGATGTTGGCGTGCTCGTCGGTGATCGAGATGGCCAGCGCCGCCTGTTCGACGGCTTGCAGGAACACCTGCGGCGGCAATTCGGGTGGCGCGGACATGGCGGTGCCGGTTGCAGTGGAACGTGCGTGGGTAAAGCAATAACCATGCCTTGCACGTGGGCTAGATGGGCGCGATGGCTGGGCGACGTGTATCGCGCCCCGTGGCCGGGCCGGGACGGCAGGAGGTTTGTCGCATTCGCGACATTCGCCGCCGGCGCGCGCCAAGCGCTACAGCGTCTCCATGCACCAATCGGGGGCGCCGTGTCGCCAATGCCTTGATTTTTCGTGCACCCCGTCGCCACCGGGCGCATGGCATGCGGCTTGCGATGCACAGCGCAGGAGAACCCTGCGATGAACGAATACCTTCTGCTGCTGCTCGGCACCGCCCTGGTGAACAACGTCGTGCTGGTCAAGTTTCTCGGCCTGTGCCCGTTCATGGGCGTGTCGCGCAACATGGACAGCGCCCTGGGCATGGGGCTGGCCACCACGTTCGTGCTGACCTTCGCGTCGGCCGCTTCGTGGCTGCTGGAGCACTGGCTGCTGCAACCGCTGGGTATCGGATACCTGCGCATCCTGGCCTTCATCCTGGTGATCGCCAGCACGGTGCAGTTCACCGAGATGGTGATCCGCAAGACCAGTCCGGGCCTGTACCAGGTGCTGGGCATCTACCTGCCGCTGATCACCACCAATTGCGCGGTGTTGGGCGTGGCCCTGCTCAACGTGCAGGAGAAGCACGCCTTCGTGCCCAGCCTGCTGTACGGCTTCGGTTCGGCGCTCGGCTTCACGCTGGTGTTGCTGCTGTTCGCCGGCCTGCGCGAGCGCCTGGCGCTGGCCGACGTGCCGGCGGCGTTCGCCGGCGCGCCGATCGGTTTCGTCGTCGCCGGCCTGCTGTCGCTCGCCTTTCTCGGCTTCGCCGGTCTCGCCTGAGGCAACCGCCATGATCGCCGCGCTGACCAGCCTTACCCTGTTGGGCCTGCTGCTCGGTTTCGGGCTCGGTCTGGCCGCGCGCCGCCTGAAGGTGGAGGGCAACCCGCTGCTGGCGGAGGTGGAGGCCATGCTGCCCGGCACGCAATGCGGCCAGTGCGGTTTCCCCGGTTGTGCCGGCGCCGCGCGCGCGCTGGTGGAAGGTGGTGCGCCAGTGACCCTGTGCCCGCCCGGCGGGCGCGAACTGGTGCTGCGGTTGGCCGCCAAGCTGGGCGTGGAAGCGGATGCGTCGGCCGCGCGTGATGCCGAGCCTCAGGTCGCGGAGGTGCTGGAAGACCTGTGCATCGGCTGCACCAAGTGCTTCAAGGTCTGCCCCACCGACGCGATCATGGGCGCGGCCAAGCAAATCCATACGGTGTTCAGGGAGGCCTGCACCGCCTGCGGCAAGTGCGTGGACGTCTGTCCCACCGAGGCCACCCGCCTGGTGGCGGCACCGGTGACGCTGCAAACCTGGTACTGGAAGCCGCCGGCGGTGGCGGAGGCGGCGACGTGATCAAACCGTTGCGTCCACGGGGCGGCATCCATCCGCCGGCACGCAAGCAGGCCGCGGCCGAGCCGCCGATACGCGCGCTGCCCATGCCGGAGCGCCTGTTCGTGTCGTTGCAGCAGCACATCGGCGCGCCGGCACGGCATTGCGTGGCGGTGGGCGAACGGGTGCGCAAGGGTCAGATGATCGCCGCCGCGCAGGGCGCGGTGTCGGCGCCGGTGCACGCGCCCACGTCCGGGCGGGTGGTGGCCATCGGCGACCATCCGGCGCCGCATCCGTCCGGCCTGCCGGTGGCGACGGTGACCATAGCGCCCGATGGCGAGGATGCCTGGATCGACCTCACCCCCTGTGATGATCCGTTCGGCCTGGCGCCAAGCGAGATCGCCGAACGCGTCGCCGCCGCTGGCGTGGTCGGCCTGGGCGGCGCCGCCTTTCCGTCGGCGGTCAAGCTGAATCTGTCGCGCGCGAGCGGCGTCGGCACGCTGATCATCAACGGCGGCGAATGCGAACCCTACCTGACCTGCGACGATCGTCTGATGCGCGAGCGCGCCACGGCCATCGTCGAGGGCATCGCGCTGATCGGCCACGCCACCGGCGCGCGCCGCATCCTGGTCGGCATCGAGGACAACAAGCCGGAGGCCATCGCCGCCATGCGCGCCGCGGCGGCCGGAACGGTGGAGGTGGTGGCGGTACCGGCCATGTATCCCATGGGTTCGGAAAAGCAGATGATCAAGGCGCTCACCGGCCGCGAAGTGCCGGCCGGCGGGCGCGCCGCCGACATCGGCGTGCTGGTGCACAACGTCGGCACCGCGCATGCCGTACGTGAGGCCGTCCGTTTCGGCCGGCCGCTGGTGTCGCGGGTGGTGACGGTCAGCGGCGGCGCCGTGCGCGCCCCCGGCAACCTGGAAGTGCCCATCGGGGCATTGGCGTCCGATCTGGTGCGCGCCAGCGGCGGCCTGCTCGGCGAGCCGGCGCGCCTGGTGCTGGGCGGGCCGATGATGGGCCTGCAACCGCCGCATCTCGACGTGCCGGTGATCAAGGGCACCAGCGGCGTCCTGGCGCTGACCGCCGCGGAAATCGAACAGGCACGCCCCGGCCCGTGCATACGCTGTTGCAGTTGCGTGCGCGCCTGCCCGATGGGCCTGCTGCCGCTGGAGATGGCCGCGCGCATCCGCGCCGGCGACCACGCTGCCGCCGCCGACTGGGGGCTCAAGGACTGCATCGCCTGCGGCGCCTGCGCCTGGGTATGCCCGTCGCACATTCCGCTGGTGCACTGGTTCAGCCACGCCAAGGGCGAGCTGGCGGCGCGCGAGCGGCAGAAACTGAAGAACGAAGCGACGCGCAGGCTGGCCGAGGAACGCCAGGCGCGGCTCGACCGTATCGCCCGCGAGCGCGAGCAGGCGGCGCGCGAACGCGCCGCCAAAAAAGCGGCGGCGGACGCGGCGAAACGCGCGGCTGAGGCGGCGCAGGCGGCGGAACG
>CAYTRH010000111.1:0-9644 GCA_964440155.1 uncultured Thiobacillus sp. | reverse complement strand
GGTTGACGATCACCTGCGCGCCCCAGTAGGACATCTGGCCCCAGGGCAGCAGATAGCCCATGAACGCCTCGCCCATCAGCACCAGGTAGATGATCACGCCGAAGATCCACACCAGCTCGCGCGGCTGGCGGTAGGAACCGTAGAGCAGGCCGCGGAACATGTGCAGGTAGACCACCACGAAGAACATGGACGCACCGGTGGAATGGATGTAGCGGATCAACCAGCCGTATTCCACGTCGCGCATGATGTACTCGACCGAAGCGAACGCCAGGTCCGCGTCGGGCTTGTAATGCATGGTCAGGAAGATGCCGGAGACGATCTGGATCACCAGCACCAGCAACGCCAGCGAGCCGAAGAAGTACCAGAAGTTGAAGTTCTTGGGCGCGTAATACTCGGACAGATGCGCCTTGTAGTTCGCGGTCAGCGGGAAGCGCGCATCCACCCAGTCGAGCAGTTTCTTCATCATGGTCGGAATCTCTCAGTTGCTCAGCCGGCGCCTTGATCCTCACCGATCAGCAACCGGGTGTCGCTGAGGTACTTGTGCGGCGGTATGTAAAGATTGGTGGGCGCGGGCGAGCCCCTGTAGGTGCGCGCAGCCAGGTCGAAGCGGGAGCCATGGCAGGGGCAGAACCAGCCGCCGGTCCAGTCCGCACCCAAGTCGGCGGGCGCCAGTTCCGGGCGGTAGGTGGGCGAACAGCCCAGGTGCGTGCAGATGCCGACCACCACCAGATACTCGGGTTTGATCGAGCGCACCGGATTCTGACAGTAGGCCGGCTGCTGCGCGGCATTCTTGGACTCGGGGTCGATCAGCTTGTCATCGTTGCGCGCCAACAGATCCAGCATCTCCCGGGTGCGGTGCACGATCCATACCGGCTTGCCGCGCCATTCCTCGGCCAACTGCATGCCCGGCTCGATCTTGGACAGATCCACCTCCACCGGTGCACCGGCCGCGCGCGCGCGCGCGCTGGGCATCATGCTGATGACGAACGGCGTAGCGGCGCCGAGCGCGGCCACGCCGCCGACCGCCGAGCTCAGGGTGACCAGGAAGCGACGTTTCGAGGTATCGACGCTGGTTTCGCTCATAAATCGTCCTGCTTGAGATGGATAGCCTGGCGTGAACCCGCCGCCGCGCCTCAATGAGGACATTACGGTCCGTTTCGCGCCTTCGGGCGGTTCACAAAAGCTGGCATTCTACAGACAAACCGGCGCGCAATTAAAGCCTGTGCGCCAGGCTGGTAGAATGCCGGCCATCACGCTCGTTCCGTTTTCTACCCATGCACAAGGCTTGGCTGTTGTTTGCCCAGATCGTCGCCGCACTGGTACTGCTGGCGGCGGCGCTGTTGGCTCTGGACCGGCTGATCCCCGGTCTGCTGCCGTTCGAAGGCACCTCGGTGGTGATCCGCGAGGTCACCGACGGTGGCGCCCGGCACGCGGCGGCGAGCTATGCCGATGCCGCGGAGAAGGCGCTGCCGTCAGTGGTCAACATCTTCACCAGCAAGCAGGTGCGCGCGCAACGCAATCCGCTGATGGACGACCCGTTCTTTCGTCGCTTCTTCGGCGATGGCGGCGCCATGAGCAACCGGCCGCAGCGCGTGTCCAACCTCGGCTCGGGAGTCATCGTCAGCGAGGATGGCTACATCCTCACCAATCACCATGTCGTCGAAGCGGCGGACGAAATCCAGGTAGCCATGGCCGACGGCAAGGCCATGCGCGCCGAGGTGGTCGGTACCGATCCGGAGACCGATCTGGCTGTGCTGCGGGTGCGTCAGAGCGGCCTGCCGGCCGCCACGTTCGCGCGTCCGGACGGCCTGCGTGTGGGTGACGTGGTGCTGGCCATCGGCAACCCCTTCGGCGTCGGCCAGACCGTGACCATGGGCATCGTCTCGGCGCTCGGCCGCAGCCACCTCGGCATCAACACCTTCGAGCACTACATCCAGACCGACGCGGCGATCAATCCGGGCAATTCCGGGGGCGCGCTGGTCGACGGCGCCGGCAATCTGGTCGGCGTCAACACGGCGATCTTCTCGCGCACCGGCGGCAGCCTGGGCATCGGTTTCGCCATTCCGGTGTCCATCGTGCGCCAGGTCATGGAGGAGATCATCGCCCACGGCTCGGTAACGCGCGGGTGGGTTGGCATCGAGGTGCAGGAGGTCACACCGGAGATCGCCGAGTCCTTCGGCCTGGACAGCACCGAAGGCGCGCTGATCGCCGGCGTGCTGCGCGGCGGTCCGGCCGCGCGCGCCGGCATCCGCCCCGGCGACGTGCTGATCGCAGTGAACGACAAACCGGTGACCGACTCCTCCGCCCTGCTCAACCTGATCGCCGCATTGCCGCCGGGCAAGGAAGCCTGGCTCAAGCTGGTGCGCAATCAGAAGGAAATGCTGCTCAAGGTGACGGTCGAGAAGCGGCCGGTGATGCGCCGGGCGGAGCGGGAGTGAGCGCCAGCCCCGCCAGACTGGCGTAATCCAGCGCTTCGCCGCGCGCAACGCGCAACGCGCGACGCAGTTCGCGCTCGGCGAGGTCGCGCACGCGTACCGAACCCACCTCGCGCGTGGCCTGCACCAGTACCGCCGCGGGCGCCGGCGTGGCGGTATCGTGCCAGGCATCCGCCTCGGCGCTGATCAGCGTGCGCGTCTCCAGGCGCAACCCGCGCGTGCCGTGAAAGCTGCGCCAGGCCGCGTCGATCAGTCGTATTGCCAGCGCACGCGCCTGCCCATCCGATACGGCCTGGGCGTAGTCCAGCAGACCGCGCGCCAGATAGGCATGGTCCAGCAGATCGCCTGGCCCGAGCCCCCGCACCGCGCCGTCCGCCCCCGCTCCCACGCCCTTGCGCGCGCCGCGCCCGTCGAGCAGACGATCACGCGCAAACCGGTACAGGGCATCGGCGGCATCGCGGTAACGCGCATCCAACGGCGCGGCCGCGGCCAGCGCACTCAACGCCAGCCCGTTCCAGCCGGTCAGACGCTTTTCGTCGCGCGGGATCACGCGCGTTCGCCGCGCCTCGCGCAAGCGCTGCACGGCATGCGCCAGCGTTTGCGCCTGCGCAAGGGTCAGCGTCGTGCGCGGTATCGGCAGGAACCCGGCCGGGAACGGGCTGGGCTCGTCGAGGCCCCAGGCGAGACGCGCGACCGCATACTCCCCGTCCGGCAACAGGGCGCGCAGTTCGGTGTCGTCCCACAGATAGGCGCCGCCCTCCTCGCCTGCGCCATCGAGCGCGGACAGGCTGGCGATGAAACCGCCGTCGAGCACCATCTCTTCGAGCAGGAAATCCAGGATCGCGCGCGCCTCGCCGATCCAGTCGGGCTCGCCCAGCACGTCGGCAGCGCGCAGGAACAACAGGGCGAGCTGCGCATTGTCGTACAGCATCTTTTCGAAATGCGGCTCGCGCCAGGCAGGATCGACGGTATAGCGGAAATAGCCGCCGGCGATGTGGTCGCGCAAACCGCCGCGCGCCATCTGCGTCAGCGTCTCGACCAGGAATTCGCGCCGCCATGCCGAGGGCGCGCGCGCCTCCAGCGCCAACAGCGTCATCAGCCGCGGTACATGGGGAAACCGGGCCCCTTCGCCGAACCCGCCTTGCAGCACGTCCGCGCTGCGCTCGACCGCGCGTTCGAAGTCATCCGGCAGCAGCACGCGCGGCGCCGCAGCCGGTGGACGCGCCGCCTCACGCGCCAGCGCGGCGAGGCCGGACGCATCCGCACGCCAACGCCGCGCCAGGCTCTCGGCGATGCGCACGAACTCGTCGCGCGGCTCGTACAACACGGCCAGCAACGGGTCACCCTGCGGCGTCAGGAATACCGTCAGCGGCCACCCCGATCGCCCGCGCGTGAGCTGCGCAAAGCGTTGCAGACTGGCGTCCAAGGCCGGGTGCGTCTCGCGGTCGACCTTGACCGGGATGAAGTGCCGGTTGATGACGGCCGCCGCCCCGGGATCGGCCCAGGTCTCGCGCTGCATGACATGGCACCAGTGGCAGGCGAAATAACCCAGCGAGACCATGACCAGGCGGTTGTCGCGCCGTGCCTCCGCCAGTGCAGCGGCGCCCCAAACGCGCCACGCCGTCGCGTCGTCGGCGTGCAAGGCCAGATACGGCGACGCCTGACCGGCCATCTGATTGGCCGCCGTCGCGCTCCCGACCATCCCCCAACCGGCCAGCGCCACCAACATGCATGCCAAGCGGCGCACGACCGCGCGCGTGAACACGCTACACCCGATGCGGGTTACGCCAGAGGGTCGGCCACGCCGCAGCACTTTTTGTATTTGAGGCCGCTGCCGCACGGGCATGGGTCGTTGCGCCCCACCTTCTCGGAAGTGCGCCGAACGGTGGCGGCGCGCTTGCGGCCGGGCAACCAGTAATCCCGTATGCCGAGGACACACATGCCGAGACCGTCGGCAAAGTCCCTCTGGCGTCCGGCCAACTCCGGATTGCTGCGCAACTCGGCCTGACCCTCATCGGTACCGTACAGCAGCATGGGTGCCAACAACACCGCATCCTGCTCGGCATCGGACTCGAGCAACGGTCGCCAGCCCTCTGCATCCATACCGATGGCGGTGATGAAACCCACGCACCATTCGTCCAGCACCGGCACCTCGCCGGCCTCGTCCTGACGCACATACAACAGCGGCTCGAACTCCACCGCCTCCTCGCGCAAGTCGTACACGCGATCGTTGTAATAGCGCATGATCAGATTCAACACGCGTTCGGCCTCGGCGTCGGAAGCAAACGCCATCGGCTCGTTCTCGTCACCGCCCCAGATGTATGGCAGCCACTGGCTGGGCAGCAGCGTATTGGGGCCGATGATCAAGGCCGTCAGGAAGCCGTCGAGCATGGCGATGTCCATGCAATCCTCGGGCACGTCGTCGGACATCAGGAACGCTTCCAGCTCGTCGAGTTCCGCGTCGCTCAGGGGGGCAAGTCGATTGGTCATGATGGCTGTTCCGGCGGATGGGGCTCTCATGATAGCCCTCCCCGGCCGCCCGCGCGGTTCGCCCGCAAGGTTGAGCCTTGCCCCTGCCCGCGCGCAAAAAAAGCCCGGTCGGGTGACCGGGCTAAATCCACCAAAGGAGGAGGATGGAGGAGACAACACCAACACGGCACAGACCGTGCCGCGTCAGTGTTATAAGTATTCTCTAATATGATTAATTGCCAAACAAGAGCAATGCGACGCCGGCAGCAGATATTTTTCTGCGCCGGGTGCATCTGTGGTTTACGTACAACACCGGCTTGGCTAACCTGCAAACTGACCGAGAAACACAACCTCAGCCACCCGCCCCGATCACCGGGCGGGCCGGGGGAGGAACACGGACACGGCGCATCGGCGTTTCGTTGCTCACGGTGGTAAACCGTCCTGTCCGTCAGACCGAAGCGATGCCATGAACACCGATCTGATCGCCGCGCTGAACGAGTATTTCGAACTGGTGCATGCCGACACCGACGCGCTGCGCATGCAGGTCTATCTGCTGCGTTATCAGGTCTACGTCGTGGAGACCGGCTTCGAACGCGTCGAGGAATGCAAGTCCGGCATAGCCGCCGACGGGCAACCGTATTATTGGGAAGAAGACGAATTCGACGTCCGCTCGGATCACTACCTGGTGCGCCACCGCCGCACCGGTATGTATGCCGCCACGGCGCGACTGATCCTGCCGGATCGCGCCAATCTCGCCGCGCCGTTCCCGATCGAACGCCACTGCCCGCTCGATCGGCCGGTCACGCAGCCGGACGTTCGCGCCCACCTGGGCGAGATTTCACGCTTCGCGGTATCCAAGACCTTCAAGCGGCGTCTCGGTGAAGCCGGCTCCCTGGCCGGTGTGGCACCCAACATCGAAATTTACTTCGAGGAGGACGAACGCCGCGTATTGCCGCACATTTCGCTCGGCCTGTTCGCCGTGGTCATGCGCATGGTGCAGCAGCACGGCATCACCCACTGTTACGCGGTGATGGAGCCCGCTCTATTGCGTTTGCTGGCGCGTTTCGGCGTGATCTTCAACCGCATCGGCCCGGACGTGGATTACCACGGTCTGCGCGTGCCCTGCCTGGGCACCGTCGACGAAGCACTGCCCAGCATACGCGCGGTCGCGCCCTCGGTCTGGGATCTGATCACCAATCGGGGAGAACTGCTCGGCGGCAAGTGCTGAACGCCACGCCGCCGCCACCTCGTCGTTTCCACTCTCAGCGCTCACATCATGAACTCACATTCCGTCCAACAACTGCGTGTCGTCGCCCTGGTCGGCCACGGCGGCGCCGGCAAGACCACCCTGATCGAGAACCTGCTGGCCCGCGCCGGCGCCATTGCCGCCGCGGGCTCGGTCGAACGCGGCAACACCGTGTGCGACTACGACCCGCTGGAAAAAGCGCACCAACACTCGATCAAGCTGGCCGTCGCCCATCTGGAGCACGCCGGCACGCGCATCCACCTGCTCGACACGCCCGGCTACCCGGACTTCATGGGCCAGGCCATGTGCGCGCTGGATGCGGCGGATACGGTCATCGTCGTGATCGACGCGCGCAAGGGCATCGAACTGACCGCGCACCGCATGATGCACTGGGCGCAGACGCGCAAGCTGTGCCGCATGATCGTGGTCAACAAGATCGATCTGCCCGATGCCGACCTGCCGGCACTGCTCGCCGACATCCAGACCGCGTTCGGGCGCGAATGTCTGCCCATCAACCTGCCCGCGGCCGGCGCCACGCGCGTCACCGACTGTTTCTTCAATCCCGCCGGCGAGGCGGATTTCTCCAGTGTCGCGGCGGCGCACCAGGCGCTGGTCGATCAGGTCGTGGAAATCGACGAAGACCTGATGGCGACCTATCTGGAACAGGGCGAGATCGCGCCGGAGCAACTGCACGAGCCGTTCGAGCAGGCGCTGCGCGACAACCATCTGGTGCCCGTGTGCTTCGTCTCCGCGGCGAGCGGCGCCGGACTGGACGAACTGCTGGACATCATGGTGCGTCTGTTGCCGCATCCCGGTGAGGCCAATCCGCCGCTGTTCCTGCTCGGCGAGGGCGAAGCGGCGACGCCCCTGCGCGTCGAGCCCGACCCGGACAAGCACGCGCTGGCGCACGTGTTCAAACTGGAAGTCGACCCCTACGTCGGCCGTACCGCCGCGTTCCGCGTGCGTCAGGGCACCATCACCGCGGATTCCCAGCTTTACATTGGCGAGCTGCGCAAGCCGTTCAAGGTCGGCCATCTGTACCGCATGCAGGGCAAGCAACTGCTGCCGGTGGATGCCTGCATCCCCGGCGACATCTGCGCGGTGACCAAGGTGGACGACATCAATTTCGACTCGGTACTGCACGACGCGCCGGAGGACGATCACATCCACATGAAGCCGCTGGACTTTCCGCACGCGGTATTCGGCCTGGCGGTGCGGCCGAAGAAGCAGTCGGACATGGACAAGCTGGGCGACGTGCTGCACCGGCTGATCGACGAGGATCCGGGGCTGCACGTGGAGCACGACGCCACCACGCACGAAGTGGTCATTCGCGGCCTGGGCGAAGCCCATCTCAACAGCGTGCTAGAGAAGATGCGCGAACAGTTCCGTCTGGACGTGGACGCGCACCCGCCCACCATCGCCTACCGCGAGACCATCACACGCGCCGCCGAGGGTCACCACCGCCACAAGAAGCAGACCGGCGGCGCCGGCCAGTTCGGCGAGGTGTATCTGCGCGTCGAACCGCTGGAACGTGGTGCGGGCTTCGAATTCGTCGACGCGGTCAAGGGCGGGGTCATTCCCGCCTCGTTCATCCCGGCGGTGGAAAAGGGCGTGCGTCAGGCCATGGAGAGCGGCGCCATCGCCGGTTTCCCGATGCAGGACATCCGTGTGACCGTGTATGACGGCAAGAACCATCCCGTCGACGGCAAGGAGATCGCGTTCATCACCGCCGGCAAGAAGGCCTTCCTCGACGCCGCCGCCAAAGCCGGCCCCATCGTGCTGGAACCCATCGTCAACGTCGAGTTGACCGCGCCGGAGGCGGCGGTCGGCGACGTCAGCGGCGATCTGTCCGGACGGCGTGGCCAGATCACCGGCCACGCCAGCGGCCGTGGCGGCATGATCACCGTGGTCGCGCAGGTGCCATTGGCCGAGCTGGACGGTTTCCAGTCCCGCATCAAGTCGCTCACCGCCGGCCAGGGTTCCTACACGCTGGAGTTCAGCCATTACCAGGCGGTACCGCCGTTCGTGCAACAGCGCCTGGCGGCACAGCACAGACCGGCGGGCGACGAGGACTGACGGCCGGCAACGACGCCCGCAAATCGGTCGAGCCTGCCCGGCCCCTGCTATAATCGCGCCTTTTTCCCCGGCCGAGACCGGGGGTTCGGCGCAGCGCCCTGCGTGGAGCGCTGCGGGTCATACCGTGGATTGGGGGGCGCCATGCAAGGCCTACACCTGACCGCTGATCTGTATCAGTGCCAATGCAGCCGCGCGCTGCTGACCGAGGCGAACGCCATCGCCGAACTGTGCCGACGCCACACGCTGGACGTCGGTCTCACCCTGGTGGACGAGAAATGGTTCACCTTCCCCGAGCACGCCGGCCAGCCCGGTGGCGTCACCGGCATGCTGCTGCTGGCGGAATCGCATCTGGCCGTGCACACCTGGCCGGAACGCGCCGGCGTGACGCTGGATGTGTACGTCTGCAATTTCCATTGCGACAACTCCGACAAGGCCGAACGCCTGACCCAGGCCCTGGTCGCCGCCTTCGCGCCGGGCGAGGCGCATTGCAACCGGCTGCTGCGCGGTGGGACGGACGACGCCCAGAGCGGCGAGACCCTGCTGGAGGCGCTCAACCCGCACAGCGTCTACGGCTACCGTGGCGCCCGCCGCCTGGAAACCACGCGCAGCGCCCACCAACTGCTGGAGGTGTTCGACACGCCGCAGTTCGGCCGCCTGCTGCGCCTGGACGGTCATTTCATGACCTCGGTCGGCGAGGAATTCTTCTATCACGAAGCGCTGGTGCATCCCGCCGCGGTCGCTCATCCCGGGCCGCGCCAGGTGCTGATCCTCGGTGGCGGCGATGGCGGCGCCGCCGAGGAGCTGCTCAAGCACCCCTCGGTCGAGCGCGTTGTGATCGCCGAGCTCGACGCCGAAGTCCCGCGTGCCGCGCGGCAATACCTCGCCGAGGTGCATCGCGGTGCACTGGACGACCCGCGTGTCGACCTGCGTATCGGCGACGGCTTCGCCCACGTGCGTGACACCGCCGATCGTTACGACCTGGTGCTGCTCGACCTGACCGATCCGGAAACGCCGGCCGGGCCGTTGTACACGCGTGAGTTCCTGGCATCGCTCAAACGCGTGCTGGAACCGGGCGGCGCCATCGTCCTGCACATCGGCACACCGGTGTTCGAGGCGGAACAGGTACGGCGCATCGCCACCGACCTGCGCGCCTGCTTCGCGCAGGTGCATTTCCTTGGCCTGTACGTGCCGCTGTACGGCGCGTACTGGGGCCTGGCGGTGGCATCCGACACGCTCGATCCGCACGCGCTCACGCGCGAGCAGGTGGCCGAACGCCTCGCGCGGCGCGGCATCGCCGATCTGCGTTATTACAACGCCGAGGTGCATGGCGCGTTGTTCGCGTTGCCCAACTTCTACCGGGAACTGGTCGGACGCGCCTGAACCGGTCGCCGGACGGGCCGGCGCGGCGGCGCGGCGTT
>CAYTRH010000110.1:0-9650 GCA_964440155.1 uncultured Thiobacillus sp. | reverse complement strand
GTCGCGCCGCCTGCGCGGCGCCGACGGCGATGACACCATCACCCGTTACCGCCGCGAGGAGGTGACGCGCTGGGACTTCGGTGACCTGCCCGACCATGTGCGCGTCGCCGCCGGCTCGCGCGCCGGCCTGGCCGCGTTTCCGGCCTTGCAGATGCGTGCCGACGGCGGCGTGCGCCTGGCGCTGTTCGACACCGCCGAGCTGGCGGCCGAAGCACATCGTCTCGGCGTCGCGCGCCTGGTCTGGCTGATGCACGGCGACCTGTTGCGCCAGAGCGAGCGCGACCTCGCCGCCGCGCTGAAAGCCACCTGCCTGCAATACGGCCTGCTGTTCAAGGGCGCATCCTGCGCCAAACTGCTGCGCGACGTGCTCAATGCCGCCGCACTGGCGTCGCTGGGCGGTGACCAGAGCATACCGCGCACCGCGGCCGCCTTTGCCGCCGCCTGCGGTGTGGCACGTCCGCGCCTGCCCGAACGAACGGCGCGCACCGGCGAGCTGACGCGTGACGTGATCGCCGCCGCCATGCAGCTCACCCAGTCGCTGGAGCGCGCGCCGGCAGCCTGGCGCACCGCGGTCGAGGATCTGCGCGCGCAACTGGCCGGGCTGGTGTTCCCCGGATTTCTGAGCCGGCATCCGCTTGCGCGCCTGCCCGAACTGCCGCGTTACCTCAAGGCCATGCAACTGCGCCTGGACAAGCTGCCCCATCATGCGGCGCGCGACCTGAGCGCCATGAACGAAATGGCGCCGCTGCTCGCCGCCTGGCGCCAGCGCGCCGACCTCGGCGCGCAGCGCGGCGAGCGCGACGCCGCGTTGGACGACTTCCGCTGGCGCCTGGAGGAACTGCGCGTCGGCCTGTTCGCGCAGGAACTGCGCACGCCGGAACCGGTGTCGGTGAAACGTCTGGAGAAGCGCTGGCGCGAGATCGTCGGCTGAGCACGCGGGCGTGCCGCATCGGGCCGACGGTGCACTCGCGGTCAGACTCAAGATTTTCGCGCGCGACCCGTAAATCCGCGCAAACACCGATCAGGATGGAGACGCCCCATGACCAACGCTGCCCGCGCCGGCACCATCACCGCCAAGATCCTCGGCTTCACCGCCATGCTGTTCCTGGTGCTGCTGACGGCATCGCTGCTGCATGCCTACGTCAGCGAAAAAGGCATGGCCGAGGAGTTCACTACCGAACGCGCCGGCGCCATTGCCGATGCCTACTTCGACGGCCTGAACAAGCTGATGCTGACCGGCGCCATGGATACCCGCCACGACCTGCGCGACCAGGTCGGTGCGCAGGCCAACGTGCTGGAGGCGCGCGTGATCCGCGGCGAAACCGTGGCCGCGCAGTATGGCGCCGGGGACGCCGGCGAACAGCCACGCGACGCGTTGGATCGTGACGCGCTGGCGGGCCGGGAGATCGTGCATTACGACGAAACCGAGCACGGCCGCCGGCTCACGGTGATCCGCCCCTACAAAGCCAGTGAGAACACGCGCGGCGCCAATTGTCTGGGCTGCCACGCGGTTCAGCCCGGCACCGTGCTCGGCGCGATCCGCATCAGTTACGACCTCGCCCCGGTGGACGCGCGCATCCGCAACTCCGGATTGCAGAGCCTGTTGATCCACCTGGCGCTGTTCGTGACCGGCATGGTGTTGATCCATTACGCCCTGAAACGCGTGGTGGCGGCGCCGATCAACCGGCTGAGCGAGCACATGGCGCGGGTTGAGCAGCACTCGGACCTGTCGGTGCGCATTCCGGTCGAGGGCAACGACGAGATTTCGCGTGCCGCCGCTGCGTTCAACGCCATGTTGGAACGTTTCGCCGCCACCCTCGCCCAGGTGCGCGATGCCTGCCACAACCTGACGCAGGTGGCGAGCCAACTGGTCGACGTGTCGACGCGCACGCAGCAGGGGGTGGAGCGCCAACTGGGCGATACCGAACACCTGGCCAGCACGCTGCACCAACTCGCCAGCACGGTGCAGGACGTGGCGCGCAACACCCGCGAGGCGGCCGACGCGGCAGTACGTGCGGACGGCGAAGCCAAGGAGGGCACGGGCACCGCCAACCAGGCGCTGGCCGCCATCGCCGACATGTCGCGCCAACTGGAGCAGGCGGTCGGCGTGATCCAGAACCTCGATACCGACAGCCGCGACATCGGCCGGGTCATCGGTCTGATCCGCGAAATCGCCGAGCAGACCAACCTGCTGGCGCTCAATGCCGCCATCGAGGCGGCGCGTGCCGGTGAGCAGGGGCGTGGCTTCGCCGTGGTGGCCGATGAGGTGCGCACGCTGGCGCAGCGCACCCAGGCGGCGACCGAGGAAATCGAACGCATCATCGTCAAGGTCCAAGGGCGCGCCCAGGAGGCGGTCGGCGCGATCCAGAACGCCGAACACGAAACCGATTCCAGTGTGGCCAGCGTCGAGGAGACGGCCAAGGCGCTCGGCACCATCGCCGGCTCGGTGGAGGCGATCAACCGGCTCAATGCCGACATCGCCACCCATTCCAGTGAGCAAAGCAAGGTCGCCGAAGCGATCAGCCGCAAGATCGGCGACATCGGCGCGGTGGCGCGCGAAGCCAGCGGGCACGCCCACGATACGCGCGATGCCAGCGAGCGCCTGGCTCGCCTGGCGCGCGAACTGGAGACACAGGTGGCGCAGTTCCGGCTGTGACCGGGAGTGCGCGAGCGGCATCGCCGTTCCCGCCGGTGCTCAAACCGACGGGGCTGGGACTAGAATCCGCCCCATGGCCATGAGAATCGCGCTCGCGCAGATCAATCCCACCGTCGGCGATCTGGATGCCAACGCCGACCGCATCCTCGCCCAGGCCGAGCGTGCCGCCCAGGCCGGCGCTCACCTGCTGCTGACGCCGGAACTGGCGCTGTGCGGTTATCCGCCCGAGGATCTGGCGCTGCGCGACGACTTCTATCAGGAGAACGCGCGCGTGCTGCGCCGCCTGGCGGCCCGCCTGCCGCGCGGCCTGACGGCGGTGATCGGGCATCCGCTGTGCGAGGGGCAAGCGCGTTACAACGCCGCATCGGTGCTGCGCGACGGCGCCATCAGCCACGTCTACCGCAAACAGAAGCTGCCCAATCATTCGGTGTTCGACGAAGTCCGCACCTTCACCGCCGGCAGCCAAGCGTGCGTGTTCGAATGCGCCGGCACGCGTTGCGCCGTCAACATCTGCGCGGACATCTGGGAACCCGGACCGGCGGCGCAGGCGCGTGCCGCCGGCGCCGAACTGCTGCTGGTGCTGAACGCCTCGCCATTCCATACCGGCAAGCAGGCCGAGCGGCTGGCCGTCGCGCGCGAGCGCATCGGCGAATGCGGTCTGCCGCTGATCTACGCCAACCTGGTCGGCGGCCAGGACGAATTGGTGTTCGACGGCGCGTCCTTCGCGCTCGACGCCGGCGGCACGCTGACCGCCCAGTTCGCCGCCTTCGCCGAGGAGCTGTGCATCGTCGACTATGGTGATGGCGTGGCGCGCGGCTCCATCACCGCCCTGCCCGAAGGGGAAGCCGCGGTGTATCAGGCGCTGGTGCTGGGGGTGCGCGACTACGTCGGCAAGAACGGTTTTCCCAGTGTGCTGGTGGGCTCGTCCGGCGGCATCGATTCCGCGTTGACCCTGGCGGTCGCTGTCGATGCCCTGGGCGCCGAGCGCGTGCAGGCGGTGATGATGCCGTCGCAATACACCGCCGACATCAGTCTGCAGGATGCCGAGCAATTGGCTGCCAATCTGGGCGTGCGCTACGACGTGCAGCCGATCAAAGCCATGTTCGACGCCTTCCTGTCGGCGCTGTCGGACGAATTCGACGATCTGCCCTTCGACCAGACCGAGGAGAACATCCAGGCACGCATCCGCGGCGTCATCCTGATGGCGTTGTCCAACAAATTCGGCCACCTGGTGCTGACCACCGGCAACAAGAGCGAGATGGCCAGCGGCTACGCCACGCTGTACGGCGACATGGCGGGCGGCTTCGCAGTGCTGAAGGATGTCGCCAAGACCCTGGTGTGGCGGCTGGCGCGCTACCGCAACAGCCTGTCGCCGGTGATCCCGGAGCGCATCATCACCCGCCCGCCCACGGCCGAACTGCGCGCCAACCAGTGCGATCAGGACAGCCTGCCACCCTACGAGGTGCTGGACGCGATCATGGCCGACTATGTCGAGCAGGACATGGCACCGCGCGACATCGTCGCCGCCGGCTTTGCCGAAGCCGACGTGCGCAAGGTGGTGGGGCTCATCGATCGCGCCGAATACAAGCGGCGTCAGGCGCCACCCGGCATCCGCATCACGCCACGCGGTTTCGGCCGCGACCGGCGTTATCCCATCACCAGCCGCTACCGCGCACCGTTCTAGGAGACCGCCATGAAGAAGATCGAAGCCATCAGCAAGCCGTTCAAGCTCGACGAAGTGCGCGAGGCGCTGTCGGCGCTGGGCGTGAGTGGCCTGACCGTGACCGAGGTCAAGGGCTTCGGGCGCCAGAAGGGGCATACCGAGCTGTATCGCGGCGCCGAATACGTGGTCGATTTCCTGCCCAAGGTGAAAATCGAGCTGGTGGTGCCGGATGCGCTCGCCGACGGCGCACTGGAAGCCATCGTCAAGGCCGCGCGCACCGGCAAGATCGGCGACGGCAAAATCTTCGTCAGCAACGTCGAACAGGTGGTGCGCATCCGCACCGGCGAGACCGGCGAGGCGGCCGTGTGAACGGCGCGCCGGAGCATGCGCGGCACTGATGGACTTGGCCGGAACGGACTGCGGCCAGGACCACCGTCCCGCGCGTGTTCGACCGCCACCGCATGCTGCTGTATCTGTGGCTGCTGCTGACGGTCAGCTTCTGCGCAGTGTCGGTACTCGGCTACGTCGTCACGCGCGATGCCATCCGCGAGGCACTGATCGGCCAGGATCTGCCGCTGACCTCGAGCAACATTTATTCCGAGATCCAGAAAGACCTGGTGCGCCCCATCCTGGTGTCCTCCACCATGGCGCACGACACTTTCGTGCGCGACTGGATACTGCACGGCGAACGCGACGTCGATGCGATCACCCGCTATCTGCGCGAAGTGCGCGAGCGCTACGGCGCATTCAGCAGTTTCCTGGTTTCCGAGCGCAGTTGGCTGTACTACACCGGCGACGGCATCCTCAAACGCGTCGCGCGCGACGAGCCGCGCGACATCTGGTATTTCCGCGTGCGCACGATGACTGAGGACTACGAGATCAACGTCGATCCCGACCTCGCCAACAAGGACGCGCTGACCATCTTCATCAATTACCGCGTGTTCGATTTCGACGGCAACTACATCGGCGCCACCGGCGTCGGCCTGACCGTCGATGCGGTGCGCCAACATGTCTCCGACTACCAGCAGCGCTTCGCCCGCACCATCTATTTCGTCGATGGCGACGGCCGCATCGTGCTGTTCGGCGACGAATCCGGGCGTACCGAGAAGAACCTGCGCAACGCCGAGGGCCTGGGCGCGCTGCTGGATGACATCCTGCGCGCCCGGCAGGGTTCCTACCGCTACCGCGCCGATGGCGACACCTACATCCTGCACGTCAACTACCTGCCGGAACTCAAGTGGTATCTGTTCGTCGAGCAGAACGAGGACCGCGCGCTCGCCGGCGCGCGGCGCACGCTGTACGTCAATCTCGCCATCAGCCTGCTGGTCACCGCCATCGTCGTCGCCCTGGTGCACGTCGCGTTCTCGCGCTACCAGGAACGGCTGGAGACCATGGCTTCGACCGACAAGCTGACCGGCCTGCTCAACCGGCACGCGTTCACCATCCTGCTGGACCGCCTGCTCGCCGAGATCCGCCGCGAACCGCGGCCGTTCTGCGTGCTGCTCGCCGACATCGACCACTTCAAGGCCATCAACGATCGCCACGGCCACGCCGTCGGCGATCAGGTGCTGCGCGAAGTGGCGCGCCGGCTACAGAGCGGGTTACGCGAATCCGACCTCGCCGTGCGCTGGGGTGGCGAGGAATTCCTGCTGCTGCTCAAGGGCTGCGAACTGGCGGAAGCCGAACAGGTCGCCGACAAGCTGCGTGTCGCCGTGCGCGCCGCGCCCCTGGTGCTGGAGGGGCACGCGCTACGCCCGACCATCAGTATCGGTGTCGCCCAGTACGCGCCCGGCGAACACCCGGATCACGCCATCGATCGCGCCGACGCGGCGCTGTACCAGGCCAAGAGCGGCGGCCGCGACCGGGTGGCGGTGGCACCGGTCGGCTGAGGCATCACGGCGCGGCCTCGCGGACCTCGACCGCCAGCCAGCGCAGCACGCACAGATCGCCATCGCCCAGCGGCACCGAACAGGCATGCAGCGCGGCCGGTTGGTCGGGACATTCACAGTAATAGCCGCGTACCGGGTGGGGTGCAGCCGTGCCGGACTGCGCCTCACGCATCACCGGCGCTCGCCCGGGCTCGATGCGCAGGTAGTACACGCCGCGCGGCGGAAAGCCGTTGCGCACCCGGACCGGGTTTTCGTAACGCGCGACGGTGAGCGCCTCGCCCAGCGGCTGCCCGGCGCTGCGCGGATCGCCGTAGCGGGTGTGACCGAACTCGTGCGACAGCACTGCCAGCGGATCCACCAGCTCACCGCTGACCGGAAAGCGGCAGCGGAAACCGCGTATGCCTAGGCGCACGCTGGCGGCGGCGGCCATCGCACCGGTGCCGTCGTAGGCAAAGATGCGAAACGGCGCGGCGTCCTGCGCGAATTGCCCGCTCTCCGACAGCAGGCCGCTGATCAGTTCCGACAGGCGCGGCATCTCGCCGGTGGCCAGGGCGTGTCGCCAGCGCGCCTCGTCGTACTCCAGATAGCCCTGGTTGAACAGGCGCAGCGTGTCGTCGGCGACCTCGCGGAACCAGACCGCGCCGGCATCGCTCAGCGCGAAGCGTTCCAGCAGTTCGATCTGCTCGGCTTCCAGCGGCAGCCCCTGCGGGGGCAGGCGGGCTCCGGTGACCACATTGACCTTGCGCGCCAGCGCGAAATGCTCGACGCGCCGGGTGCGCTCCTCCTCGGCATCGGCTGGTGGTAGCTTGCGCCGGCCGGCGCGCGGCGTGCCATCCGCGGCCGCGAACAACACGATCTCGCCGCCCGCCTGCCAAGGCCGCTCCAGTTCGCCGATCAGATCGACCTGCGCGCGCGTCGCCGGCGGCGGCTCGATCTCCGCAGCCGGCAGGTCGCGGGCGCTCAGCGCGGCCAGCAGCATGGCCGGCACCAGCCAGCCTGGAAGATAGGGTCGATGGCACATGGGCTCCGTCCTCTCGCTCGGCGCAGCTTAGAGCCTATTTCGCCCAGGCTCACTCCCCCGGTCGACGCCAGGATCGGATGGATGCAAGGCACATCGCGTAGCGCATGGTCATTCCACTGGCAAGCGGCTCGGGGTATGCGTCCTGCTGAAATGGGCGGTTGGACCAGGCGCGGAGTTGCCGGTTCAGGCCGCGGCCAACGTGGCGCGACCCCGGCGCGCGAACAGCAGGGCCGCGAACACCGCGCAGGCCGAAGCCAGCGTGAAGGTCCACGCCGCGCCCAAGCCATCCCAGGCCGCGCCGGCGTACAGGCTGCCGATGGTGCCGCCGACGCCGAAGGCGATGCTGTTGTACAGCGCCTGCCCCCGCGCCTGGTTGCGCCCGGTGAAATGCCGGTGCACCAACGCCAGCGCGGAAGCATGGTAGGCGCCGAAGGTAAAGGCATGCAGCAGTTGCGCGCCCAGCAGCAGCGGCATGCTGTGCGCCTGCCAGCCGATCAGCAGGAAGCGCACGGCGGCGATGGCCAGCGTCGCCAGCAGCACCGTTTCCGGCGCTACGCGTGCGAACACCCGCGGCATGATCAGAAAGATGCCGATTTCGCACACCACGCCCAACGCCCACAGCCAGCCGGCCAGCGTCTTGCTGTAACCGGACTCGACCAGGTGGATGGTGAAAAAGGTGTAGTACGGACCATGCGCCGCCGCCATCAGCAGCGCCGCGCCCAGCAACGCCAGCACCTGCGGCCGGCGCAACACCTCGCGCAGCGGAATGTGAGCGTGATCGTGGCGTGCGATCTCGGCCTCCGGGATCACCCGGGCGGTGAGCACCAGCCCCACCAACAGGCCGAGCACCACCCAGGGCACCAATGCGACGGAAGCCTGATCGATGGCCATGCCCAGACCGACCACGACGACAATGAAGCCGACCGAGCCCCACAGCCGTACCCGCCCGTAGCGCTCGGTGCGCTCGCCCAGATGCGACAGGGTGGTGGCCTCCACCAACGGCAGCGAAGCGCTCCAGAAAAAGCTGATCAAGCTCATGACCAGGAACAGCGGCCAGAATGACCTAGCCCAGAACACACCGATGAACGCCACCAGACTGACCACCGCCGCCAACTGCACGATGGCCACGCGCTTACCGGTGCGGTCGGCGATGTGTCCCCAGACGTTGGGCGCGAAGATGCGCATGACCTGCAACAGCGACATCAGCACGCCGATCTGAAAGGCGTTGAATTGCAGCGAATGCAGGTACAGCCCCCAGAACGGTGCCATCGCCCCGACGAAGGCGAAGTAGAAGAAATAGAAGCCCGACAGGCGCCAGTAGGGAAAGGCGGATGCGGTCATGGCTGGTCAGGTGCCCGAAAAACGCATCGGCCCGGCGCATGCGCCGGGCCGATGCGCACCGCGTGGACTCAGGCTTTGCGAGCGTCCTGCAGCATGCGGTACAGCCGGTCCTTCAAGCGCACACGCAGATACTTCAGCTCCTCGGCATACAGGTCGGACGCCGGGTCCAGGCGTTGCTCAATGCGCGCGATCTTGCGGTCCACCTCGTCATAGTCCTTCATCATGTTGACGAAATCGTCGCTGCTCAACATCAGCGCGCGTATGGTGTCGTGGTGCTCGGGAAACTCATGGAACAGGTCGTGGCTTTCGATCATGGCGGCTCCGCAGACGGGTGTGACGGGAATGGCGAGGACGGATCAGGCGATGCGCCCGGGGATGATGGGCGTGTGACGGACCACATCGGCGTTCTGCGCACGATGGCGCAAGGCATGGTCCATCAACACGATGGCGACCATGGCCTCCGCGATCGGCGTGGCGCGAATACCCACGCACGGGTCGTGTCGGCCTTCCGTGACCACTTCGACCGGCTCACCCCGGAGGTCGATCGAGCGCCCCGGCAGGCGTATGGACGACGTCGGCTTGATGGCGATGGAGGCGGTGATGTCCTGGCCGGTGGAGATGCCGCCCAGGATGCCGCCGGCATGGTTGGAAGCGAAGCCCTGCGGCAGCAGTTCGTCCCGGTGTTCCGTGCCCTTCTGCGCCACCACCGCGAAGCCGTCGCCGATCTCCACGCCCTTGACCGCGTTGATGCTCATCAGCGCATGCGCGAGGTCGGCGTCCAGGCGGTCGTAGACCGGTTCGCCCAGACCCACCGGTACGCCCTCGGCCACCACGTTGATACGCGCACCGACCGAGTCGCCGGACTTGCGCAGCGCGTCCATGTACGCCTCCAGTTGCGGCACCGCGTCGGCATCCGCGGCGAAGAACGGATTGCCGTCGACCGCCGCCCAGTCGCGCAGCGGCACGACGATCGGCCCCAGTTGCGCCAGGTAGCCGCGGATCACGGTGCCATAGCGGGCGCGCAGCCACTTGCGGGCGATGGCGCCGGCGGCGATGCGCACCGCCGTCTCGCGCGCGGAC
>CAYTRH010000109.1:6316-9933 GCA_964440155.1 uncultured Thiobacillus sp. | reverse complement strand
TGCCGGCTTCGAGGTGCGCGACGTGCACCCCACGCATTACGGTCGGGTGTGCCCGATCGAGACGCCCGAAGGTCCGAACATCGGTCTGATCAATTCGCTGGCGTTGTACGCGCGCACCAATGAATACGGTTTCATCGAGACGCCTTACCGCAAGGTGGTGGACGGCCGGGTCACCGACCAGATCGAGTATCTGTCGGCGATCGAGGAGGCCCAGTACGTCATCGCCCAGGCCAACTCGGAACTGGACGACGACGGCGCCTTCGCCGGCGAACTGGTGTCCTGCCGGCATCGCAACGAGTTCATGCTGTCGGCGCCGGATCGCATCCAGTACATGGACGTGGCGCCGTCGCAGATCGTCTCGGTTGCGGCCTCGTTGATCCCGTTCCTGGAACATGACGACGCCAACCGCGCGCTGATGGGTTCCAACATGCAGCGCCAGGCGGTGCCCTGTCTGCGTCCGGACAAGCCGTTGGTCGGTACCGGCATCGAGCGCACCGCGGCGGTCAACTCCGGCACGGTGGTCACCGCCCGGCGCGGCGGCGTGGTCGATTACGTCGACGCCAGCCGGGTGGTGGTGCGCGTGAACGACGATGAGACCGCGGCCGGCGAGGTCGGCGTGGACATCTACACGCTCACCAAGTACCAGCGTTCCAACCAGAACACCAACATCAACCAGCGCCCGCTGGTGCGGCTGGGCGACCATCTGGCCAAGGGCGACGTAATCGCCGACGGTGCATCGACCGACAAGGGCGAACTGGCGCTGGGCCAGAACATGCTGGTGGCGTTCATGCCGTGGAACGGCTACAACTTCGAGGACTCCATCCTGATCTCCGAGCGTGTCGTCGCCGAGGACCGCTACACCTCCATCCACATCGAGGAACTGTCGGTGGTGGCGCGCGACACCAAGCTGGGGCCGGAGGAGATCACGCGCGACATCTCGAGTCTGTCGCAGGAGCAGATGGGTCGCCTGGACGAATCCGGCATCATCTACGTCGGCGCCGAAGTGCAGGCAGGCGCGGTGCTGGTCGGCAAGGTCACGCCCAAGGGCGAGACCCAGTTGACGCCCGAAGAGAAATTGCTGCGCGCGATCTTCGGCGAGAAGGCCTCGGACGTGAAGGACACCAGCCTGCGCGTGCCCACGGGCATGAGCGGCACGGTCATCGACGTGCAGGTGTTCACGCGCGAGGGCATCGAGCGTGACGCCCGGGCCAACCAGATCATCGACGACATGCTGCGCAAGTACCAAAAAGACCTTGCCGACCAGATGCGCATCGTCGAGGCGGACGCCTTCGCGCGTCTGCGCCGCATGCTTGCGGGCAAGGAAGCCAAGGGCGGACCGAAGCGGCTGGCCAAGGGTGCGCTGCTGTCCGACGACTACCTGGATTCCTTGAATCCGCACGACTGGTTCGACATCCGCGTCGCCGACGAGGAACTGGCGCGCCAGATGGAAGGGGTCAAGGACGCGCTCGACAAGCAGCGTGCCGAGTTCGATCGCATGCTGGAGAACAAGCGCAAGAAGCTGACCCAGGGCGATGAACTGCCGCCCGGCGTGATCAAGATGGTCAAGGTCTACCTGGCGGTCAAACGCCGCCTGCAGCCGGGTGACAAGATGGCCGGTCGTCACGGTAACAAGGGGGTGATCTCCAAGATCGTACCGGTGGAGGACATGCCGTTCATGGCCGATGGCACGCCGGTTGACATCGTGCTCAATCCGCTCGGGGTGCCGTCGCGCATGAACGTCGGCCAGATCCTGGAGACGCATCTGGGTTGGGCGGCGCGCGGCCTGGGCGAACGCATCAACGACATGCTGCGCGCCAACGCCAATGCCGAGGCGGTGCGCGGCTTCCTCGACCGCATCTACAACGCTTCCGGCAAGCCCGAGGATCTGACTGCGCTCACGGATGACGAGATCATGGAGATGGCCGCCAACCTGACCAAAGGCGTGCCGTTTGCCACCCCGGTGTTCGACGGTGCCAAGGAGGAAGAGATCAAGGCGATGCTGGACCTGGCCTATCCGGATGACGATCCGCGCACGGCGCGCATCGGTTTCACCGAAGGCAAGACCCAGGTGCGCCTGTACGACGGCCGCAGCGGCGAAGCCTTCGATCGGCCGGTGACGGTGGGCATCATGCACGTGCTGAAGCTGCACCACCTGGTCGACGACAAGATGCACGCGCGTTCCACCGGGCCGTACTCACTGGTCACGCAGCAGCCGCTCGGCGGCAAGGCGCAGTTCGGTGGTCAGCGTTTCGGCGAGATGGAAGTGTGGGCGTTGGAGGCGTACGGCGCCGCATACACGCTGCAGGAAATGCTCACCGTCAAATCGGACGACGTCAATGGCCGCACCAAAGTGTACGAGAACATCGTCAAGGGCGAACACAAGATCGACGCCGGCATGCCGGAATCATTCAACGTGCTGGTGAAGGAAATCCGCTCGCTCGCCATCGACATGGATCTGGAACGCAACTGAGACGACGGGAAATGGGAACCGGGAAACGTGACGAACGGGGAGCATCGGGCTTCCCGTTTCCCGTTCCCGCCAAAGGACTCGTCCCTAACGGGGGAATCATGCAATGAAAGCACTACTCGATCTCTTCAAGCAGGTCACGCAGAACGAGGAATTCGACGCCATCAAGGTGGGTCTGGCCTCGCCCGAGAAAATTCGTTCCTGGTCGTTCGGCGAGGTCAAGAAGCCGGAAACGATCAACTACCGCACGTTCAAGCCCGAGCGCGATGGCCTGTTCTGCGCCAAGATTTTCGGCCCGATCAAGGATTACGAATGCCTGTGCGGCAAGTACAAGCGCCTCAAGCACCGCGGCGTGATCTGTGAGAAATGCGGCGTCGAGGTGACCCAGGCCAAGGTGCGGCGCGAGCGCATGGGCCACATCGAACTGGCTTCGCCGGTCGCGCACATCTGGTTCCTGAAGTCGCTGCCCAGCCGTCTGGGCATGGTGCTGGACATGACCCTGCGCGACATCGAACGTGTGCTGTACTTCGAGGCCTATGTGGTCACCGAGCCGGGCATGACCCCGCTCAACAAGGGCCAGTTGCTGACCGAGGAGGACTACCTCGCCAAGCTCGAGGAGTATGGCGACGAGTTCAAGGCTGGCATGGGTGCCGAGGGCGTGCGCGATCTGCTCAAGGGCATCGATCTGGCCAGTGAGGTCGAGAAGCTGCGCAGCGAACTGTCCAAGACCAGTTCGGAAACCAAGATCAAGAAATACGCCAAACGCCTCAAGGTCTTGGAAGCCTTCCTGAAGTCCGGTATCCGTCCGGAATGGATGATCCTGGAAGTGCTGCCGGTGCTGCCGCCCGAACTGCGTCCGCTGGTGCCGCTGGATGGCGGCCGCTTCGCCACCTCCGATCTGAACGACCTGTACCGCCGCGTGATCAACCGCAACAACCGTCTGAAGCGCCTGCTGGAGCTGAAGGCGCCGGACATCATCGTGCGCAACGAGAAGCGCATGTTGCAGGAGTCGGTCGATTCGCTGCTCGACAACGGTCGGCGCGGCAAGGCCATGACCGGTGCCAACAAGCGCCCGCTGAAGTCCCTGGCCGACATGATCAAAGGAAAGGGCGGCCGCTTCCGTCTGAACCTGTTGGGCAAGCGCGTCGAC
>CAYTRH010000109.1:0-6301 GCA_964440155.1 uncultured Thiobacillus sp. | reverse complement strand
CGTCGTCGGGCCGACACTCAAGCTGCACCAGTGCGGCCTGCCCAAGCTGATGGCGCTGGAACTGTTCAAGCCGTTCATCTTCAACCGCCTGGAAGTCATGGGACTGGCCACCACCATCAAGGCGGCCAAGCGCATGGTGGAGGACCAGGAACCGGTGGTGTGGGACATCCTGGAGGAGGTGATCCGGGAACATCCGGTCATGCTCAACCGCGCGCCCACGCTGCACCGTCTCGGTATCCAGGCGTTCGAGCCGGTGCTGATCGAAGGCAAGGCGATCCAGTTGCACCCGCTGGTGTGTACCGCGTTCAACGCCGACTTCGACGGCGACCAGATGGCCGTGCACGTGCCGTTGTCGCTGGAGGCACAGATGGAGGCGCGCACACTGATGCTGGCCTCCAACAACGTGCTGTCGCCCGCCAACGGCGAGCCCATCATCGTACCGTCGCAGGACATCGTGCTGGGTCTGTACTACATGACTCGCGAGCGCATCAACGCCAAGGGCGAGGGCATGCTGTTCTCCAGCGTGGACGAATTGCGCCGTGCCTGGCAATCCGGGGTGGTGGACATCAACGCGCGGGTCACCGTGCGCTTGCGCGAGCGCCTGAAGGATGACCAGGGCGTCGTCAACGAGCGTGTCCAGCGCTATGAAACGGTCACCGGCCGCGCCTTCCTGTCGGAGATCCTGCCGCCCGGTCTGGAGTTCGCGCATGTCAACAAGGTGTTGAAGAAGAAGGAGATTTCCCGTCTGATCAACGCCAGTTTCCGCAAGTGCGGTCTCAAGGACACGGTCGTGTTCGCCGACCGCCTGATGTACACCGGCTTCTCCATGGCGGCCAAGGGTGGCATTTCCATCTGCATGCAGGACATGCTCATGCCGCCGCAGAAGGCGGACATCCTGGCTGCGGCCGAGAAGGAAGTGAAGGAAATCGAGGCTCAGTACACCTCGGGTTTGGTCACGCAGGGCGAGCGCTACAACAAGGTCGTCGACATCTGGGGCCAGGCCGGCGACAAGGTGGCCAAGGCCATGATGGAGCAGTTGTCGACCGAGTCGGTGGTGGATCGCGACGGCAACACGGTCAAGCAGGAATCGTTCAATGCCATCTACATGATGGCGGACTCCGGCGCGCGTGGCTCCGCGGCACAGATACGTCAGCTCGCCGGCATGCGCGGCCTGATGGCCAAGCCGGACGGTTCCATCATCGAAACGCCCATCACCGCCAACTTTCGCGAAGGACTCAACGTCCTGCAGTACTTCATCTCCACGCACGGCGCGCGCAAGGGCCTGGCCGACACCGCGTTGAAGACCGCCAACTCGGGCTACCTGACCCGGCGCCTGGTCGACGTCACACAGGATCTGGTGATCCGCGAAGACGATTGCGGCACCAGCAACGGCATGCTGATGAAGGCCCTGGTCGAGGGCGGCGACGTGGTCGAGCCGCTGCGCGACCGCATCCTCGGCCGCGTCACCGCGCTGGACGTGGTGCATCCGGACACCGGCGAGACGGTGATCGAGGCCGGCACGCTGCTCAACGAGGATCTGGTGGACCTGATCGACGCCATCGGCATCGACGAAGTCAAGGTGCGCACGCCGTTGACCTGTGACACCCGCTGGGGGCTGTGCGCCAAGTGCTATGGGCGCGACCTGGGCCGCGGCAATCTGATCAACGTCGGCGAAGCGGTGGGCGTGATCGCGGCGCAGTCGATCGGCGAGCCGGGCACGCAGTTGACCATGCGTACCTTCCATATCGGCGGCGCCGCCTCGCGTGCGGCTGCGGCCTCGCAACTGGAGGGCAAATCGGCCGGTACCGTGCGTTTCCTGGCCAGCATGCGCTACGTCACCAACGTCAAGGGCGAACAGGTGGCCATCTCGCGCAATGGTGAACTTCTGATCGTCGACGACAATGGGCGTGAACGCGAGCGTCACAAGGTGCCTTACGGGGCGACCCTGGCGGTCAAGGACGGAGACGTGGTCAAGGCTGGCACCGCGCTGGCCAACTGGGATCCGCACACCCGGCCGATCATCACCGAGTATGCCGGACGGGTTAAGTTCGAGAACGTCGAGGAAGGCGTCACCGTCGCCAAGCAGATCGATGAGGTCACCGGCCTGTCGACGCTGATCGTCATCGACGGCAAGCGGCGCGGCGCGGCGCAGGCCAAGGGCGTGCGGCCGCAGGTACGGCTGATCGATGCCGCCGGCCAGGACGTCAAGGTCGCGGGTACCGAGACCAGCGTGAACATCACCTTCCAGGTCGGTTCGCTGATCACCGTCAAGGATGGTCAGGAGGTCAACGTCGGCGACGTGCTCGCGCGCATTCCGCAGGAAACCTCCAAAACCCGTGACATCACCGGTGGTCTGCCGCGCGTCGCCGAGTTGTTCGAGGCGCGTTCCCCGAAGGATGCCGGCGTGCTGGCCGAAATCACCGGCACGGTGTCGTTCGGCAAGGACACCAAAGGCAAGCAGCGTCTGGTCATCACGGACCTGGACGGAGTGCCGCACGAATACCTGATCTCCAAGGACAAGCACGTCACCGTGCATGACGGCCAGGTGGTGCAGAAGGGTGAAACCATCGTCGATGGTCCGCCCGATCCGCACGACATCCTGCGCCTGCAGGGTGTCGAGGCGCTGGCGCGCTACATCATCGACGAGGTGCAGGACGTGTACCGTCTGCAGGGCGTGAAGATCAACGACAAGCACATCGAAGTGGTGGTGCGGCAGATGTTGCGTCGCGTCGTGGTCAACGATCCGGGCGACACCGGCTTCATTCCGGGCGAGCAGATCGAACGCTCCGAGTTGTTGCAGGAGCAAGATCGGGTGCTCGCCGAGGGCAAACAGCCGGCGACATACAGCAACGTGCTGCTTGGCATCACCAAGGCCTCGCTGTCCACCGACTCGTTCATTTCCGCCGCGTCCTTCCAGGAGACCACGCGCGTACTGACCGAGGCGGCGATCATGGCCAAACGCGACGACCTGCGCGGCCTGAAGGAGAACGTCATCGTCGGCCGTCTGATCCCGGCGGGCACCGGACTGGCCTACCACCGCACGCGCAAGGCGAACACCCAGCTCGACTACCAGGTGCAGGAAGGCGAGCCGCTGGTGATCGTCACCGAGGCGCCAGGCGAAGGCTAAGCTTGACATGAGATGACGCGGTCGCTAACATCCGCAGTCTTTTTTCCGGTGGCCCGCATGGCGACACGCGGGCCACTTTTCTGATTTGTTGATTTTTGCTGGGATAGCATCAGATGCCGACCATCAATCAATTGGTGCGTAAGCCGCGCCAGGCGCCGCAGGACAAGAGCAAAGTGCCGGCCATGGAGGCCTGTCCGCAAAAGCGCGGCGTGTGCACGCGCGTGTACACCACCACTCCGAAGAAGCCCAACTCGGCGCTGCGCAAGGTTGCAAAGGTGCGTCTGTCGAACGGTTTCGAGATCATCGGCTACATTGGCGGTGAAGGGCACAACCTGCAAGAGCACTCCGTGGTGCTGGTGCGTGGCGGCCGGGTCAAGGATCTGCCCGGTGTGCGTTACCACATCGTGCGTGGCAGCCTGGACACCGCTGGCGTGAAGGACCGCAAACAGGCGCGCTCCAAGTATGGCGCCAAGCGCGCAAAGAAGGCCTGAGGCCGCATAACACCCTGCAGCGAGGAATACCATGCCCCGTCGTCGTGAAGTACCCAAGCGTATCGTCCTGCCCGACCCGAAGTTCGGCAGCACCGAAGTGGCCAAGTTCATGAACGTGATCATGAATAGTGGCAAGAAGTCCGTTGCCGAGCGCATCGTCTATGGCGCCTTCGAGCAGATCGGCAAGAAGAGCGGCAAGGATCCGGTCGAGGTATTCGGTCAGGCCATGTCGAACGTGCGCCCGCTGGTCGAAGTGAAGTCGCGGCGCGTGGGTGGTGCCAACTATCAGGTGCCGGTCGAAGTGCGTCCGGCGCGCAGGGCTGCGCTGGCCATGCGCTGGATCAAGGACGCCGCGCGCAAGCGCAGCGAGAAATCGATGGGGCAGCGCCTGGCGGGCGAACTGCTGGATGCCGCCGAGGGGCGCGGTGGGGCCATGAAGAAACGCGAGGAAATCCATCGCATGGCCGAGGCCAACAAGGCCTTCTCGCATTTCCGCTTCTGACGAGGAACAGTACCGTGCCACGCAAGACTCCCATCGAGCGCTACCGCAACATCGGTATCTCGGCGCACATCGACGCCGGCAAGACCACGACCAGCGAGCGCATCCTGTTCTACACCGGCGTCAACCACAAGATCGGCGAGGTGCATGACGGTGCCGCCACCATGGACTGGATGGAGCAGGAGCAGGAGCGTGGCATCACCATCACTTCCGCTGCGACCACCGCGTTCTGGAAGGGCATGGACATGTCCTTACCCGAGCACCGCATCAACATCATCGATACGCCTGGCCACGTCGACTTCACCATCGAGGTGGAGCGCTCGATGCGTGTGCTGGATGGTGCCTGCATGGTGTATTGCGCGGTTGGCGGGGTGCAGCCGCAGTCCGAGACGGTATGGCGTCAGGCCAACAAGTACGGGGTGCCGCGTCTGGCCTTCGTCAACAAGATGGACCGTCAGGGCGCCAACTTCTTCCGCGTCTATGAGCAGATGCGCCTGCGTCTGAAGGCCAATCCCGTGCCCATCCAGGTGCCCATCGGCGCGGAGGACAAGTTTGCCGGTGTGGTCGACCTGGTCAAGATGAAGGCGATCATCTGGGACGAGGCATCCCAGGGTACCAAGTTCGAATACGGCGACATCCCTGCCGATCTGGTCGATGCCTGCCGGGAGTGGCGGGAAAAGATGGTCGAGGCCGCGGCCGAGGCCAGTGAAGACCTGATGAACAAGTATCTCGAAGAGGGAGATTTGACCGAGGCCGAGATCAAAGGGGCCCTGCGTCAGCGCACCATCGCCGGTGAGATCGTGCCGATGATGTGTGGCTCTGCGTTCAAGAACAAGGGCGTGCAGGCCATGCTCGACGCGGTGGTCGATTACCTGCCGTCGCCGGTCGACATTCCACCGGTACGGGGCGTCAAGGAGAACGGTGAGGAAGATGAGCGCGTCGCCAGTGATGACGCGCCCTTCTCCGCATTGGCGTTCAAGATCATGACCGACCCCTATGTCGGCCAGCTCACCTTTTTCCGCGTGTACTCGGGTGTGATCAACGCCGGTGACACCGTTTACAACTCGGTCAAGGGCAAGAAGGAGCGCGTGGGTCGCATCCTGCAGATGCACGCCAACCAGCGCGAGGAGATCAAAGAGGTCCGTGCCGGCGACATCGCTGCGGCGGTCGGCCTGAAAGAGGCGATCACCGGCGACACGCTGTGTGCATTGGACAAGCCGATCATCCTCGAGCGCATGGAATTCCCTGAGCCGGTGATCCATGTTGCGGTCGAGCCCAAGACCAAGGCCGACCAGGAAAAGATGGGTCTGGCCCTCAACCGTCTGGCGCAGGAGGATCCGTCCTTCCGAGTGCGCACCGACGAGGAGTCGGGGCAAACCATCATTTCCGGCATGGGTGAGTTGCATCTGGAAATCCTGGTCGATCGCATGAAGCGCGAGTTCAACGTCGAAGCCAACGTCGGCGCGCCGCAAGTGGCCTACCGCGAGGCGATCAGGAAGGCTGTCGAGTCCGAGGGCAAGTTCGTCAAACAGTCCGGCGGCAAGGGCCAGTATGGCCATGTCTGGCTGAAGCTGGAGCCGAACGAACCGGGCAAGGGCTATGAGTTCGTGGATGCCATCAAGGGTGGCACCGTGCCGCGCGAGTACATCCCGGCGGTCGACAAGGGGTTGCAGGAGGCATTGAACAACGGCGTGCTTGCCGGCTTCCCGGTGGTGGATGTCAAGGTCACGCTGTTCGACGGTTCGTATCATGAAGTCGATTCGTCGGAACAGGCGTTCAAGATGGCTGCGATCATGGGCTTCAAGGAAGGCATGCGTAAGGCCTCTCCTGCGCTGCTCGAGCCGATGATGGCGGTCGAAGTCGAGACGCCCGAGGACTACATGGGTGATGTGATGGGCGACCTCAACCGTCGCCGCGGCATCATCCAGGGCATGGACGATCTGCCGGTGGGCAAGTCGATCAAGGCCGAGGTGCCGCTGGCCGAGATGTTCGGCTACTCCACCGACCTGCGTTCGATGTCGCAGGGGCGGGCGACCTACACCATGGAGTTCAAGCACTACGCCGAAGCGCCCAAGAACGTCGCCGACGGCATCATCAACAGCAAGAAATGACGAACTGAGGTAGTGAACATGGCCAAGGAAAAATTCGAGCGTACGAAGCCGCACGTGAACGTTGGGACGATTG
>CAYTRH010000108.1:0-9935 GCA_964440155.1 uncultured Thiobacillus sp. | reverse complement strand
GGGGATCAGGTTCGCCTACCGGAAGTCCGCAGACGGCTCAGCACGGGTCGAGGCGCTGATGGCCGAGGAAATGCTCGACGAACAGAGCGCGGCCCAGCGCGTGTTCGGCATCGACTATGACCAGCTCGGCCTGGGCGTGGCGCGCCACTGGCGCTTTCCCGCCAGCATCCTGCACGCCATGACGCCGCTGGACGACGGGCCGGTGCGCAGCGGCATCGGCGAGGGCGAGCGTCTGCGCGTGGCCGCCAATCTGGCGCGCGACCTGCACCGCGAGCTGGCGGACAAGGATCCGGAGGCGCAGGAGCAGGCGATCGAAGCGATATGCCAGCGTTATCAGGGCGCCGGCAAGGTCGATCGCGACAGGCTGGCGGAAACCGTGCGCAAGGCGGCGGCGACGCTGCGCACGGAAGCGCCGATCATCGGCATCGACATCAACAAGAGCCCGCTGCTGCGCTCGCTCGCGCGCTGGAGCGGCGCCATGGCCGCCGATGCCGAACGTGACGATGCCCTGGCCGAAGCGCGCGAGCAGGCGACGGCGGACGTCAACGCCGTCGACGATGCCGCGGGCGTGCTGGCGCAAGGCATGCAGGACATCACCGCGATGATGCTGGGCAACTTTCATCTGGCCGACATCTTCAAGACCGTGGCCGAGCTGATGTACCGCTCGGGCCTGTTCGACCACGTGCTGCTGTGCACGCTCGACCGGCCCTCGCAGTCGCTGGTCGGGCGGGTCGGCATGGGCCGCAAGGCGGCGGCCCTGCGTGCCGGCTTCCGCATTCCGCTGTCGTTCGCGCCGGACGTGTTCCACGCCGCCACCTCACGCGGGCAGGACATCCTGATCTCCGACACCGCCGCCGCCAACATCCGCGCGCGTATCCCCGACTGGTATTTGCGGGTCGCGGACGCACACGCGTTCCTGTTGCTGCCGATCATGCTGCACGACAAGCCGCTCGGCCTGATCTACGCCGACAAGAGCCGCGACGATCTGCGCATCCCGTCGCAGGCGCTCGGGCTGCTCAAGGCGCTGCGCAATCAGGCCGCCCTGGCGCTGCGCCAGAAACTCTGAACCGGAAAGTCACCGACCCATGACGCTCGATCCACTCACCGCCCTGACGCCGCTCGACGGCCGCTATCACCGTGGCACGCAACGCCTGGCACCGTACTTCAGCGAATTCGGCCTGATGCGGCGGCGGGTGCAGGTGGAAATCGCCTGGCTGAAGGCGCTCGCCGCCGAGCCGGCCATCGGCGAGGTCGCCCCGTTCCCGCCGGCCACCGTGGCGCGTCTGGACGCGCTGGTCGGCGACTTCGACATCGACGACGCGCGCGCGATCAAGGAATTCGAGCGCGTCACCAACCACGATGTCAAAGCCGTGGAGTACTTCCTCAAGGACCGGCTGGCCGACGACGCCGCGGTCATGCGGGTGGCCGAGTTCATCCATTTCGCCTGCACGTCCGAGGACATCAACAACCTGTCGCATGCGCTGATGCTGGACGGCGCGCGTCGCGACGTGCTGTTGCCGACGCTGGCCCGCATCGACGCGCGCCTGACCGAACTGGCCGTCGCGTTGGCCGACCTGCCCATGCTGGCGCGCACCCACGGCCAGCCGGCCTCGCCCACCACGCTGGGCAAGGAACTGGCCAACGTGGTCTACCGCCTGCGTCGCGCCATCGCCCACATCGAAGCGGTGGCGATCCTGGGCAAGATCAACGGTGCGGTGGGCAACTACAACGCCCATCTGGCCGCCTACCCGGAATTCGACTGGCCGGGATTCGCGCGCCGCTTCGTCGAAAATCTGGGACTGACGTTCAACCCCTACACCATCCAGATCGAGCCGCACGACTACATGGCCGAGCTGTTCGACGCCTTCGCCCGCTGCAACACGATCCTCATCGACCTGGACCGCGACATCTGGGGCTACATCGCGCTCGGTTACTTCAAGCAGAAGCTGAAAGCGGGCGAGGTGGGCTCTTCCACCATGCCCCACAAGGTCAACCCCATCGATTTCGAGAACTCGGAAGGCAACCTGGGTCTGGCCAACGCGCTGCTGCGCCACCTGTCGGACAAGCTGCCGATCTCGCGCTGGCAGCGCGATCTGACCGACTCCACGGTGCTGCGCAACATGGGCACGGCGCTCGGTTACGCGCTGCTCGGCTACGACAGCCTGCTGCGCGGGCTGGACAAGCTGGAGGCCAACCCGGCGCGTCTGCACGAGGATCTGGACGCCAACTGGGAAGTGCTGGCGGAACCCATCCAGACCGTGATGCGCCGCTACGGTCTGGAACAGCCCTACGAGCGGCTCAAAGCGCTGACGCGCGGCAAGGACGGCATCACCCGCGCCAGCCTGGCCGCGTTCATCGACACCCTGGAGATACCCGAACCCGCCAAGCGCGACCTGCTGGCGTTGACCCCGGCCGACTACACCGGCCTGGCGGCAAAGCTGGCACGCGACATCGCGCGGGCTTGACGCCCGCGTTGCGCACCCCATCTAAGCGGCACGGGCCGTGCGCCCGCAGCGTTTGACCATTGCCACCGTTTGCCCAGCCGGAATTGCCATGAGCCCGTTTTCCTTCGACGTCGACACCGCCGATTTCCAACAACGCGTCATCGAGGCTTCGCGCCAGGTGCCCGTGGTGGTGGATTTCTGGGCGGCCTGGTGCGGCCCCTGCCGCGCATTGAAACCCATCCTGGAGAAACTCGCCGAGGAGTACCAGGGCAAGTTCCTGCTCGCCAAGGTCGATTCCGACCGCAACCAGGAGCTGGCGGCGCATTTCGCGGTGCGCGGCATTCCCAGCGTCAAGGCGGTGGTCAACGGCGAAGTGGTCGATGAGTTCTCCGGCGCGCTGCCGGAATCCGCGGTGCGCGAGTTCCTGGAACGCATCATCCCCTCCCCCGCCGAGGAACTGCGCCGCCTGGCCGAGGCCGAGCGCGCGGCCGGCAACAGGGCACGTGCGCTCGAACTGCTGGCCCAGGCCTCGCAACTGGACGCGAAGAACGAGGACGTGCGCCTGGATGCCGCGGAAATCCTGGCTGAACTGGACCAACTCGACGAAGCGCAGCGGCTGATCGACAGTCTGAGCCCGCTCGGTCGCGCCCAGGACCGTGCGCAGCGCCTGATCGCCAAGCTGAGCTTCGCGCGCGGCGGCGCTGCGGGCGGCGACGAAGCCACGTTGCGTGCCCGCGTCAGCGCCGCGCCGGACGACCTGGCGACGCGCCAGCAGCTTGCCAATCTGCTGATCGCCGCGGGCCGCTATCAGGAGGGCCTGGACGAACTGTTGGAGATGGTGCGCATCGACCGCAACTGGAACGACCAGGCTGCGCGCAAGGCGGTGCTGGCGGTATTCAATCTGCTCGGCGGCCAGGGCGAGCTGGTCGCCGCCTATCGGCGCAAGCTGGCCAGCCTGCTGAACTGAAACCGGGCATCGGCCGCACGTGACCAAACGCGGCGGCTTCAATACACTGGGCGGACATCAGCACGGGGGAGCCGCCATGAGCCTGGCACGGGTGAGAAAAGACAAGCTGCGCGAACTGGCCACGTTCGAGATCAGCGGCGCCTTCGAGGACAACCTGTATCGCCTGACCTGCATCACGGCCGAGTTGCTGGCGGCGCGCCGGGTTTCGTTGTTGTTGCAGGATGCCAACCCCGGCAAGGGCGCGCGCCTGAAACTCGCGGCGGTGTATGGCGAACTACCGCCCCCGGCCTGGACGATGGAGCTGGAGCCGGGCCAGGACATCGCCGGCAGGGTGCTCGACCAGGGCAAAACCCTGCGCGTCGCCGACATCCACCGTTCCGCCTGGCAGCACAAGGCACGCCGGCCAAAGGACGAAGGCGCCTTCATGATCTGCCCCATCGTCATGTCCGGCCGGCCGGCCGGCGTGCTCAACGTCAGCGAACCGATCGGGCGCGCGGCATTCACCCGCACGGACCAAGAACAGGCGGAGCTCGCCGCGTCGTTGATCGGGCGGGTGATCCACATCGCCCGTCTCGACCGCCTGCTGGACTCGCGCTTCGCGCAGATGGCGTTCACGCTGGAAGGCGCCGGTGACGCCTGCTCGGTGATCGCGCTGTCCGCGCACGAACCGGACCGCGTCGCCAAGATGCTGGCCAAGGCGTTCTTTCGCGAAATGCGGCATTGCGGCTTCACGCCCAACCAGATCATCCACGCCGCCGGCGAGATCATCTCCGAGCTGACCGGCAGTCTGAACCGGCACAAGAAGCGCATCGGCGAGGCTTGAACCAGCCCCGGCGCGGGGCGCGGCGCACCGATGCGTGCACGGCCGCGACCGTCGCAATTCTTTAGCATTTTCATCAAGATTTCTTAACCATTGCCGGACATATTGCCCGCTCCCGCAACCCACCCAAGGAGAACCGGCAATGACCCAATCCATCCGCGACGACGATGGTGTATCCAACCCGTCCTCAACGCTCACCCTGACCGAACGGGTCGAGCAAGCCGTGGCACATGACCCCAAACGCCGCCTGCTGCTGAAATCCGGCCTGGGCATCGCCACGCTGCCTTTCCTCGGCGGTCTGACCGGCGGTCTGACCGGCTGCCTGCGCATCGAACAGATGTTCGGCTTCCAGGCCATCGCCACTTCGACCGCCGATGCCGTGACCGTTCCCACCGGCTATGTCGCCACGCCGTTCCTTCCCTGGGGCGAGCCGATCAATGCATCCGCACCGGCATGGAAAGCCGACGCCAGCAACACCGCCGCGGATCAGGAGCGTCAAATCGGTGACAACCACGACGGCATGTCCTTCTTCGGGTTCAATGCCGCCCGCAACGGCCTGGGCGATCGCAGCGACGAAGGTCTGCTGGTGATGAACCACGAATACATCAACCCCGAATACTTCTACGCCATCGAGGCGGACACGCCGGCTGACGACTGGATGTCGCCGTTCACGCCGGAAAAGGCGCGCAAGGCGCAGGCCGCGCATGGCGTCACCGTGGCCCACATCAAGCGCAATGTCGACGGCAGTTGGCAACACGTGAAGAACTCGAAGTACAACCGGCGCATCCACGGCAACACGCCGATGACCATCCAGGGTCCGGCCGCCGGCCATGCGCTGCTGCGCACTGCCGCCGACCCCACCGGCACCGAGGTGCTGGGCACGCTGAACAACTGCGCCAACGGTGCGACGCCGTGGGGTACCTACCTGACCTGCGAGGAGAACTGGAACGGCTATTTCGCCGCGCCGACCAGCGGCGCCACCATCGGCCCCGACTACCAGGACCAGAAGGCCGAGATCCTGGCCGGCCAGTCGCGCTACGGCATCTCCACCACCGGCTTCGGTTATCGCTGGCACGAGGTGGACCCGCGCTTCGACGCCGACGTCAACCCCAACGAGCCGCACCGTTTCGGCTGGGTGGTGGAGATCGATCCGTTCGCGCCCAACTCCAAGCCGGTCAAGCGCACCGCCATGGGCCGTTTCAAGCATGAGAACGCCGAACTGGTGATCGCCGCCAACGGCAAGGTCGTGGTGTACATGGGTGACGACGAGCGCAACGAGTACGTGTACAAGTTCGTGTCCAACGGCACCTTCGACCGCAACAACCCGACCAGCGCCGCCAACCGCCGCCTGCTGGAAGATGGCACGCTGTACGTGGCCCGTTTCGACGTCGGCGCCACTGCCGGTGACAACATGGGCACCGGCGTCTGGTTGCCGCTGGTGCACGGCCAGAACGGCCTGACCGCAGCCAACGGCTTCGCCAGCCAGGCCGATGTGCTGATCAAGACCCGTCAGGCCGCCGACCGCGTGGGCGCGACCATGATGGACCGTCCGGAATGGATTGCCGCCAATCCCACCAAGGCCGGCGAGGTCTACGTCACCATGACCAACAACAACCGCCGCGGCAGCAATCCGCCCAGCGTGAACAAGCAGGACGGCAGCACCAACGCCGGTTCCGCGCGCCCGCCGGTGGACGAGGCCAACCCGCGCCCGAACAACGTCTGGGGCCACATCGTGCGCTGGAACGAGGACGGCGGCGATGCCACCGCGACCACCTTCACCTGGGACATCTTCGTGCTCGCCGGCCAGCCCGGCACCGCCGCGCCGCGCGCACCGTCGGCCAACATCAACAGCGGCAACCTGTTCAACAGCCCCGACGGCCTCGCGTTCGACAGCTTCGGCCGGCTGTGGATCCAGACCGACGGCAACTACTCCAACGCGGGTGACTTCGCCGGCATGGGCAACAACCAGATGCTGGCCGCGGACCCGAGCACCGGCGAAATCCGCCGCTTCCTGGTCGGCCCGTCCGGCTGCGAGGTGACCGGCCTGGCGTTCACGCCCGACCGCACCACCATGTTCGTCAACATCCAGCATCCGGGCGAGGTCGGCAACCACCCGAATGCGCCGGCCGCCTACCTGGCGCAGCCCGCCAACCAGCGCGACAACTGGGTCGCGCGCAACGCCACCGCGTTCTCGCAGTGGCCGACGCCGGGTGCGCGTCCTCGCTCCGCCACCGTGGTGGTGCGGCGTACCGACGGCGGCGTGATCGGCGGCTGAGTCGCCGGCACGCAGCGCGTGGACCCCGGCGGTCACGGGGTCCACGCGGGGACGACCTTACTCTGAAAACCGCAACGGCGTTCGAAACGGAGGCGATCGCCTCCGTTTCGATTTTCCCCAACCCATTCAGCGCGGATCGCCATTGCGCTTTGCACGCGCGCTGCGCAACATTGCCATTTTCTCGTCCCGAGTACGCTCCATGTCCTGCCCACGCTTCGCCACCATCCCCGCGCGCCAGCGCGGCTTCACCCTGCTGGAAATCATGATCGTCGTCGTCATCCTCGGCGTGCTGGCGGCGCTGGTGGTGCCCAAGGTCATGAGCCGGCCGGACGAGGCGCGCCAGGTCGCGGCCAAACAGGACATCGCCAGCATCATGCAGGCGTTGAAGCTGTACCGCCTGGACAACTTTCGCTACCCCAGCACCGAGCAGGGCCTGCAGGCGCTGGTCAACAAGCCGGCCACCGAGCCGGTGCCGCCCAACTGGAAAGGCGGCGGTTATCTCGACCGCCTGCCCAAGGATCCCTGGGGCACGCCCTACCAGTATCTGAACCCCGGCGTGCACGGCGAGATCGACGTGTTCTCGCTGGGCGCGGACGGCCGCCCCGGCGGCGAGGGCGTGGACGCGGACATCGGCTCCTGGCAGTTGTGACGCGCCGCCCGCCGCGCGGCTTCACGCTGATCGAACTGCTGGTGGTCCTGGTGGTGATCGGCGTGGTGATCGCCACGCTGCAGCTCAACCTGTTCAGCGACGACGCGCGCCGCCTGCGTCAGGAAGGCGAACGTCTGGCGGCCTTGCTCACCGCGTTGGCCGACGAGGCCGTGACCGGCGGCCGGCCGCTGGCGGTGGCCTTCGATGACGGCGGTTACGTGTTCTTCGAAGCGGTGGACCGCCCTGCCACCGATGCCCCGCGCTGGCGCCAGCGGCCCGGCGACGAGGTGTTCGCGCCGCGCGCCTGGCCGCCGGGCATCCGCGTCATCGAGGCGCGCAGTGGCACGCGGCCGGTGACCCGCACCCAGCCGCTGGTGTTCTCCCCTTCCGGCCTGCATACGCCGTTCCGCGTGGTGCTGGCGTTGGCCGATGCGCGCGTGCGCGTGCTCGGTGACGCCGCCGGCAACCTGCGCGTGGAAGACGGTGCCGACCTGGCGGAGTCGAGGTGAGAACGCGCGGCTTCACGCTGGTCGAGATGCTGGTGGCGCTGGCCATCCTGGCCATCGCGCTGGCGGCGACACAACGCGCGATGTCCGGCGCGCTGGGCAACGCCCATGAACTGCGGCAGCGCCTGCTGGCGGGCTGGGTGGCGGAGAACCGTCTGGCCGAGCTGCGCGCCACCCGGGCGCTGCCGGCGCTGGGCGAGACCGCCGGCGAGGAGCAGCAGGCCGGCATCACCTTCCACTGGCGGGTCAACGTCGGCGGCACGCCCAACGCCGCCGTTCGCCGCGTGGAAGTGCGCGTGCTGGCGCGCGCGGACGACACGAACGCGTTGAGCACGCTGGTCGGCTATATCGGGGACCGTCAGTGAACGCACGCGGCTTCACGCTGCTGGAGGTGCTGATCGCGCTGGCCATCTTCGCGCTGCTGGGCATGGCCGCCTATGCCGGCCTGGATGCGGTGTTGCAGGCGCGCGCCCGCCTGGACGCGGAGAACCGCCAGTGGCGCGCGGTGGCGCTGCTGTGGACACGCATCGAACGCGACCTGTCCGCATGGGTCGAGCGCCCTGCACGGGTGCGCGGCAGCGCGCCGCAGGCCGCCTTCCTGGGCGAGGCGGTGGTGGTCTCGGAGTATGGCGCGCAACTGGAACTGACCCGTCTGGGTGCCGGCGATGGCGAGGATGTGCTGGCGCCGCCCGAGCGCGTCGCCTACCGGCTGCGCGACGGCAAGGTGGAATGGCTGCGCTGGCCGGCGCTGGACAGCGCGCCGCATGCCCGCCCGGAGATCGCCGTGCTGCTGGATGACGTCGAGGCGCTGGAGTTCGGCTACCGCGACGACAACGGTCTGTGGCACATGCGCTGGCCGGTCGATGGCCAGCGCGGCCGGCCCGCTGCGGTGAGGATGACGCTGCGCCTGCGTTCCGGCGAACGAATCACACGCTGGCATGCCTGGTGAGCGCGGCATCGCCCTGGTCACCGTGCTGCTGGTGGTGGCCATCGCCAGCGCATTGGCCAGTCACATCGTCTGGCGCCAGCAGGTGTGGACGCGCCAGGTGGAGAACCTGCGCGACGCCGCGCAGGGCCAGGTGGTGGCGCGCGCCGGCGTCGACTGGGCCGGTCTGATCCTGGCCGAGGACAGGCGCAAGAATCAGGTCGATCATCTCAACGAGACCTGGGCCACCCCGGTGACGGTGCCGGTGGAATACGGCCGCGCCAGCGGCGCGCTGGCCGACATGCAGGGCCGCTTCAACCTGAACAACCTGGTGCGCGACGGCCAGGTCAGCATCGACGACGTCGCCGCCTTCCAGCGCCTGCTCGCACTGCTGCAGCTACCACCGGAGCTGGCCGACGCATTGGTCGATTGGCTGGACGCCGACGGCGTGCCGCACGGCGCGCAGGGCGCCGAGGACACCTGGTATCTGGCGCAGGATCCGCCCAGGCACGCCGCCAATGTGCCGCTGGCCGATGTCGCCGAACTGTTGTGGCTGCGTGGCTACACGCGCGACATCGTGGCGCGTCTGTTGCCGCACGTCACCGCGCTGCCCGGCGCCACCCCGGTCAACGTCAACACCGCCGGCGCGCATGTACTGGCGGCGCTGCTGCCGGCGCTGACGCTGGAGCGGGCGCAGCGGCTGGTGGCCGAGCGCGGCGACGGCTGGCGCTCGTTGGCGGAGCTGCGTACCGAACTGGGCCAGGCGCAATGGGCCGGCGCGCGTGAAGCGGCACTGACCGTGGCCAGCGATTACTTCCTGCTCACCCTGGAGGTCGAATTCGGTCGCGTGCGCCAACGCCATTTGGCGCTGTACCGGCGCAAAGGGCAAAATGCGCCGGATGTGTTGTGGATGAAACGTCTGTAGATGAACGCGCGCGGGGGGACCCAGTGAAACGTCTGTGGCTGACGCTGCCGGACCCGCTGCCGGACGACCTGGCGCGCGTGACCTGGTTTGCCGCGGCGGACCCGGATGCGCACGGTGACTGCGCGCCCGCCGACCTGCCACACGCACAGGAGATCTGGCTGGCCCTGCCGGCCGCGCGCGTGCCGCTGACCGAACTGGCCTTGTCTGCCGGCGCGCTGCGTCAGTTGCGTGGCGCGCTGGCCTACGCGCTGGAAGACCGGTTGATACTGGATCCGGCCGACGCCCACGTGGTGCTGTCGAAAACCGCGCGCGGGGACGTGCATGCCGCGGCCAGCGTCGAACGCGCCTGGCTGGCGCGGGTGCTGGCGCTGTGTCGGGCGCACGGCATCCGCCCGGCGGGCGCCGCACCGGAGACGCTGGCCTG
>CAYTRH010000107.1:0-9970 GCA_964440155.1 uncultured Thiobacillus sp. | reverse complement strand
CCGTCCCGGCCGTCGGCTGCGGCGCCGACGCGCCGGCCGGCTCGTCCCGGGCGCCGGCGGCCCAGGACTTGACCAGCGCATCCAGCTTGACGCGCAACTGGGCGTGATCCTGGCCGAAATTGATCAGCACGCGCTCCAGCATCTCCTGTTTGCGCGTGCGCGTCAGACCGCTCTGGTGCGCATCCCATTGACGCAGCAGACCGCGCACGGTGTCGGCCCAGGCCGGATCCGGCACCTGGCCCGGCGACGCGGTCTCGGCGGGCGGCGCCTCGCCCGCCACCTCGTGGTACACCTGACGAAAGTTGTCCGGCGTCGGCGGCAGCCTGCGGCCGGCCAGCAGGCGGATGGCTTCACGGGCGATGTCGGCGGGGGCTCGGGTGGTTTTCATGACGCAAGGCCTGAACTTGGGGACAATGACGCGATCAACCGCGTATCGACGGTCACGCCGGATAGTGTTGCACACTCCCATCGCCATGCGCTCGCTCCTGATCACACTCGTGCTGCTGTGCTGCACGCATGCGTTCAGCGCAATTGCGGCACGGCCGCAGGACTTGCAGCAACTGCGCGTGCAGGCGGCGCACTGGCTGGAGCAGCAGGCGGTGATCAGCTTTCCCGACGCACGAGCCACCGTTTCCGTCGGCCCGGTGGATGCGCGCCTGCGCCTGCCCGCCTGTAACGACGTCGGCTTTTTCCTCACCGCCAACGCCACCTTGTGGGGCCGTGGCAGCCTCGGCGCCCGCTGCGCCGAAGAGCCGGGCTGGACGCTCTATCTGAGCTACGAATCGCGCCTGCGTGGCCCCGGTCTGGTCGCGGCACGGCCGCTGCCGACGCGTGCGCCGCTGGGTGCGGCCGATGTGATCGCGCGCGACATCGATTACACCCAATCGCCGCATCTGTACCCGCGCGAGCTGCCGGCCGGCGCGGTGCTCAAACGCGCGCTGGCGGCGGATCAGGCGATCCAGGTGGACTGGCTGATGCTGCCCAACGTCATCCGCGCCGGACAGCGGGTCAAGGTACGCGCCCGCGGCGCCGGCTTCGTCATCGCACAGGAGGGCGTGGCGCAGAACGCCGCCGCACCCGGCGACGTGGTGCGCGTCCGCGTGCCCTCGGGCCGCATCGTGCAGGGCATCGCCGATGGCGACGGCGTGGTCGAGGTGCGCTGACCGATGTACCCGGCTCAAGTGGCGAACCTCGCTGCCGATAACGTCACATCATCCCAAGGGAGCGCGCCGTGAAGATCGACAACCAGGTCAAGACCACGATCACCCAACGACCCCGCGACAGCCGGGTTGCCGCCGCCACCGAAGCGCCGGCACGCGGCGGCCCGCCGGCCACGGTCAGCGACGACGTGCGCCTGACCCGCACTGCCGCAGACATGCAGCGTTTGGAGGAGGAAGTGGCGGGCATCGAGGTCAGCGACGCCGGCAAGGTGGAAGCCGTGCGCCAGGCCATCGCCGAGGGCAGTTTCAAGGTCGACGAGGAGGCGGTGGCCGATGGTCTGATCCGCGAAACCGTGGATCTGCTGCGGGTGCGCTCATGACCCCGGATCTCGCGCCGCTGCTGCGCGAACTGGCGACGTTCCGCGACCTGCTGAGCGCGGAAGCCGAGGCACTGGCCGCCGCCGACGCCGATCGCCTGGGCGAGCTGACCGCCCAGCGCGAAGCCGCCAACGGCCGTCTGCTCGAATACTGGCGTGCACTGGCCATGGCGCTGGGGGCGTCGGCCGACGGCAGTCTGGCCGAGCTGCGCGCACGCGCCGGCGCCGACGCCGGCGACGAATGGGATGCGCTGGAGCACCTGGCACGCGAGACTGCACGGCTCAACGCGGTCAACGGCCGCCTGCTGGAAGAGCAACTGCGCCGCGCGCAGACCGCATTGCAGGTATTGCGCAACGCCGCCAGCAGCCACGGCCTGTATGATGCCGACGGACGTGCCCGGGAACTGTTCAACTTCAACCGCAGGATCGACATCGCATGAATACCGACCGCATCAGCGTCCTCGAACTCAAGGTCGGCGGCATGAGCTGCATGGGCTGTGTCGCCAGCGTCCGCAACCTGCTCACGGCGCTGCCCGGCGTGGCCGGCGTGGAAGTCGACCTGGCGAATGGTCGGGTCGAGATCGAGCACGATCCCGCCCGGGTCGACCCGGCGGCGATCCGGCAAGCCATCGAAGCCGGCGGCTACCAGGTGCTGTCGGCCTGATCCGGCCAGCCGGCGTCGGCCGCGTTGCGCGCCGGCACGCCGCAAACCTGGGTCAGCGGCAGGGGCGCGGCGAAATGGTCACCCTGGCCGTAATCGACGCCCAGCGCACGCAGCGCCGCGGCCGTGGCGTCGTCGCCGACGAATTCCGCGACCGTGCGGATGTCCATGATGCGCGCCACCTTGACGATGGCCTCCACCATGGCCGCGTCCACCGCATCGCGCGCCATGTCGCGCACGAACGCACCGTCGATCTTGATGTAATCCACCGCCAGCGTGCGCAGATAGGCGAACGACGACAGACCGCTGCCGAAGTCGTCGAGCGCAAAATGACAGCCCAGCGCCTTCAGATCCTCGATCAGCGCCTGCGCGCTGTCCATGTTGGAGATCGCCGCAGTCTCGGTGATCTCGAAGCAGACATGGGCGGCGGCGGCGGGGTGGTCGCGTAGACGCGCGCGCACGTAGGACTGGAAGCGCGCCTCGCTGAGCGATGCGCCGGACAGGTTGATGCCGAACACCACGCGCGCGTCCAGACTGCCGTTGGCGATGCCGCGCTCGCACATGTCCAGCGCGTGCTCGATCACCCAGCGGTCGATCAACGGCATCAGTTGATAGCGTTCCGCCGCCGGGATGAACGCCATCGGCAGCACGGTGTCGCCGCTGTCACCCTCGCGCAGGCGCAGCAGCAGCTCGTAATGCGGTGCCAGACCATCCTCGCCGAGCGCGACGATGGGCTGGGCATACAGCAGCAGGTGATGCTCGCGCATGGCGCGCTTCAGTCGTTCCAGCCAGTCCATCTCGCCGCGTCGGCGCGCCACGTCCTCGTCACCCGGGTGATAGCGCCGGATCATGTCGCGGCCCGCATCCTTGGCGGCATAACAGGCGGCATCGGCAGCGCTCATGACCTGCGCCGGGTCGGTCCAGGATGCGTCGACCTCCACCAGACCGATGCTGGCGCCGACCTGGTACAGGCGCTCGCCATGGGCATAGCGGTACGCCTTGATCGCACGCCTGAGCTTGTCACCGAGATGCTCCGCGGTGGCGACGTCGCAATGCGCCAGCAGCACGCCGAACTCGTCGCCGCCCAGGCGGCCGATGAGGTCACTGGCGCGCAGGTTGTGACGCATCAGCGTGGCGAGCTGACGCAGCAGTTCGTCGCCGGCCTGGTGCCCGCTGGTGTCGTTGACCACCTTGAACTGATCGAGATCGATATACAGCAGGCAGTGCCGTTCGCCGCTATCCCGCGCCCCCTGCCACAACCGGCGCAGCGCCTCGTCGAAGCCGGCGCGGTTGAGCAACCCGGTGAGCGCGTCGTGACTGGCCTGCCAGGACAGTTGCGCGGTGGCGGCGCGCACGCGCTCGTGCAGATTGTCGTAGGACGCCTTCAGCTCCTCCGCCATGCGGTTGAAACCCTGCTCCAGCAGCGCGAACTCGCCGCCGGTATCGACGCGCACGCGGGCGGTGAGGTCGCCGGCGCCGAGGCGCTGCACCGCGCCGGTGAGCATGGCGATCGGGCGCACGATGTCACGCCCCAGACGCCAGGCCAGCAGCCCCGCCAACAGCACGCCGAGCAATGCGAACGCCATGCCGGTCCACAGCATGTCGCGCTGCCGTTGCAGCGTCGGCTCGCGGGTGACGCGCAACACCACGTAGCCGAGCACGTTCGGCGTCGGGTCGAGGTAGACGTCGGCCGAGGCGTCCGCCAGGTGACGCACCGGGCTGACCACCAGCAGGCTCAATGCATCCGAACGCACGACGAGGGTCTCGCCATCGGGCGCTTGAAAATCTGCGGGTGGATCGCCGAGGCGCACCAGGTAATCACGACCGGCGTCCGCCACCGCCACCATCTGCACTTCCGGCTGGCGGTACAGCGGCGCGGCCAGGCGTTCGAGTTCATCGTGTTGGCCGGCGAACAGCGCGTACTCGCAGGATTTCGCCAACTGCGTGGCCATGACCCGTGCCCGATCGTTCAGAGCGTCATCGATCTCGCCGTAACGTGCCTGCATGAAGAACCAGGAAAGGCCGCCGGCTGCCAACACCAGCGGCAGCAGCGCCATGATCAGCACGCGCGCGACGATGCCCCGGTTATTCATTCGCCGCTCCCAGTTCCTGGCGCAGGGCGGCCGGATCGGCCAGCGTCACGCCGAGCGAACGCGCCACATGCGGGTTGAATGCCAGCGAGAACGTGTCGGCATGGGTGCTGTCCGGCAGCTCGCCCCGCCCGGCCGCCCACGCCCGGATCAGCAGCGCGCCCTGACGGCCGATCTGCGCCGGCGACGAATACACGCTGGCGACCGCGCCGGCGCGCGCCAACCCTTCGGAGAATCCGATCACCGGAATGCGGTAGCGATAGGTGGTGAGCAACACGTTGCGCACGTTCTCGGCATTGACCACCAGCGCGTCCGGCAGCAGCACCAGCACATCCGACTCGCTCAGCACCCGGCGCAGCGCGCGCGACAGGTCGCTGGCGGCGGCGATCGTCTCCACCTGCAGATCCATCCGTCGGCGCACCGCCTCCTGCCGCAACGCGGCCAAACCGTCCGGGTGGTCGGCGGAGACCACGACACCGATGCGCCGCGCCGCCGGCAGCAGCCGCTGCGCTAGCGCCAGCGAGCGGGCCGGCGGCTGATCGATGTACACCGCGGCCACCTTGCCCCGGGTCAAGGTCGGCGGCCAGGATACGCGCTCAGCGGATGCACGCGGCACCATCAGCATCAATACCGGCGCCCTGCCCTGATGCTGCGCAGCCAGCGCGCGCACCGCCTGCAAGCCGACCGGCGCCAGCAACTCGGTGCCGCGGCTCAGTTCGCGCAAGCGTTCCGGCGACAGTTCCGCCAGCGCGGTGACATCGAGCACGGCGCGCGGCCCGAGCGCGGCGCGCAGCGCATCGGCCACCTCGCGGTAGGCGCCATCGGCCTCGCTGAGAATCACGTGGATGACCACGTCGCCCTGCGCGCGCGCCACGGTCAGTACCAGCAACAACGCCAGCAGGGCGAGCTGCGCCAGTCGGGCGAAGCGCGCCCGCTGGCTTCCCCGACCGGGCCCGGTATCAGAAATCGAGCCTGAGCTGGACATGCGCTCGCCTGGGGTGGCGATTGTTGTTGTCGAAATCCAGGTACTCGCCGGTGACGTTCTGCAACACCAGGGCCAGGTCACCACGAACATCGGACACGCGCAGCGCGCGCGCCAGCTTCAGGTCGACCCGCCTTGTCGCCGGCAGGCGTGAGCCGGTACCCATGGGATGGAAGCCGGCGGTGTAATACGCGCCCAGGTGCGCCGACCAGCCATCGGCGAAGCGCTGGGTGAGCAGCAGCCCGACCTGTTCCTCGGGAGACGAATTGCGATAAGTACTGTTGTCCGCTTCGACGTCGGTGTTGGCATAGTTGAGCAGCAAGTCCACACGTGAGGACGGCCGCCAGCGCAGTTGCATGTCGAAACCGCGCAGTGTCGCCGCGTACTGGTTGCGGATGTCCCAGGGCCGCGGTCCCCAGCGGTCGATCAGCTCACCCAGCCGCCAATGGAACACGCGCGCATCCACACTGACACCGGCCTGCGGCCAGGCGCCGACATAACCCAGTTCGCGCGCGACGATGGTCTCCGGTTCCAGGCCGCCGCGCGCGCGGTACCAGGGCAACGACAGCGCATTCTCCTCGAACTGCACCGGATAGCGCCGGGCGCTGGACAGGCTCGCGCGCCAGGCGTGATGGTCCAGCGGCTGCCAATGCAGCGAGACGCGCGGCGACACGCTGCCACCGCCGATGTCGTGATGTTCCAGCATGGCGCCGGCATTGACCAGCCAGTCCGGCGCCAGGCGCGCCTCGACGTGGCCGAACAGACTATGCACGTGGTTGCGCAGCTTGTCCGGCCGGGAGAAATAGAGTTGCGAACGCACGTTGTCCTGACGCAGTGCCGCGCCCCACACCGCCCGCCAGGCATCGCCCGGCGCCAGGGTATGCTGCATCTCCAGGTGCCAGCGCTGGGCCAGGATGTCGCGGTCATACCTCGGAAAAGGCGGCACCGGCTGGATGTCTTCGCGCGTCTCGGTCAGGTTGTGGTACAGCTTGAGCCGCAGTTCGCCCCCCTCGGCCAGACGCCGGAACCAGTCCAGTTGCTGGAAATGGCTGCGCATGTCCAGCCGGTGCGGCGGTTCCAGCGCGTTGCCCTCGGCGCCGGCGCCACGGTCGCCGCCGATGTAGCCCAGTTGCAGCGCGATACCGTCGTGCGCGTTCAATTCCAGGTCACCGCGGTAATGCAGCATGGGCGCGCGCAGATGGTCGTGGCGGCCGGCGAAGCCGTCGTCCTCGCGATACTCCAGCGTCACCCGGTGGCGCGCCTGCGTGCCGCCGACCCAACGCAGCGTGCCGACGCGCGCGCCCTCAGTGCCAGCCAGCAGGCGTATGCCGTGCGCCTCCTGATCATCCGGGTGGCGGGTGATGATGTTGATCACGCCGGTAAAGGCATTGGCGCCGTGGCTGGCCGAATTGGGCCCGCGGGTGACCTCGATGCGCTCGATGTCGTCGATGGACAGCGGCAAGGCGCTCCACGATACCCCGCCGATGGTCGGCAGGTAGACCGAGCGACCGTCCACCAGCACCTGCATGTGGCGGGTGTAGTCGTGGATCAGCGCATTGGCGGCGATGGGCTGGTTACCGGTGACGTAGCCGACGTAGAAGCCGGGCACCAGGCGCAACAGGTCGGGTATCTCGCGAAAGCCGGACGCCTCGATCAGACCCCGATCGATCACCGTGATCGCGCTCGGTGCATCCGCCAGCGGCTGCGCCAGACGGCTGGCGGTGAGCACGTCGGGCAGGTCGGCGAAGAACATCGCCTCGCTCAATTCGTCGGCGCGCGCCGTGGCGGCGGCCAACAGCAGGCAGGCGGCAGCGCCCAGCCGCTTCACCACGACGCCACCTCGCCGCACTCGCGCGCCATGCCGGTCAGATAGTCGGCATGCGCCGCCAGTTCATCCGCGCCGGCGCGCAGCACGCGCAACGCGCCGCGCCGCAGCGCGCCGGTCTGGTCCTGGCGCAGGGGCGGCACGATGTCGATGCCCAGCGACTCCTGTCCGCGGGTCATGGCCAGATAGACTTCCGCCAGCAACTGCGCATCCAGCAGCGCACCGTGCAGCGCGCGGCCGGAGTTGTCCACGGCATAACGCTTGCACAACGCATCCAGGTTGTTCTTCTGGCCGGGATGCAGCTCCTTGGCCAGCTTCAGCGTATCGTGCACCTCGCAGTGCGCACGCAGCGCGGGCGCACCCAGCCGTGCCAGCTCGGCATCGAGAAAACCGACGTCGAATGGTGCATTGTGGATCAGCACCTCGGCGCCGCGCACGAACGCCAGGAATTCCTCGGCCACCGCCGGAAAACGCGGCTTGTCCGCCAGAAACTCGCGCGTCAGACCATGCACCTGCAGGGCGCCGGGGTCGCTGTCGCGGTCGGGATTGAGATAGACATGGAAGTTCGCGCCGGTGATGCGGCGGTTGAGGATCTCCACCGCGCCGATCTCGATCACGCGGTGGCCGAGCGCGGGATCGAGACCGGTGGTCTCGGTATCGAGCACGATCTGGCGCGGATTCATCAGCGCCCCCCGCGCGCCACGCGCACGCCCTCGTTGGCCAGCGCATCGGCGCGTTCGTTGCCGGCGTGGCCGGCATGGCCCTTGACCCAGTGCCACTCGATGCGGTGGCGCGCCGCCTCGCGCGCCAACGCCTGCCACAAATCCTGATTCTTCACCGCGCCGCCGCCGGCGGTGCGCCAGCCGCGCCGGATCCAGTTGGGCAGCCACTCGGTGATGCCCTGCTGCACATAGCGCGAATCGGTGTGCACACGCACCACGCAACCGCGTTTCAGCGCCTTCAACCCCTCGATCACGGCGGTGAGCTCCATGCGGTTGTTGGTGGTCTCGGCCTCGCCGCCGAACAGGCTCTTCTCCGCCTCGCCGTAGTGCAGCAGGGCCCCCCAGCCGCCCGGCCCGGGATTGCCCTTGCAGGCGCCGTCGGTATACAGGTCGACGACGGTGTCCTGGTGTTGGGTGCTGTTCATGGTGTGGCGATTCTCGATGGGTTTCGTGTCGGTTGCGCGAAAGTGGCGCGGGCGCGCCAGCCGGTGTCCCATTTCGGCGCGATGATACGCATGCCGTGCACCCGCTTGATGGCATGCAGCAGATAGACGCCGCCGCCCAGCGCCCACCAGCGGTCGCCGGCAGCTTCCAGCAGCGCGAAGCGGGACAGCCAGGCCATGCGATCGATGGGCGGAGCGTAGCAGGCCATGCGCCCACCGGCCAGTTCGAAGCCGAGCAGCGCCAGCCAGTCCTTGAGGCGCGTGAGGGTCAGGAAGCGCCCGTGCCACGGGTAGGGGGCGCGCGCGCCGCGCAGCATGCGCTGCAATCCCCACAGACTGCGCGGATTGAAGCCGGAAATGAGCAGGTGGCCTTCCGGCCGCAACACCCGTTCCGCCTCGCGCAGCACCTGATGCGGATGCTCGGCGAACTCCAGCGCATGCGGCAGCGCCAGCAGATCCAGGCTCTGCCCGTCGAACGGCAGGTACTCGGCGCTGGCATGGGCATCACCCGCCTGCGGGCAAACCCGGTAACGATGCGGCATGCGGTTGGCGCGCAGGAAATCGATGTCGCAACCGCCCACCTGCACCGCGACGAAGCCGAACAGATCGCCGCTCACCGCATCGAACCAGGCTTGTTCGCGCTGCAACGCATAGCGCCCCAAATCGCTGTCATACCAGCCAAGCATCGAGATCCCAACGTCAAGACGCACCGTTGCGGGAAGCGGCGCAATCGCGGCTACACTGCGGCCCGAACCCATCCATTCCACGGCACCATGATCCAAGTCGAGGCCATTCCCATCCTGCGCGACAACTACGTCTGGGCCCTGCACGACGGCGGCGCCGCCGTGCTGGTCGATCCGGGAGAGGCCGAGGCCATTCTAGCGTGGCTGGATCACCGCCATATGCGCGTCGCGGCCATCCTGGTGACCCACCACCACGCCGACCACGTCGGCGGCATCGCCGCGCTGCTGCAACGATGTGGCGCCGCGATCCCGGTATACGGCCGCGCGCGCGGCGCCGTCGCCGCGCTGCCGGTGAGCGAGGGCCAGCCCGTGCGCCTGGAATCCCCCGCATTGACCTTCACGGTGCTGGAAACACCGGGTCACACGCGCGACCACGTATGCTTCCTCGGCCATGGTCACCTGTTCTGCGGCGACACCCTGTTCTCCTGCGGCTGCGGCCGTCTGTTCGAGGGCACGCCGGCGCAGATGCACGCCTCGTTGATGCGTCTGGCGGCGCTGCCGGATGACACGCTGGTGTGCTGTGCGCACGAATACACCCTCGCCAACATCGCCTTCGCACTGGAGGCCGAGCCCGGCAACGCTGAACTGCGCGCCCGCCATGCCGAAGCGCTGGCGGCGCGCAAGGCCGGACGGCCGACGCTGCCCGTGCCGCTGGCGCGCGAACGCGCCACCAATCCGTTCCTGCGCTGCGACCAGCCGGATTTGGCGCTATCGGTGGCACGCCATGGCGGCCGCATGCCGGACCCCGGCGTGGCCACGTTCGCCGCGTTGCGCGCCTGGAAAGACGCGTTCTGAGCGCGAACGGCCTCACGCGGGCCGGCCGAGCGCAGGATGCGGGCCGAAAAGCAAGAAGGCCACCGCAACGGGTGGCCTGAGTGCTTGCTTCGTGAGGTTGGGGCGATGGAAGGGAATCGAACCCTCGACACCTGGAGCCACCATCCAGTGCTCTACCAACTGAGCTACCACC
>CAYTRH010000106.1:0-9975 GCA_964440155.1 uncultured Thiobacillus sp. | reverse complement strand
GACCATGACCTCGTCCCACAGATTGAGCGCCTTCAGGTCGCGCACCAGGTACTGGTTGACCATGGTGAACTCGCCCGACAGGTTGGATTTGACGAACAGGTTCTGGTAGGTCGGCTCGATGCTGGCGGACACGCCGACGATGTTGGCGATGGTGGCAGTGGGCGCGATGGCCAGGCAGTTGGAGTTGCGCATGCCCACGGTCATGATGCGGCTGCGCAGGGCGTCCCAGTCCAGGGTCTGCGACAGGTCGGCCTCCAGGTAGCCGCCGCGTTCCTCGGCCAGCAGCTTGAGCGAGTCCTGCGGCAGGATGCCGCGCGACCACAGGGAGCCATCGAACGTGGAATAGCGGCCGCGCTCCTCGGCCAGATGCGTGGAGGCCAGGTAGGCATGGTAGGCCACCGCTTCCATCGCCCGGTCGGCGAATTCCACCGCCTCGGCGCTGGCGTACGGCAGGCGCAGGCGGTGCAGCACGTCCTGGAAGCCCATGATGCCCAACCCCACTGGGCGGTGACGCAGGTTGGAGTTGCGCGCCTTGCCGACCGAGTAGTAGTTGATGTCGATCACGTTGTCCAGCATGCGCATGGCGGTCCGCACCGTGCGCCCGAGCTTGTCCATGTCCAGGCCGCCATCGGCGAGGTGGTTCACCAGGTTGATGGAGCCCAGGTTGCACACCGCGATCTCCTGGTCGTTGGTATGCAGTGTGATCTCGGTGCACAGGTTGGACGAGTGCACCACGCCGACGTGGCGGTTGGTGTAGCGCACGTTGCAGGCGTCCTTGAAGGTGATCCAGGGATGCCCGGTCTCGAACAGCATCGACAGCATCTTGCGCCACAACGAGACGGCGGGAATCTTCTTGTAGAGCTTCAGCTCGCCGCTGGCGGCTTTCGCCTCGTAATTCAGGTAGGCCGTCTCGAACTCGCGGCCGACCTTGTCGTGCAGGTCGGGCACATCGGAGGGCGAGAACAGCGTCCATTCGCCGTTCTCCATCACCCGCTTCATGAACAGGTCGGGCACCCAATTGGCGGTGTTCATGTCATGGGTACGGCGGCGGTCGTCGCCGGTATTCTTCCTAAGCTCCAGGAACTCCTCGATGTCCAGGTGCCAGGTCTCCAGATACGCACACACCGCGCCCTTGCGCTTGCCGCCCTGGTTCACCGCCACGGCGGTGTCGTTGGCCACCTTGAGGAACGGCACCACGCCCTGGGACTTGCCGTTGGTGCCCTTGATATACGCACCCAAGGCGCGCACACGCGTCCAGTCATTGCCCAGACCACCGGCGAATTTCTGCAGCAGGGCGTTTTCCTTGATGCCCTGATAGATGCCGTCCAGATCGTCCGGGATGGTGGTGAGATAGCAGGAGGACAGCTGCGAGTGGCGGGTGCCCGAATTGAACAGCGTGGGCGTGCTGGCCATGTAGTCGAAGCGGGACAGCACCTCGTAGAACTCGATGGCGCGCGCCTCGCGCTCGATCTCGTTGATCGCCAGGCCCATGGCCACACGCATGAAGAAGGCCTGCGGCAGTTCGATGCGGCGCTCGTGGATGTGCAGGAAGTAGCGGTCGTACAGCGTCTGTAGCCCCAGGTACTGGAACTGCTGGTCACGCTCCGCCACCAGTGCACCGGCAAGCCGCTCCAGATCGAACTGGGCCAGCCGCTCGTCGAGCAGTTCGGCGGCAATGCCCTGTTTGATGAACTGCGGGAAATACTCGGCGTAGCGGGTAGCCATCTGCGCGGCGCCGACATCGTCGCCGAACACCTCGTGGCGCATGGCATGCAGCAGCAGGCGCGCGGTGACGCGGCTGTAGTCCGGGTCCTTCTCGATCAATGAACGAGCCGACAGGACCAGCGATTTCCTCACCTCCTCCATGGGCACGCCGTCGTACAGATCGCGCACCGTCGCCTGCAGGATGAGCTGGGGGTTGGTCTCCGGCAGCCCGGCGCAGGCATCCGTGACCAGCGCCGACAGCGCGCCCAGATCCAACGGCCGGCGCTGGCCCGCCTCGACACAATGCAGCGCCTGTTGCTGCACCTCCTGCTGGCGCTGCTTGGCGCGTTCCTCGGCGCGGCGCTCGCGGTACAGCACGTAGGCGCGCGCCACTTCGTGCTCGCCCGACCGCATCAGCGCCAATTCCACCTGGTCCTGGATATCCTCGATGTGGAACGTGCCGCCTTCGGGCTGGCGGCGCAGCAGCGCGTTCACCACGTTCTGCGTCAGCTGCTCCACCAGCTCGCGGATGCGCGCCGACGCCGCGGCCTGGCTGCCCTGCACGGCGATGAACGCCTTGGTCATGGCGATGGCGATCTTGTCCGGCTGGAACGCCACCACGGCGCCGTTGCGGCGGATGATGCGGCAGGAAGCGTAGGCCGGCGGCATCTCCGTCTCGGCTGCATGGATCGGCTCACGGACGGAGGGAACGGCACGGTATTCGGTGGTGGGCTGCATCGGGGTCTCCTGTGCGTCTCTGATCCGGCGCAACGGCACCGGGGCTTTATTAGAGAACACTAAATATAGTGTTTCTCCATCGAGAATGACGCTAATTCTAGTGCCAGAACGCCGAACGTCAATCGCCATTTTGATGCCGCCGCCGCAGCTCCCGAGCCCTCTGCGCGGCGTGGCGCATCCGACCAGCACCCCTACGTTCTAGCCGGCGGGTGTTTCCGCATGCCGGCAGCCGACCAGATCCCAGACCGGGCAGCCACCGAGACAGACCTGATTGACGCGGCACCCGGCGCAACGCGCGTCGCGCGCGAGGAAGGCCGCCTGGCCGGCCCTGAACCGTTGCGACGGAGCGGCGCGCCAGATGTCCAGCAGGGATTCATGGCGCAGGTTGCCGAGCGGGCGCTCGGGCAGGAAGGTGCAGGGCACACAATCCAGGTCCACGGTCACTCCCAGAGAGCCGCGCGTGGCCGAGCAGCCCTCGACGATGGTCATCGGCGCAAAACCGAGATCCTGCTCGACCGCCGTCAACAGCGGGCTCAGGCAGCAGTCGAAGCCCACTTGCGTGTGCGTGCGCAGGCGCGCGACGGCGTCGATCACGGGCGGGTAAACGGTAGCGAACGGTCGGGCGGACAGTGGCGAATCGAACCCCTGACCACGCCCGGCCGGCTTGTGTGCCAGGAAAATGACGCCGTAGAGATCCGGGATGTCGAGCGCGTAATCCACCATGTCAGGCAGTTCGTCCACATTGTCTGAACTGAGCGTGATCTGCAGCACCAGCTTGATGCCGGCGGCGCGCAACCGCCCCACCTGTGTCTCGAACACCTCGAAGCCTTGACGCCGGCGCAAGGCAAAGCGCTCGCCGACACCCTCCAGACTCAGCGCCACCGCGCCGCAATGCCGCGCCATGGCATCGAGTTGATCGGCAGTGGCGCCGATGCCCGTGGTGGTCACATTGGGCACCATGCCGTACGCGCGCGTGGCGGCGAGGATGTCGGCGAGACGTGGGTGACGCAGCGGCTCACCGCCACCGATCGCTACCTGGCAAACCCCCACCTCCGCCATACGCTCCAGTGCCAGCACGATGTCTTCCCAGGCGGCATGGCGGCCTCGGGCGGTGGACGAGGCATAGCACTGCGGGCAAGCCAGTTCGCAGTTGTCGGTGATCTGGAAGTCCATCAGCGTGGGCGCCGAATAGAGATTGGACACCGGCGCCGGTGATGCGTCCGTCAGATCCAGATAGCGCGCGCCGGTGATCGGCACGGGCAGGCTGGCGCGCAGTTCCTCGAGCAGGCGCAGGGCATCCGGCGCCTCCGGTGTTCGCCCGCGATACAGCGCATCCACGGCCACCTCGAACGCGGCGTGGTCGAGATGAGCGAACGTGGCGTCGACCGGATGAAAGACGAAACCGCCATAGGATTCCCGACGCAGCAGGACCTGCGACATGGCTCAATCGTCCTCGTCCTGGCGCCTGCGCGACTTGAGTAGACGGGCAATGCCCTTTTCCGCGACAAACACCAATGCAACCGCGGCAGCGAACAGGCCAACCAGGCTGGAGTTGCTCCACCCCTGGGCGCCCACCGGCGTCTGCGCCGCCATCGGTGATATCTGGGCGGTGACCGGCGTGGTGGTCTCGGCCACTTGGGCGGGCTGGGTCGGGATCGGCGGGCTTGCCGACAACTGGGCCGGCGCCGGCACGCCGGCGGAAGGCATCACGCGCACCGGCACGGGTACCGGCTTGGCCGCCGACGCTGGCGTGCTCACACCAGGCAAAGCCGCGGCCGGCGCGCCGGATGGCATATTCGATGGCGTGACGGGTAGCGGCAATGCCGGCGCGGCACCGGCCACGGGAGCACCGCCGGGTGGACCCGCCGGCACGGTCTCGGCCGGCGCTGGCACCGCGCTGGGCACATAGCCGGGCTGCAAGTGTGGAGGGATGTATTCGCTGGCCGCCGAGGAGTTCGTGGTATAGCCGCGCCGGAGCTTGAGTATCTTCATGTTCGCCTCCAGTCGGCAGCGGTCTGCCCCAGGCCGCAGGCAAGAAAACGGCGGACCCAGTCGCCACCCGGCTCGGCGAGCACCTCGGATATGCTGCCCTGGCGTTGCACGCGGCCTTCGGCGATGAGCAGCAGGTCGGAGCCGAAATCCACCGCATCGCGCACGTCATGGGTGACCAGGATGCTCGTGGTACCGGTCTCGCGCAACACCGTGCGCAGCGTATCCAGCAGTTCGGTGCGCACCAGGCGGTCCAGGTTGCTGAATGGTTCGTCCAGCAGCAACAGCTCCGGCTGCACGGCGAAGGCCCGCGCCAGCGCCACCCGCTGACGCTCGCCACCGGACAGACCTTGCACCGGCCGCCGGCGCAGGTTCTCCAGCCCCAGCCGCGCCAGCCATTCCGCGGTACGCGCCTTGCGCGTAGGACGGTCCAGATGCTGCAAGCCGAAGGCCACGTTTCCGGTCACGTTCAGATGCGGAAACAGGGCCGCCTCCTGGAACACCATGCCGAACCGGCGCCGCTCCGTGGCCACCCGGACCCGGCCGTCGGCGGACAGAACCTGTCCGCGCCAGGCGAGGCTGCCGCGGGTCGGCGCCATGAACCCCATGATCAGACGCAACAACGTGGTCTTGCCGCCGCCGCTCGGCCCCAGCAGCGCCAGATTTTCGCCCTGGCGTAGCACGAACGTGATGTCTTGCAGCAGGTCGCGACCGCCCAGTTCCAGGTTCACGGCGCTCGCTTCAAGCACGGGCCGCTCCACTATGGTCGATGAGGCGTGACAGGCGCCAGATGGGGTACAGACAAAGCAGACAGAGGCACACCACCCACACGGAAGCGAGCTGGGTCATCTGGATGCCGGCCCAGGCGAAGATGCGCAACGACAACGCGCCATAGCCGAACGGCTGCAAGGCCAAAGACAGCGTCAACTCGGTTGCCGCGAGCACGAACACCAGCAGAGCACCGCCGGCCAACACCGGCGTCAACTGCGGCAGCAACACCCGCCGCAACACTTGGCCACGCGTACAGCCGAGCGCCAACGCTGTTTCCGCCTGGGCGGCGGGCAGCCGGCCCAACGCGTCAGCCAGCGGCAGCAGCACCAGCGGCAACAGCTTGACGGCGATGGCCAGGATCACCACGCCGTGCCCGGTCAGGCCGCTGGCCAGCCAGGCTAGGGCCAGCACCATCGACGGGGTGAGATAGTTGACCGCCACCAACCAGATCGAACGATCCGCGCGTCGCACCCGTTCGCCGGTCTCCAGCAGATAGGCGAATACCAAGCTCAATGCCAGGCACAGGACGACGCAGGCCAACGCGGTAGCCAGCGTGGTGCCGGCGTCCTGGAACAGCGGGGTCAGGTTGGTCTTGTCCAGTCGATCCCGCGCCCAATTCAGTGCCAGGGCCATGGGCGCCCAAAAACCCGGCAACGTCACCAGCAGGCAAACCAGGTGAATACCGAGCGCACCGGGCACGGACGCCGGCAGGGGGTGCAGCGTCTGTAGCGTGCCCGCCGGGTGGGCACGCTGACCGCGCAAGCCGAGGCGGATCACTGGCGTGGCCAACAGCACCGCCAGCAGGAACAGCATGACGGCCAGCATGGTGGCCAGTTCGCGTCGCTGCAGGGCGTGCCACTGATCATGCAGGCCCACGCTCAGCGTGGACACACCCAAGCGGCTGGCTGCACCGAAATCCCCGAGGGCTTCGGCGGCCACCAGACAGGCAGCCGCGACCAGTGGCATGGCCAGCAGCGGCAGCCCGACCCGCCGGAAGCGGGCCAGCGGTCCCAGTCCGAGGGACGCTGCGGTCTCGAACAGTGCTGCGGGCAGGCGCGCCAGAGCCAGTCGCAGGAACATGAACACCAGCGGAGCAGCCGCCGCCCCCAACTGCATGACCAGGGCCCAGCGGCTATGGAAGAAATCGGCGGTGTAGGCCTCCATATACAAGCCGGCAACCACGTAGGCAGGCAGGGTCAAGGGCAACAGCAGCATGAACACGCACCAGGCGCGTCCGGCAAATGCGTAGCGGAAAGTGAGCCAGGCAGCCGGCGCACCCAGCAGCAAAGCCACCAGCGTGGCACCGGCAGTGATCAGCAACGAGTCAGTCAGATAGCCGGGCAGAACGGTGGCCGCGAGGTGCGTCCACCATTCGGACGAGAAGCCGGCCACGCCCAGACCCAGGATGTACAGGCCGGGTGCGCTGACCACGGCCACCAGGACCAACAGGAGTACGGGGTAAGGCATGGCCAAGTATCCCCAATAACCGCCCACGGCGGAAAGGGGTGCCCGGCCGGATCAGAACTTGTCGAACTGCACTTCGTTCAACATCTTCACCACCGCTTCCCGTGCCCTGGCAGCCGGCGCCAGATCGACCAGATTGATCTTCGCCCTGCCGTCGCGGATGCCCGGTTGATCCAGCCCCAGCGCGGCGATGCGCGGACTGGGTGGCACATTGATGTTGGTGGGGAACTGGTAGGTCAACTGGGTCATGATGGACTGGCCGTCGCGGCTGGCGAGGAATTCCACCAGGCGGGTCGCCGCCGGTACGTTGCGCTGGGCCCTGGTCATACCCACGGCGCTGCGCATGATGAAGGTGCCGTCCTGCTCCTGGTCGGGATAGAACACCCCGACACCCTCGGCCCATGGACGCTGCTCCGGGTTGTCCATCATGATGGGGTGATAGTAGATGTTCATCAGTGCGACATCGCATCGGCCAGCGTGGATCATCCTGGCCTGTTCACGATCATTACCCTTGGGTTCCCGTGCCAGGTTGTCGCGCAGGCCCTGAATGATGGCGCGGGTGCGCTCAGGTCCGTAGGCCACGTGCATCTGGCTGAACAGCGCCACGTTGTAATCGTGGTATCCGGAGCGGATGCAGAGTTTGCCTTTCCATCTGGGCGATGCGAGGTCAGCGTAGGTTGACAACTGTTCAGGCTTGACCCGGTCGCGGGCATAGAAGATCAGCCGGGCGCGATAGGCGTCCACGAAGTAGCTGGCGTTCGGCCCCTGGAAGCGCCGGTCGATCTCGCGCTGGATGAGACTGGAGTTGTGGGGCTGCAGCAGCCCCCGTTCCCGCGCGATCTCCATCAGCTCGGCATCCTTGGTGACGAGTACATCGGCCTCCGTAGGGTTCCCCGCCACCCGGTCGATGAGGCCCTTGTCCATGTACACCGCCGTCACCGGAATGCCAGTCTGTTTGGTGAACACCTCGAACAATGGCTTGAGGAGGGTTTCCGTCCGGTCCGACAGTACCCTGACCGGCTCCATGGCGCTGGCATGGCCTTGCATGGCCAGGGCAAGCAGGGCGAAGACAGTGACCACCCATGTTCTCATTTCCGACCCCCGTCTCGATGAAGAAAGTCTTCAAATTATGGCATGGCACTGCGGCCCGGCAGCGCCGCTGCCGATTGTCACTACAATGACGCCCCACATGGACATGCCCCCCGTGAACCACCTCGTGACCAAATGCCGAGACCCGAATGCGTAACACCGCCGTCCTGCTGATCTGCTGTCCGGACAAGAAGGGCCTGGTCGCCGCCATCGCCAATTTCCTGCTGCGGCACAATGCCAACATCCTGCACGCCGACCAGCACCAGGACGGTGCGGCCGGCCTGTTCCTGATGCGCGTGGAATGGTCGCTGGACGACTTCGATCTGGGCCTGCACAAGTTCGGGCAGGCGTTTTCGCCCATCGCCGCGGAACACCGCATGCAATGGCGCCTGGCGCTGTCCAGCGTGAAACCGCGCATGGCCGTCTTCGTGTCGAAGTTCGACCACTGCCTGGCCGACCTGCTGTACCGCCACCACGCCGGCGAGCTGTACTGCGAGATCCCGCTGATCATCAGCAACCATCCGGACACCCACTGGCTGGCCGCGGCCTACCGCGTGCCCTTCCATCACATTGCCGTGACGCGCGACAACAAGTCGGAAGCGGAGGCGCAGCAGCGCGCGCTGTTGCAGGCGCACCATGTCGACTTCATCGTGCTGGCGCGCTACATGCAGGTGCTGTCGGCCGAGTTCATCGCCCACTATCCCAACCAGGTGATCAACATCCATCACTCCTTCCTGCCCGCGTTCCATGGCGCCAAGCCGTATCAGCGCGCGTTCGAACGCGGCGTGAAGCTGATCGGCGCAACCTCCCACTACGTCACCGAAGTGCTGGACGACGGCCCCATCATCGAGCAGGACGTCACCCGCATCTCGCACCGCGACGACCTGGACGATCTGGTGCAGAAAGGCGCCGACCTGGAGAAGGTGGTGCTGTCGCGCGCGGTGAAATGGCATATCGACAACCGTATCCTGGTATACGGCAACAAGACGGTGGTGTTCGATTGACCGGCAGATCGCGCGCGACTCTCCGGCGTAACCCCGGCTCCACCACCGGCAACCGGCACAAAGGAACCCCATGAAAACCATACTGATCACCGGCGGTGCCGGTTACATCGGCTCGCATGCCTGCGTCGAGTTCCTCGCCGCAGGCTATGACATCGTGGTGTACGACAACCTGAGCAACAGCAGCGCGGTGGCGCTGGATCGCGTGCGCGAGCTGTCCGGCCTGGATTTCCCCTTCGTGCAGGGGGACATCCGCGACCGCGCCGCGCTCGACGCGCTGTTCAAGGCGCACGACATCGACGCGGTGATCCATTTCGCCGGCCTCAAGGCGGTGGGCGAATCGGTAGCCAAGCCACTGCTGTACTACGACAACAACCTCGCCGGCAGCATCACGCTGTTCCAGGCCATGCAAGCGGCGGGCGTAAAAACCATTGTGTTCAGTTCCTCGGCGACGGTGTACGGCGACCCGGCTTCCGTGCCGATCCGCGAGGATTTCCCGGTGGGTGCGACCACCAACCCCTATGGCCGCAGCAAACTGATCATCGAGCAGATCCTTGGTGATCTGGCCGTGGCCGAACCGGACTGGCGCATCGCGCTGCTGCGCTATTTCAATCCGGTCGGCGCGCACAAGAGCGGACGCATCGGCGAAGACCCGCGCGGCATCCCCAACAATCTGATGCCCTACATCGCCCAGGTGGCGGTAGGACGGCGCGAATACCTCAATGTGTTCGGCGACGACTACCCGACCCCGGACGGCACCGGCGTGCGCGACTACATCCATGTCGTCGATCTCGCCCAGGGCCACGTCAAGGCGGTGGAGAAACTGGCGGAAGGCCCCGGCGTGCGCGTGTGGAATCTGGGCACCGGTCAGGGCTACAGCGTGCTGGACATGGCGCGCGCGTTCGAACAGGCCAGCGGCCGCCCCGTGCCCTACCGCATCGCGCCGCGTCGCGCCGGCGACATCGCGCAATGCTGGGCCGATCCCGCCAAGGCGGAGCGCGAGCTGGGCTGGAAAGCGACGCGCGGTCTGCGCGAGATGTGCGAGGATACCTGGCGCTGGCAGGCGCAGAACCCGGACGGGTACGGCGCCTGACCAACCACGCTATCGACACCCAACGACAACGAGGAAGGAACGACATGATCCTGGTCACCGGCGGCGCCGGTTTCATCGGCGCCAATTTCATCCTGGACTGGCTGGCGTCGAGCGACGAGCCGGTCG
>CAYTRH010000105.1:8549-10016 GCA_964440155.1 uncultured Thiobacillus sp. | reverse complement strand
GACATACTTCAGGCTGACTGCGCGCATCGCTTCGCCGAAGCCAGGCAGCACCCGGGCGGCCACCGCCAGGGTGGCTTCCGGGGTGACGTCGCGCGGCGCCGGACCGGTGCCGCCGGTGGTGAGCAGCAGACAGCAGTCGGCGGCCAGTTCGATCAGCGTGCGTTCGATCAGCGGCTGCTCGTCGGCGATCAGGCGTTCGCTGAACTCCAGCGGGTTGAGCAGAGCTTCGCTCAACCAGGCACGCAGGGCGGGCAGCCCCTGGTCCGCATAGACGCCGGAACTGGCGCGGTCGCTGATGGAGACGAGGCCGATACGGGCGGTCTGGTACATGTGTGCGCTTCCTTTCCGTGGGATGAGGGCCGATCATGCCCGCGTCAGTCAGCCCTGGAGCACGATCATGCGCGCGATTGTCGCCTATCTGAGCCTGCTGCTCGCCCTGTCCACATCCACTGCGGCGCTCGCCGATCCGCCCGCCGGCTACCGCTTCCTCGCCTTCGATGCCGGCATGGCGCAGGCGCGTGCCGAGAACAAACCGGTGCTGCTGTACTTCGGCCGTTACGGCTGCGCCTGGTGCGACCACACCAATCGCCAGACCTTTTCCGACCCCGGCCTGCGCGAGCTGTTCAACAGCCACTATGCGTTGATCTATGCCGATGCCGAGAGCGGCAACCGCCTGCGTCTGGCCAGCGGCGAGCGCCTCACCGAGGCCAAGCTGGGTGCGCGTCTGGGCGCCTACGCCACGCCGTTGTTCGTGTTCATGACGCCGCAGGGCGAGGTGATCGCGCGTATCCCCGGTTTCAAGACGGTGGAGGATTTCCGCAACTACGACCGTTACGTGCGCGAGGGTCACTACCGCGAACGCACGCTGGCGGAGTTCCTCGCCGGCACACGGCCATGAGGCACGCATCCATGTGCCGCGGCTGGGCTGCCGCGCTGGCGTTCGTCGCCTGGGCGGCGGCAAGCGGCACGCACGCCGCCGGGGCCGTCGATATCGCGGTGGGCGACGCTGCCGTGTTCCACCATCTGGAGGCATCCGGCCGTCACGGTCTGGCGGTCTCGGGCCGGGCCGTGGCGCTGGTGTGGGAGGACAACCGCGACGGCAGCCCGCGCTGTCATCTGGCGCTGCGCGTCGACCGACAGGCCGCTTTCCGCCCGTTCGGCTTCGGCACCGGCGAGTGTTTCGAGCCCGGCATCGCGCCCTTGCCCGACGGCCGTTTCCTGCTGATCTGGGAGGATGCCGAGGGCGTCGCCGCAACCTGGGCCGACGCCGACGGCCCGCGCGCACCCGCCCGGCTGGCGCCGGCGGGCGGCCAGGGCACCGTGGCCTTCCACGCCACGCTCGGCGCCCATGCCGTATGGAGCGCGCCGGACGGGCGCTGGCGCCGGCTGTGGTCGGCGCCGCTGCGCATCACGCCGCACAGCCTGGAAGCCGGTGCGATCCGGCCGGTGGATGCACTCGAACCGCGC
>CAYTRH010000105.1:0-8519 GCA_964440155.1 uncultured Thiobacillus sp. | reverse complement strand
AGGCGTTCCCCAGCCTGGCCGCGGTCGGCGCATACCTGGTGGTGGCCTGGGAGGACCGCCGCCTCGGCCACACCGTGATCCACACCAGCCGCAGCGCCGACGGCCGCGCATGGTCCACGCCGGCACGTCTGAGCCGCAACCCCACCGGTGCCCAGCCCGGCAACCTGGGTCGCGGCAGCGGCGCCATGCGCCCGGCCCTGGCCGCGTTCGGCACCCGCCTGGCCGCGGTGTGGCTGGACAAGCGCGACTTCCTGTCCGGTTACGACGTCTATGCCGCACTCAGCGACGACCAGGGCGGCACCTTCGCGCGCGAACTCAAGGTGCAGGACAGTTTCGGCGACGACATCGCGCAATGGCATGCCGCGGTCGCCGGCAATGCCGGCGGCGAACTGATCGTCGCCTGGGATGACGAGCGCGACGGCCGCCCTGATGTCTGGTTCAGCCGGTTGGAAGGTGAGGCGTTCGGCGAGGATTTCACCCTGGCCGAGACTTCCGGCCCCGGCCAGCACGCCGACCCGGTGCTGGCCCTGGATGCCGACGGCGGCCTGCACGTCGCCTGGACCCAGCGCGACGCCGACGGCCGCGCACGCCTGCGCTATCTGCACCTGCCGCGCTGAAGTCGGCGCGACGCACTCAGGCCGGTTTTACCCCCCAGGCCGCGAACAGCGGGTCGGCGTAGGCGCGCTGCCCGGCATATTTGTCATCCGCCGGCCGACTCAGCCCGCGCACCGTCTCGCTGCCGAGTTGCGCGAAACCGGCATCGCGCAACCAGGCCAGCACCAGTCCCAGACGCTCCCAAGGGTGCAATTGCGGCCACAGCCGGATCGCCTTGGTGGGAAACCAGCGGTCCGAGAAGCTGATCACCAGCCGGCCGCCCGGTTTCAGCACACGCCGGACCTCGCGCAGCACCGCGCGCGGTTCGATCAGATACTCGATGGCGGCGGTGCAGGTCACCAGGTCGAACGCTGCGTCGTTCCAGGGCAGGCCGGCGCGAGCGTTGAGATCCTTGACCACGTGCTCGGCCAGGCGCGGGTTGGCGCGCAGTTCGTCGGCATTGAGGCCGAGACCGGCGACATGGAGGTCGGCCGGCTGTTCCGGCAGGTGCGACTGCCAGCTCGCCATCAGGTCGAGCACCCGCTGGCCGGGTGCCAGGAAGCGTGCATGGAGCTGGCTGACGCGCGCGCGGCAGACGGCGTCGAGATGATGGACCAGGCGCGGCTGGCGGTAGAACAGCGCATCGTCGCACTCGTCCTCGCGCGCGACGCCGTCGGCCAGCCAGTCGTCGACGCAGGCGGGCGGGGTCTGCATGCCGGGGCCGTCGAACAGCTCGAACACGCGCACCCCCGGCGCGGCGTCGTCATCGACCGCACGCAGGCACAGTTCCGGCGCGCGTGTGGCCAGGGGATGGTTGACATCGACGCGCAACCGGCCGCCCTCGATCGCCAGCAGACGCACCGGACGCAGGTCGCGCGCGCCCTGCGCCAGGCCGGCGAAGGCGACACGCGGATAATGGCGTCCGGCCACCGGCGCCATGCTCAGGCGCCAGGCGGTAGCCGGCAGTTCGACCGGTTCCAGCCCCACGGGCTGCACCCACGGGGCGGCATCGAGCCGACTCTCGCCACGCAGCCGCACCGCCTCGCGCGCACGTTGCCAGCGTCCGTCCGCCTGGGCCGCGGCATCGTTCAGGATCAGCCGGTCGACGTGGCTGGCAAGGTCGTCGCGCCAGTGCAGGGCGGCTTCGAACGGCATGACGGCGGAGGCGGCGGTATGCCGTCAGTCGTCCAGGCGGATCTCCACGTAGGCGCGGTCGCGCGCCTGCCGTACCCAGTCATCGAAGGCTTCGTCCGACTTGCGTTCGCGGATGGCGCGGCGCGCCTCCAGACGCTGACGCTCCTGGGTCACGTCCTGCTGCCGCCGTTCCAGCACCTGGATCAGGTGCCAGCCGAACGGCGATTGCACCGGTTGCGACAGGCCGCCCGGCTCCAGCGCGTTCATGGCGCGTTCGAACTCGGGCACGGTATCGCCGGGATTGATCCAACCGAGATCGCCGCCGCGGCTGGCGGACAGATCGTCCGAGTGCAGCCGCGCCAGCGCGGCGAAGTCACCACCGTGCTCGATGCGTTCGCGCAGTTGCAGCAGGCGGTTGCGCGCCTCGGCATCGCCTACCACTTCGTTGGTCTTCACCAGGATGTGGCGGGCGCGCGTCTGCGTGATCACCATGCGCACGTTACGGCCGCGCTTGTCGACCAGCCTGAGCACGTGGAAGCCGTTGCCGCTGCGCAGCACGCCGGTGCGCCCGCCGGGTTGCAGGTCACGCACCGCATCGGCGAACAGGCTGGGCAGTTGCGCCTCGCTGCGCCACCCCAGGCTGCCGCCCTGCAAGGCGTTCTGGGCGTCAGAATAGGCCGCCGACACCTGCGCGAAGTCGGCGCCGGCATCCAGTTCCGCCAGCGCGCGCTCGGCCCTGGCGCGCAACTGCGCCAGCGTCTCCGGACTGGCGCCTTCCGGCGTCAGCACCAGGATGTGGGCGAGCAGGTATTCGTCCTGCTGGTCCCGCGCCAGCGCCGGGTTGGCCAGGAAGTTGTCGATCTCCGCATCGGTGACCACCAGCTTGTTGTCCACCTCGCGTTCGCGCAGACGGGCGATCAGCATCTCCAGGCGGATCTGCTCGCGGAAGTCGTTGAAGTCGATACCGTCGCGCTCCAGCGCACGACGGAAGGCATCCGCCGACAGGTTGTTGTTCTGCGCGATGCGCGCGATGGCCCGGTCCAACATGGGGCCGTCGACGCGCACATTGGTGTCGGCGGCGACCTGTGCCAGCACGGTCTCCGTGATCATGCGTTCCAGCACCTGCCGTTCCAGCAGCTTGCGCGGCGGCGGCGGCGTGTTCTGCGCGGCCAGTTGGCGCAGCGTCTGCTGCATGCGGGAACGCAGTTCGAACTGGGTGATCACGGCGTTGTTGACCACCGCGACGATGCGGTCGATTTCCACCGGTGCGGCGGCGGTTGCGGCGGTGCAGGCGCCGGCCAGCGCGAGCAGCAGGGCGAAGAGGGTCGAGCGTAGAGCGTCCACTGGAATCATCCTATGGCAGGGTGGAAGCGGCGTCCGCCGGCCGGTAGCCGCTGATGCCGCGTTTGAGCACTTCGAGCGGATTGGGGCCCAGACGGGTCAGGCCGCGCAGTTCGAGTTGCAGGAAGAAGGCGTTGCTGGCGGTGGTCTCGGTAGTGGCCAGACGCTGCATGACGCCGCGCAGCGCCCAGCAGCCGGCGCTGTATTCGAAGCCGGCCAGGCCCTCGACCACGCGCGATTCGCGCAGCGAGTAGTTGAGCCGGCCCAGACCATGCCAGCCGGGTGCCAACGGCCATTGGAAGGACACGTCGATCTGGTTGAGCGAACCGATGGTGTAGCGGTAGTCGGCGTTGATCACCCGCCCCGGGCCGTCGCGCCAGCCGGCGCCGATGCTGGCCCGGCTCAGATCGTTCTCGGCGGTGTCGTACTGCAGGCCCGCGCGGATCGCCAGGCGCGGCGTCAACTGACCGCTGAGTTGGGCGAGCACGTCGGTGGAATTGCGCGCGCGCACCTGCTCGCTGGGTGACAGCGTGACCCGCTGATCCTCGAAATAGAAGCGCTGACCCAGCGTGACCTGCAGGCGTTCGACGCCGGTGCCGCGCTCCAGCAGACGGCTGGTCAGCGCCAGCGTGAGCTGGTTGGCGTCGTTGATACGGTCGGCGCCGATGTACTGGTTCTCGGTGAACAACTGATCGAGCGACAGTTCGCGCAGGGAACTGTCGAACACCGGCACGCGCGACTGATCGCGATAGGGGATGCTGACGTAATAGGCACGCGGCTCCAGCGTTTGCAGGTAGTCGACGTTCAGCAGGGTCAGATCACGCTCCAGGAACAGGTTGGAGTCCAGGCTGAAGATGGGCAGGCTGCGCGTGGTGTCGCGGAAACCGCCGGCCGGCACCGCGGCGGCGGTGTCGCGCACACTGTCCGGCTTGAAGCGGCTGGAATCGTCCAGCGCGTAATGCGACAGGTGCCAGCCCAGACGCGGGGTGACGGTCGCATAGGTGGTGCGCACCGGGTAGCTGACACTGGGGTGGAGGTAGGTGCGCACCCCCTGCACGCGCCCGTCCGCACGATGATCAAAGTTCACTAGCTCGCCGGTGAAATCGAACTGCAGGCCGCGTCCGAACAGGTCGAGCTGCTGGCCGCCGACGCGGATCTGCGGCAGCCGGTGATACGGCTCGACGATGGGGTTGGCGGGATCCTGCAAGGTCTGGTAACGCTGCACCAGGCCGCTGGCCTGCCACCAGCCGCCCTGATAGCGCAGTTCCGCCTGTTGCGGCAGGTTGACCTGGGATGTCTGGCTGACCAGGTTGGACAGGTCGACGAAGTAACGGTCGTCGGATACCCGTTCGTAATAGAGGTTGCCGGACCAGCGCGCATCGAAGCGGTGGCCGTGGCTCAGCAGCGCGCGATACCGGCTGCGATTCGCCTGGCGGTCGTCGGGCAGCAGTTCGGCGGCGACCTCGCCGGCGTAGGCCGGTTCCAGGTAGCGGAACTCGGCGCCCAGTTGCAGGCCGCGCTTGGTCATCACGCGCGGCGTCAGGGTGGCGTCGCGGTTGGGCGCGATGTTCCAGTACCACGGCGCCAGGAGCTCGAAGCCGCGTTCGGTGGACACGCCGAACGACGGCGTCAGCAGGCCGCTCTTGCGCCGGTCGTCGAGCGCGAAATCCATCCACGGCATGTACAGGATGGGGGTATCGAGGAACTCGACCCGCACGTTGCGCGCGGTGCCGACGTTGCTGACATAGTCCAGCCGCAGTTCGGCGGTCTTCAGGAACCAGTCGTCATCGCCGGGTGCGCAGGTGGTGAAGCTGGCTGCGCGCATGGCATACACGTCCGGACCCTCGAACCGCAGCGTCTCGGTGGCGCCGCGCCCGAAGCGGCCGTCCTCGCCGTGCAGCTCGAAGCGCACGTCCTGCATCTCGCCCAGGCGCTCGCTCAGCTTCAGCCGGATCTCGCTGCCGTACACGCGGTCGGCGCCGCGCGCGAACAACACGTTGCCGCGCGCGTGCGCTTCGTCGGCGAGCTTGTCGTAACGCATCCAGTCCGCCTCGAAGCGCTCTTCGCCGCGGCGCAGCACCACGGCGCCGCTCACCTCGACCATGCGGTCGAGCTGTCCATGCAGCTGGTCCGCCTCGAACTGCATCGGCACAGGGCCGCCGCGTTGGTCCAAAGCGGCGCTGGCGCGCAGGCGCGGCGCATCCGCCGCATACAGTTCGGAAGCCGCCGCCGCGAGGCACAGGCACAGGATCAGGCGCGGAAACGGCGGCATGGGGGGGTGATAGAATGCGCGGGCTTTTCAGGACCGACGGATTATATCTTTGGATCGCTTTGACCGTTTGCGGCAGTGGACCGCGCAGGCGCTGGCGGCGCCGCTGCTGGACCTGACCCCTGCCTCCGCCGACGCCAGCTTCCGGCGCTATTTCCGCGCGCGCACACCCGATGGCAGTTACATCGTCATGGATGCGCCGCCCACGCACGAGGACTGCGCACCGTTCCTGCATGTGGCCCGCCTGTTCCGCGCCGCCGGTGCCAATACGCCGGAGATCCTGGCGGAGAACGGCGTGGAGGGCTTCCTGCTGCTCAGCGACTTCGGCGATACCACCTACCTGGCCGCGCTGGACGAGGCCAGCGCCGATCGCCTGTACCGCGACGCCAACGCCGCGCTGATCAGCATCCAGCGCGCCAGCCGTGCCGGCGAGCTGCCGCCCTACGACGCCGAGCTGCTGCTGCGCGAACTGCGGCTGTTTCCCGACTGGTACGTGGCGCGTCACCTCGGCATCGAACTCGACGGCTGCCAGCAGCAGACGCTGGAGCGCGTGTTCACCGCGATTGTCGCCAACAACCTGGCGCAGCCCGCGGTCTACGTGCACCGCGACTGGCACTCGCGCAACCTGATGGTGACCGAGCGCGACAACCCCGGCGTGCTGGACTTCCAGGATGCGGTGTACGGCCCCATCACCTACGATCTGGTCTCCATCTACAAGGATGCCTACATCGCCTGGGACGAGGAACGCGTGCTCGACTGGGTGGTGCGCTATTGGCAGGCGGCACGCGCCGCCGGCCTGCCGGTGCACGCCGATTTCGGCGAGTTCTACCGTGATTTCGAGTGGATGGGCGTACAACGCCATGTCAAGGTGCTGGGCATCTTCGCGCGCCTGTTTCACCGCGACGGCAAGGACGGCTATCTCAAGGACATGCCACGGGTGATGGACTATCTGCGTCGCGCCTGCCAGCGCTACCGCGATCTGGGCGACCTGCTGCGCCTGCTCGATGCGCTGGAGAACCGGCAGGCGCAGGTCGGCTACACGTTCTGACATGCCGACGCCCGCCGCCGCGCCGTTTCCGGCCATGATCCTGGCCGCCGGTCTGGGCGAGCGCATGCGCCCGCTCACCGAGCACACGCCCAAGCCGCTGCTGGAGGTGGGTGGCAAGGCGTTGATCGTGTGGCAGATCGAACGCCTGCGCGCCGCCGGCTTTGGTACGCTGGTGATCAACCATGCGCATCTGGGCGCCGCCATCGAACGAACACTGGGCGACGGCGCCGCCTGGGATGCGCACATCCGTTACTCGCGCGAGGCCGCGCCGCTGGAAACCGCCGGCGGCATCGCCACGGCCCTGCCACTGCTGGGCGATGGCCCATTCGTCGTGGTCAATGCCGACGTCTACACCGATTTCGATTACGCCCGCCTGCTGCCGGTGCTGCGCGCAATGGCCGACGCGGACGCGCCACTGGCGCATCTGGTGCTGGTGGACAACCCGCCGCACCATGCCGACGGCGATTTCGCCCTGGTCGACGGGCGGGTGTGCGCGCGCGACGCCGCGTCGCCGCTGACCTTTGCAGGCATCGCCTGCTATCGCGCGCCGCTGTTCGCCGACATCCCGCCGGGGCGCAAGGCGAAACTGGCACCGCTGCTGCACGCCGCCATCGCCGCCGGCCGGGTGACCGGGGAGCACCACACCGGCCGCTGGGAGGATGTCGGCACACCGGCGCGGCTGCACGCGCTGGATCTGGAACTACGCAACCGGGAGAACGCCCTTGCCGTTTGACGCCGAAGTCTATCGCGCGCGCCGCGCGCGCGTGCTCGCCGAAATGGGCGCAGGCGTGCTGGTGCTGGCCACCGCGCCGGAAGTGGCCCGCAACCGCGACACCCACTATCCCTACCGCTACGACAGCCATTTCTGGTGGCTCACCGGCTTCGCCGAACCGGATGCGGTGGTGGTGCTGCTGGCCGGCGACGCGCCGCGCCAGATTCTGTTCTGCCGCGAGAAGAACGCGGAACGGGAGGTCTGGGACGGCTTTCGCCACGGCCCCGAGGCGGCGCGCACGCGCTTCGCATTCGATGAAACCTTTGCCATCGATCGGCTCGACGACGAACTGCCCAAGCTGCTGGAGAACCAGGCCACGCTGCATTACGCCATCGGCCATGATCCGGCCTGGGACGCGCGCGTGCTCGGCTGGCTCAACGCCACCCGCGCCAAGGCGCGCGCCGGCATACGCGCCCCCGGCACGCTGCTGGATGCGCGCGCACTGCTGGATGAGATGCGCCTGATCAAGGATGCCGACGAACTGGCATGCATGCGCCGCGCCGCCGACATCTCGGCACGCGCGCATCTGCGCGCCATGCGCGCCTGCCGGCCGGGCATGGGCGAGTGGGAGATCGAGGCGGAACTGCTCTACCAGATGCGCAAGGAGGGCTGTCAGGCGCCCGCCTACCCGCCCATCGTGGCCGGCGGCGCCAACGCCTGCGTGCTGCATTACGTCGCCAACGACCAGCGCCTCAATGCCGGCGACCTGCTGCTGATCGACGCCGGCGGCGAATACGACGGTTACGCCGCCGACATCACCCGCACCTGGCCGGTCAGCGGCCGGTTCACGCCGGCACAAAAGGACGTGTATGAAATCGTGCTGGCGGCACAGGCGGCGGCCATCGACGCGGTGCGTCCCGGCGCCTCCTGGCACGCGCCGCACGAGGCTGCGCTGCGCGTGCTGACCCAGGGCATGGTCGACCTGAAACTGTTGACCGGCGAACCGGACGGTCTGATCGAGCAGGAAGCCTACAAGCGCTTCTACATGCACCGCACCGGCCACTGGCTGGGCCTGGACGTGCACGATGCCGGCGAATACAAGCTGAACGGCGAGTGGCGGCTGTTGCGTCCGGGCATGACGCTGACCGTCGAACCCGGCTGCTACATCCGTGCCGCCGATGACGTGCCCATGGAACTGTGGAACATCGGCATTCGCATCGAGGACGACGTGCGGGTGACCGATACCGGCGCCGAAGTGCTGACCACGCTGGCGCCCAAGAGCGTGGCCGCATTGGAAGAGGCCATGCGCCATGACTGATCCGGCGCCGATGCACGCCGACGTGGCCATCGTCGGCGCCGGGCCGGTGGGCGCGGCGCTGGCCGCCGGGCTGCGCGACGGCGGCCTGAACGTCGTCGTGCTG
>CAYTRH010000104.1:0-10063 GCA_964440155.1 uncultured Thiobacillus sp. | reverse complement strand
GAGGCGGCGCGCGCACGCTGCCGGTGGCGCGGATGCCGCGCTCCAGCAGCCAGGCAGCGTAGTCGAAGCCACCGGGATTGAGGCTGCCGCGCGGCGGGTACAGGCGCGCCACCAGGTCGATGCAATCACCGCCGCGCAGGCCGGGTGCCGGCTCACCGGCACGGACATACCAGCCCAGTTGCACGCGGTGCGGCAGGCGCGCGCCGGGCGTATGCGTGGCGGCGACGTCGACGACGAAGCGCAGTCCGGTGGGCGTGGTTTCCGGCAGGCCGACCACGCGGCCGCTGAAGGCGAGGTCACGCCCGGCCCAGTGTTCAGCCAACCGTTCGGCCATACGCAACTCCGCGCGCCAGGCCGCGTACTGGAACCCGCACGCCAGCGCCAACATCCAACCCAGCGCCGTGCGGGCATGGCGCGCCCGTCCGTCACGCGGCGCCAGCCACCAGCCCAGCGCCAGCAGCGGCAGCGCGGCACTCCAGGCGGTGGCCGGCAGCGCGGCACGCGTCTGCAACCAGGCCGCGCCCAGCGCGAACGCCAGTATCGCCCCCCTCAACTAGAATCCTCCCATGCCGCGAAAATACTTCCGCAAGTACCTGCCGGACCACGAATCCGTGCGCAGCAACCGTCATCTGCGCTGGTTCCGGCCGCTGCTGAAGCATCCCAACCTGTGGCACCTCAACCGCCACTCGGTCGCCGGCGGCGTTGCCGCCGGCCTGTTCGGCGGCCTGATCCCGGGACCGCTGCAGATGCTCACGGCGGCGATCCTGGCCATCGTCTTTCGCGTCAACCTGCCGGTGGCGGTGTTCACCACCCTGTATACCAACCCGTTCACCTGGGGCCCGCTGATCCTAGCCGCCTACGCCATCGGCAGCGCCGTCACCGGCGGCAACGACGCGTTACCGCACGTGCCCGATTTCGACTGGCGCGCGCACGACTGGGGCGCGCTGCTGCCGGCGCTGTGGCACTGGCTGCTGAGCCTGGGCACCACCTTCCTGATCGGCAACCTGATCCTCGCCAGCACACTGGCGCTGGCCGGTTATTTCCTGGTGCAGTTCGCCTGGCGTCTGCACGTGCTCCGCTATCTGCGCAGGCGGCGCGCGCGCCGGCCACCGTCATCGCCATGACGCCGGGCGGCGGGCACCCGCGCGATCAATCCCGCTCGCTGGGCACCGTCACCGGATAGCCGTTGCTCAGGGCGGTCAGGAACACTTCCAGATCGGTATAGGCGCGGCTGCCGGGCAGCAGCGGCTGAGTGCGGGTATCCAGGTTGCACTCGATGAAGCGCAGGTGCAGCGACTGCAACTGATAGCTGGTGCGGTACACCGGATAATGCGCAGCATCGCCGTAGGGCGTGGTGACCACGGTGCCGCGCAGACGCAGGCCGATCTGGTGGGTGTGACAGGACGCACAGGCCAGATTGAAGCGACCGGCGCGCATGTGGAACAGCTTGCGTCCGCGTTCCCACGCCGCGTGCATCTCACCCTTGGACACGTCGATACGGATCGGCATGCCGTTGCTCTGACTGGCGACGTACAGCGACACGGCGCTGTTGTCATAGCTGCCGTTCTGCAGCACCCGGCCCTCCTGCCCGGCGCAGCGCTCGATCATCTCCTCCAGCCCGGCCACCTTCTTCAACGTGCGGTGATACATGGGGTAGCGGGCGCGCAGCCCTTTCAGAACGCCTTTGTCGGCGCCCAGACAACGCGCGAAACGGCCGCGCGCGTTGAGCGACTTGTACAGCGCCTCGCCGCGCTCCAGCGCGAAATGGCCGCCATGGATGGCCGGATTGAACGGCGGGTCCATGAATTTCCAGTTGAGCTTCCAGTTTTCCTCGGGATTGCCGGCCATGCGCCAGTCGAGATTCTTCGGATCCTTCCAGTAGGCATAGGTCCCGGAAAGCTGCATGTCACCGCTGACGTGGGGGCGGTAGTTCTCCATGGGTGCATATTCACGGTAGGGCGCCGCGTCCGTGTCCGCACTGGCAGCGGGCACGGCCAGGAGTCCGAGCATCAGGCAGGCGATCGATGCGCGCATGGGTCACTCCAGGCTTTGCAGATAGGCGACGAGGTCGGCGATCTCCTCGACACTGAGGATGCCGAAGGTGCCGTAGGGCGGCATGACACTGTGCGGATTGAACGCGCGCGCATCGAAGATTTGCTGGAACACCAGTTCGTCGGCATGACCGTAGGATTTGTAGCGCTCCAGGCTCAAACCCACCGACCCCGGCCATTCCTCGCCGGGTAGCTGATGGCAGGCGATGCAGTAGCCCTTGTCCGGACGCATGGCCAGATCGCGTCCGCGCGCCGGATCACCTTTGATCGGCGCGTCCAGCCTGACCTTGCGCGGTCGCGGCGTGGAGCGGCGGTCCTGATGACTCAGTGTCGGCCAAGCGGTGAGATCGCGGTAATACGGCACCCACTCGAGACGCCCGCTGTTGACGATGACCTTGGGCTGCATGGTCTGCAGCGGCGTGGCGACGTTGACCGCGGCATCGGGCGGCAGGTCGGCGAGCGCCGCGCCGGCGATCAGCACTGCGCCGGCGCCGATCGACAGGAGTAGGAATCGCATGGTCTGGACCTCGGGTGGGAAGCGAACCTGGCGAGGATTCTAACGGCGTGAACGTCGTGCCGTGCCGGGAAAAGTGACGGCGTGCCCGAACCCGCGGGATCAGCCCAGACGACCATCGGTCAAGCGCAGGATGCGGCCCATGCGCGCGGCCAGATCGGGATCGTGGGTCACCACCAGGAAGGCCGTACCGTGACGGTTGGCCAGGTCGAGCAGCAAGTCCTGGATGCGCGCGGCGTTGTGGCGATCGAGATTGCCGGTGGGCTCGTCCATCAGCACGCAGCGCGGCCGCGTCACCAGCGCCCGCGCGATGGCCACGCGCTGGCGCTCGCCGCCGGAAAGCTCGCCCGGACGATGATGCCGGCGATGCCCCAAGCCCACCTCGTCCAGCCAGCCGGCCGCGGCCGCCAGTGCCGCCGCCCGGTGCTGACGCCGGATCAACAGCGGCATGGCGACGTTCTCCTCGGCACTGAATTCCGGCAGCAGGTGATGGAACTGGTAGACGAAACCGAGCGCGCGATTGCGCAGGCGGCCGCGCGCGGCTTCGGACACCGTCCACAGCGAGGCGCCGTCGACGCGCACCTCGCCGGCATCCGGCCGATCCAGACCGCCCAGCACGTGCAGCAGGGTGCTCTTGCCGGCACCGGAGGCGCCCATCACCGCCACGCGCTCACCGGCGGTGATGGTCAGATCGACGCCGGTGAGCACCGGCACCACGTCGCGCCCCTGGCGATACTGCTTGACCAGGCCGGCGCAGGCGAGCACCGGCGCGTCGGCGCGTGGCACGTCATCATTCATACCGCAACGCCTCCGCCGGTTGCACGCGCGCAGCACGCCAGCTCGGGTACAGCGTGGCCAGGAAGGCCAGCAGCAAGGCCACCGTGCCCACCGTGGTGACGTCGCCCCAATCGACGCGCGAGGGCAGTTCGGAGATGTAGTAGACGTCGGCCGGGAACAGATCCATGCCCAGCGCGCGTTCGATCATCGGCACCAACGTTTCGACGTTGACGGCCAGCAGCACGCCGGACACCACGCCCGCCAGCGTGCCGATGATGCCGATCAGGCTGCCCTGGATCATGAAGATCACCATGATGCTGGACGGACTTGCGCCCAACGTACGCAGGATGGCGATGTCGGCCTGCTTGTCGGTGACCGCCATGACCAGGGTGGAGACGATGTTGAACGCCGCCACCGCGACGATCAGCGTCAGGATGATGAACATCATGCGTTTTTCGATCTGCACCGCCTGAAAGAAGCTGGCGTGGCTCATGGTCCAGTCGGACAGGTAATAGTCGCCGCGCAACGAACGCGCCAGTTCGCGCAGCACCCAGGGCGCGCGATCCATGTCCGCCAGCTTGACGCGCAGACCACTGACGTCGTCACCCATGCGGTACAGGCGCTGAGCATCCTGCAGGTGCACCAACGCCAGGCCGGCGTCGTACTCGTGCATGCCCATGCGGAAGGTGCCCACCAGCGTGAACTGGCGGATGCGCGGCAGCAGCCCGGCCGGCGTCACCACGCCCTGCGGCGCGATCAACGCCACCTTGTCGCCGACGAACAACCCCAGCGCGCGCGCCAGGTCGGCGCCCAGGATGATGCCGAACTCGCCGGCACGCAGGTCGGTCAGCGCGCCGCTGAGCATGTGCTCGGCGAAATCGGCCACCTTGGCCTCCTCTTCGGGCAACAGGCCACGCACCAGCGCGCCCTTGGTGTCGCTGCCCATGACCAGCAGGCCCTGGCTGGCCACGAACGGCGCCATGCCGCGCACCTCCGGGTGCGTCGCCACCTGTTCGGCCAGGCCGCGCCAGTCGGCCAACTGGCCGTTTCCACCAGTGATCTCCATGTGCGAGGCCACGCCCAGGATGCGCGCGCGCAGTTCCTCCTGAAAACCGTTCATCACCGACATGACCACGATCAGCGCCATGACCCCCAAGGCGATACCCGCCATGGAGGTCACGGAGATGAACGAGATGAAGTGATTACGGCGCTGGGCGCGCGTGTAGCGCAGGCCGATGCGGATTTCGTAGGGCAGCACGGGCCGCAGTCTGCCACAGCCCGGCGCCACCCGTCAGTCAATATTGCAGCAGCCCGATCTCGTTGTGCGTCTGTGCGCACGCGCAGGACTGCCGGCGCTCCTCCAGCAGCGCCAGGTGCTGGCGGAGATAGGCCTCACGCGCCTGCGGATCACGCAGTTCGGCCATGGTCTGCAGGTGCTCGCGGCATTCGAAATCCATCAGGAAGGGCGAGCAGGTCGCAGCGAAGGACTGTTCCCAGGCCCGCTCGGTGGCGTAAGCGGGAACAGCCAGGCCCAGCATCAGCAAGCAGGCGAGCGTATGACGCGTCATGGCACATTCCTCCTCTGTCACGGTCGCGCGCCGCGGGGCTGCCGGCACAGCCGGGCCTACGGCGTCATTAGTTGAGCATAACGTTCAACTATTAAATTTCAACGACACTGGTGACAGGGACAAGCCGCGCGAAACCGGCCGGAGCAACGGCCGACACGGCCAGGCGCATGCGCCCGCGCGCGTCACTCGCCGAGGAAATGCGCGGCGACCTCGCGGCGATGGCCGACCTGACGGTGTTCGAACAGATAGATACCCTGCCAGGTGCCCAACACCAAGGCACCGTCACGCACCGGGATGGACAGGTGCGTCTGGGTCAGGGCCGCGCGCACGTGCGCCGGCATGTCGTCGGCGCCTTCCAGCGTGTGGCGGTACAGCGCATCGCCCTCCGGCACCAGACGGGACAGGAAGCGCTCCAGATCGCCGCGCACGTCGGCATCGGCGTTCTCCTGGATCAGCAGGCTGGCCGAGGTATGACGCACGAACAGCGTCAGCAGCCCCTCACGCGCGCGGTTGACGGCGAGCCAGCGCGCCACTTCATCGGTGAAATCGTATAGCCCCTTGCCTCGGCTGGCGATGACGAAAGCGGTGTGCAATTGACGCATGGTCGGCGTTGGGCAAAAAAATGGCCGGGACGAGCCCGGCCGAAGTTTGCCGCGTTAAGGCACTTACCGGAAGCATCGACTCAGTGCCGCTCCACAAGTTCCCGGTAGGCATGCCAGGTGGCATGACCGAGCAGCGGAAACACCACGATCAGGCCGATGAACCAGGTCATGACGCCGACGACGGTGGCGGCCACGATGATCGCCGCCCAGACCAGCATGGCCAGCGGATTCTCGCGCACGGTGGCGAGACTGGTCAGGATGGCGGTAACCATGTCCACGCGGCGGTCGAGCATCATCGGCAAAGACACCACGCTCAGCGCGAACACCAGCAGCGCCAGCGTGCCGCCGAACAGGACGTAAGCGACGACGAAGCCGGCATGACTGGCGTCGAACAGCATGGTCAGGCTGAAATAACCGTCGGAAATCACATCGTTGCGCACGAACAGCCCGACCAGCAGCGCCGAGATACGTTCCCAGGCGCTGAGGATGAAGGCCAGCAGCACCGCGAACAGGCCGATGGAACCGCCGTTGCGGCGCACGCCGACGAACGGCATCAGCAGCGGATTGCCACCATGCAAACCGTGCCGGTTCTCGAAGCGGCGGGAAATGCCATAGAAGCCGAGGGCCAGAAACGGCGCCACCAGCAAAAAGCCGGTGGTCAGGGCCATGACCAGGTGCGGACGCCCGCTGGCATAACTGGTGAGCAGCCAGCCGAGCCCGGCGAAGACGGCGCCGAAGGTGAGCGACAAAGGCCATCCCCGCTTGAGGTCGCGCCAACCGCGACGCAACCACGTCAACGGACGTGACGCGGATACATGACGCACTTCGGGGATGCCAACGGAAGTATCGTGAGGCTGGACGGATAGCGTGCTCATACCGTATCTCCTTGTGCTGGAAACGACAGGACAGCGTAAAGACCGCATCGATGACCAATAATTCCTGAGCGGTTCAATCAGGATAGGCCATGACCGGCGGAGCGCCAGCGGCGGATAATCCGCACATGCGGCGGATGGACCTATATCTACCCCTGGGCGGGAATCTCGACGACGTGCTGGCACGGGCACCCATGCTGGCCGGCCTGGCGCAGCGTGTGCGCGTGGTTCCGGCGGACACCGGCATGGCCGCGTGGCTGTGCCGCCAGTTCGGCATCGTTCGTCAGCACGACTGGCCGCTCGCGCCGATCTGCGCACGGTCCGACGGCATCGATCCGGGCGACTCGGCCTGGCTGCGCCTGGACCCGGTGCATCTGGAGCCCGGCCTGCGTGGCCTGATGCCACATGCGGCCGCGCAGGTGGGCCTGGACACGGAAGAAGCCGCGGCCCTGGGCGAGAGCCTGCGGCCGTTGTGGGCGGCAGCCGGCATGACCCTGTTCACCCCACGACCGACCCGCTGGTACCTGCGTCTGGCGCAGCCGCCGGAATGGCACGCGGCGTCGCCGGACATGCTGGTACACCTGCCGCTGGAGCGCGGCCTGCCTCGGGGACCGGGGGCGCGCGAGTTCATGCGCCTGATCAACGACGCGCAGATGCTGCTGCATGCCCACCCGGTCAATCGGCTGCGCGAGACCCGCGGCAGCACGCCGATCAACGGCCTTTGGGCCTGGGGTGGCGGGCGGGCGCCGGCCCTGGCCGAAACACCCGACCTGCTCGCCACCGACGCGGGCTGGGCCGATCCGGATGCGCTGGCGGCGGCGGTCGCCGACTATGCCGGCAGCCGGCGCATCACCTGCCCGCCGGCTTTGGCCGACCGCCATGCCTGGCGCGGCTGTCGCCATGCGCTGGTGATCCCGCCCTTGGCCGACCGCCTGGAAGCGCCGGAAACCGCACTCGCCCGCCTCGAACGCGACTGGTTACGCCCCTTGCTGCGGGCCGTGCGTTTCGGTCGCATCCGACGCGCCTCCGTCAGCCTGGCCAGCGATCCGCCACTGCGCGTGGAACTGGACTGGCGCGGCGCCTGGGGCTGGCGACCGCGCACTACTTCGGCACGCTGACCAGGTGCATGCGCGCCGCGATGGTCGCCTTACGCCTTTGCAACGCGCGCGACGACAGGTTGTGCTCGTAGTAGCGCGGGTTGGGAATCATGGCCGCCAGCAGTGCCGCCTGGTCCCGGCCGATGGCCGCCGCGGACGTACCGAAATAGCGCCGTGCCGCCGCCTCCGCGCCATGGATGCCATTACCCCATTCGATGACGTTGAGGTAGACCTCCAGGATGCGGCGCTTGCTCCAGGTCTGCTCGATCATCACCGTGATCACCGCCTCCTGCGCCTTGCGCAACGGGTTCTTGGACGGCGACAGGAACAGATTCTTGGCCAGTTGCTGGCTGATGGTCGAACCACCCGCGGCAAACCGGCCTTTCTCCAGGTTCTTGCGCGCGGCATACTCGATGCCTTCCCAGTCGAACCCCGAATGTTGTACGAAGCGACTGTCCTCCGCGGCCACCACGGCGCGTTTCAGATGCACGGAAATGCGCTCATAGTCCACCCAGCGATAGCGCAGCTCGGCATCCGGGCGGGTCTGTTGCAAACGCGCCATGCCGGCGCGCATGAACGCCGTGGTGGACGGGTCGAACACCTTCCACCACAGCACGTGGGCGAAGAACCACAACTGCAACAACAGTACCAGGGCCAGCAGCAACAGCAGGCCGCGCCATAGCAGGCGTCCCATCAGCCGGCACGCAAGCGGGCGAGTACCGGCGCAGTCAGGGGGCGCACCCCGCGCCAGATCAGGAAAGCCTCGGCCGCCTGTTCCACCAGCATGCCCAGGCCATCGGCCGTGCGCGCGCCGGCGGCACGCGCAAAGACCAGAAACGGGGTATCGCGGCCGTACATCATGTCGTAGGCCAACGCCTGCGGCGCCAACGCAGTCGGCGCCAACGGCGGCGCCTCGCCCGCCAGGCTGGCCGCCGTGGCATTGATCACCAGATCGAAAACACCCTCGACTTCGCCATAACCGCAGCCACGCACGTCGGCTGCGAAACCGGAGAAGCGCGCGGCCAACGCCACCGCCTTGTCCGCCGTGCGGTTGGCGATCACCAGTCGGACGACGCCAGCACGCAGCAGCGGGCCGACGACGCCGCGTGCGGCACCGCCCGCGCCCATCAACAACACCTGCCGACTGGCCAGGTCGATACCCAGATTGGCGGTGAGGTCGGCGACCAGTCCGGCGCCATCGGTGTTGTCGCCGAGCATACGGCCGTCGGCGAAACTCAGCGTGTTGACCGCGCCGGCCTCGCGCGCCCGCTCGCTCGGTTCGCACAGGGCGTAGGCTTGTTCCTTGAACGGCACGGTGACGTTGCAGCCTCGCCCGCCCGCGTCGCGGAACCCGGTGACGGCGGCGGCGAAACCGTCCAGCGGTGCCAGGATGGCTTCATACGTGATGTCCTGGCCGGTCTGCGCCGCGAACGCGGCATGGATCAGCGGCGACTTGGAGTGGGCGATGGGATGGCCGAACACGGCATAACGGTCAGGCATGGGACGCGAAGCGATGCGAAGCGATGCCGGTATTGTCGATGGCGCAACGTTCGGAATCCAGTCGGGTCAGGCCAGACTCGATGCGCACCATCCTGGTGCGCAATGATCTTTTCTGGTGCCTGACACCACCCCCCTTCCCGACATCCGGCGTTATGGCACAATGCTTTGTCCTGTTTTGGGGCATGGCACGAAACATGCTTGACGCCCCGCGTGGATATCCACTGCCCGTAATTGCCAACCAGCCCCAACAAGGAGTTCGAACATGGCGGTCGCCGATGTAATGAAGATGGTCCAGGAAAACGATGTCAAATTCGTCGATTTCCGCTTTACCGATACCCGCGGCAAGGAGCAGCACGTCACCGTGCCCGTCTCTGCCTTCGACGAGGAGAAATTCGAACACGGCCATGCCTTCGACGGTTCCTCGATCGCCGGCTGGAAAGGCATCCAGGCCTCCGACATGCTGCTGATGCCGGATCCGGACACCGCCAACATCGATCCCTTCTTCGACGAACCGACGCTGATCCTGACCTGCGACGTGGTGGAACCCGACACCGGCAAGGGCTATGACCGCGACCCGCGCTCCATCGCCAAGCGCGCCGAGGCCTATCTGAAGTCCACCGGCATCGGCGACGCGGTGTATTTCGGTCCGGAGCCGGAATTCTTCATCTTCGACTCCGTCACCTGGGGTGACGACATGTCCGGCAGCCACGTCAAGATCCGCTCCGAGGAAGCCGCCTGGTCGTCCGGCGAGCAGACCGAGGTGGGCAATCTGGGCCACCGGCCCAAGGTCAAGGGCGGCTACTTCCCGGTGCCGCCGATCGACAGCCTGCAGGACATCCGTTCCGCCATGTGTTTGGCGCTGGAGGAACTGGGTGTGCCGGTCGAGGTGCATCACCACGAAGTGGCCACCGCCGGCCAGTGCGAGATCGGCACCAAGTTCAGCACCCTGGTGCAGCGTGCCGACTGGACGCAGATCCTGAAGTACGTGGTGCACAACGTCGCGCACCAGTATGGCAAGACCGCAACCTTCATGCCCAAGCCCATCGTCGGCGACAACGGCTCCGGCATGCACTGCCACCAGT
>CAYTRH010000103.1:0-10259 GCA_964440155.1 uncultured Thiobacillus sp. | reverse complement strand
CCAACCCCGAACTGTTTCATCGTAAACCTTATGATCGTCCGGGATGTGACAACTAGCCGCCCGGCCCTGGCTATTGAAGCGCCAGCCAGCGCGAGGCGATTGGGGGGGCACTTTCAATTGGTGTGCCCAAATGTGTGCCCATGACGGAAATCAAAAAATCAGAAAGCCAGCTACAGCAAGGCATAGCGGCAATTGGTTATATTCTGCATCGACACACTCCTGCGCTAACGATTCATTCCAGCACCCAGGCGCGTCCACCCTCCGGCATGCGCGCGCTGTCGTCCCAGGCGTGGAAGCTGAATTCCGGGGCGGAGGTTTGTGCCCAGCGGTTGGCCTGGTCATGGTTCAGGTGCCAGCGGATGCTGGCCAGGAAGATCAGTTCCTCCAGTACGTCATGGGGAAAACCCATGCGATTGCCACGATCGTCGATGAGCAGGCGGTCGAGATAGTCGTCGACGTCGCCATCACGCCAGCGGCGCGTGAGTTCTCGGACGATGCGGGCGAAGCGGCGCTCCAGGGCACATTGCTGGTCCCAGCCCTGGTTGTCGTAGAAGTGTTCCCGCAGGCGCAGATCCAAGGGTTCGTCTAACATCGCGTCATCCTTAAGGGTCAGGTTTTATTACTTTCGTATAAGCAAACCCCATGCCATCGACGCTAGCGCGGGTATCCGGGATTGGTCATTTGGAAACAAAGGGTTATTCGATACGATGAACGATGCGGCGATGGCGTTGGCGGATGTCCGCGACCTGGATGACACAGATGACGATTTCATGACGCCGGGTGCGGATGGTCCGCGCCCCCTGACCTGGCGCGACATCCTCGACGAACTGATGACGCATCGCGCCAAGCTGGTCCAGGCCAACGCGATCGCGCTGCTGGCCGTGATCTGTGCAGTGCCGGTGCCTTTGTTCCTGCCCATATTGGTGGATGAGGTGTTGCTGGATCATCCGGGTGCCTTCATCGCGTTCTTCGCACCGTGGTTTCCCGAACGCTGGCACGGCCCGGTGCTGTTCGTGCTGCTGGCGCTGTTGCTCAGTCTGGGCCTGCGTCTGGCCTCCATCCTGCTCAACGTGTGGCAGACGCGCACGTTTTCGCTGGTTTCCAAGCAGGTGGTATACCGGCTGCGTATGCGCATGTTGCGGCGGCTGTCGCGCATCGCCTTGTCCGAGTACGAGACGCTGGGCTCCGGCCGCGTCACCTCGCATTTCGTCACCGACGTCAATGCCATCGACGGTTTCCTCGGTGCGTCGGTGTCGGGATTCGTGGTGGCGGTGCTGTCCTTGTTGGGCGTCAGCATCGTGTTGCTGTGGATCCATTGGCAACTGGCGTTGTTCATCCTGCTGCTCAATCCGCTGGTGATCGCTTTCTCGGCGCGTCTGGGCAAACGGGTCAAGACCTGGAAGAAGCGCGAGAACGCCGCGTTCGAAATATTCCAGGAGACACTGGCGGAGACGCTGGACGCGCTCAATCAGATCCGCGCGATGAACCGGGAACGCCACTACCTGGCGCGCGTCGGCCGACGAGCGGCGGACATCCGCGCGCATGCGGCTGCCTTTGCCTGGAAATCCGACGCGATGAATCGCGCGTCGATGTTCGTGTTCCTGGCCGGGTTCGACGCGTTCCGCGCCGGCGCCATGCTCATGGTGGTGTTCAGCGACCTGAGCATCGGCGAGATGCTGGCGGTGTTCAGCTACTTGTGGTTCATGATGTCGCCGGTGCAGGAGATGATCAACATCCAGCACGGCTGGTTCGCCGCCAATGCCGCGCTTGCCCGCATCAACGGGTTGCTGGCGCTGACGCCGATGAGCGTGGATGTGGCGCGGCGCAATCCGTTCGCCGGCCGGCCGACCGTCGATGTGGCGCTGGAGGACGCCAGCTTCGCGTATGGCGAAGGCGAACGCGTGCTCGATGGTGTCAGCCTGTATGTCGGCGCCGGGGAGAAGGTGGCGCTGGTCGGCGCCTCCGGTGGTGGCAAGTCGACGCTGGTGCAGGCCCTGCTGGGGCTTTATCCGCTCAGTACCGGCAGCATCCGTTACGGTGGCGTGGATGTACGCGAGATCGGTTGGGCCAGGGTGCGTGAACACGTCGGCGTGGTATTGCAGCATCCGGTGCTGTTCAATGCCAGCGTGCGTGACAACCTGGGCATGGGTCGGGAACTGGATGAGGTCGAACTGTGGCAGGCGCTGGACATTGCGCAGTTGCGCGATTTCGTCGCGGCATTGCCGCAAGGTCTGGACAGCATCGTCGGCAAACAGGGGGTGCGGCTGTCCGGCGGCCAACGTCAGCGCCTGGCCGTGGCGCGTATGATCCTGACGCGGCCGAGCGTGGTGATCCTGGACGAAGCCACCTCCGCGCTGGACAGCGCCACGGAACGGCAGTTGCATCAAGCGCTGGGCGATTTCCTGCGTGACCGCACCACGCTGATCATCGCCCACCGCCTGTCGGCGGTGCGACAGGCCGACCGTATACTGGTGTTCGAGAACGGCCGTGTGGTCGAGGAAGGCGATCACGACAGCCTGATGACGCGCTGCGGTCTGTACCACAAACTGTATGCCCATGCCTGATAAGAGAACGTGCAATGGTTTCACGTGAAACAACGGAGGATGCCAGCCTCCCCGAAGTCGGCCTGCAGCGGCGCGTGCGCCAATTGATCCAGCCGCTCAGCCGGGTGCTGCGCGCACAGCTCAAGCCGTCGGTCTATGCGTCGTTGAAGACCCTGCGTCTCGGCTTCATCGCGTTGCGCGAGCGCGATGACGACGAGGCCCGTGCCGAGCTGATGCGCGCCATTGACCGCCTGACGCCGGAGGCGCTCAATCAGATCGTGCGCGCCTATAACATCTATTTCAGCCTGCTCAACATCGCCGAGGAATCGCACCAGCTTGCGCGCCGCCGGCGGGCGGTGCGCGCCGGCAAGCACATGTGGGCCGGATCGTTTCACGACGTGCTGCTGGCGTTGCGCGAGGAGGGCGTGACCGCCGACGAACTGGCGCCGCTGTTGCGTCGACTGCGCTACATGCCGGTGCTCACCGCGCACCCGTCCGAAGCCAAGCGGCGCACCATCAAGGGCGCGTTGCGCGCCATCTTCCTGAGCCTCGAGGAGCTGGAGGATCCGCGTCAGGCTGGCATGTATCGGGACGAGGTCAAGCGTCGCCTGGCATCGCAGATCCAAGTGCTGTGGAAGACCGATGAAGTACGCGATTATCGCCTGGAGGTGCGGGACGAAATCCGCGCCGGGCTGTCGTACTTTCCGCAATCGCTGTTCCACGCGGTGGTCGGTGTCTACCGCAACTACCGGCGCGCGCTGCAGGATGTGTATGGCGAGGCGCTGGCGGCACGCTGCGCTGATCACCCGTTCCTGAGTTTCGGCTCCTGGATCGGTGGCGACCGCGATGGGCACCCGCTGGTGACCGCGCAGGTCACCGCTCTGGCGTGGCGCATGCAGGCGCGCACCGCGCTGGAGGAGTACCTGCGGCGGGTGGAGCGCCTCAGCCAGCAACTGTCGTTCTCCACCGGGCTGTGTCAGCCTTCACCGGCGTTCCTGGCCAGCGTCGAGCAGGATGCGCAGACATACGCCGCGGCCATGCAGGCGTGGCCGCACGGCTACAAGCAGGAACCCTATCGACGCAAACTGGCCTTCATGCGCCATCGGCTGATGCGCAATCTGGAGCTGGTGCGCCAGGCCATCGACGGTCACGACGTCAGTTTCGAGACGCCGGGTTATGTCGGCGCCCAGGCGTTGCTCGACGACTTGTTGGTGATCCGCGATTCGCTGATCAGTCATGGCGATGGCGCTGTCGCGCAAGGCGAACTCGACGACCTGATCATGCTGGTGCGTACCTTCGGCTTCCACCTGATGCGCCTGGACATCCGTCAGGAGTCGGCGCGGCATGGTGCCGCCGTCGCGGAGATCTTGCGCCTCGCCGCGGCCATCGACTACGCCGGTTTGGACGAGGAACGGCGGCTGGAACTGCTGGCGCAGTGCGTGGCCCACCCTGACGGTCTGCAATTCGATCCGGCGGCGCTGAGCGAGGACACGCGCGAGACGCTGCGCGTGTTCCAGCTCATCGCGCACATGCGCCGCGAACTCGGTGCGCAATGCATGGGTCGTTACGTCATCTCCATGACCCATGCCGCCTCGCATGTGATGGAGGTCATGCTGCTGGCCGCCCTCGCGGGCCTGGCCGGTCGGCTCGCGGGTCAGTGGTATTGCCACATCGGTGTCAGTCCGTTGTTCGAGACCATTGACGATCTGTCACATGCGGACGTCATCCTGGCGCGCCTGCTGCGCCAGCCGGAGTACCGTGCGCTGCTCGACGCCTACCAGGAAGGCCAGGAGGTGATGCTGGGCTATTCCGATTCGTGCAAGGACGGCGGCATCCTGGCTTCGTCGTGGGGGTTGTACGAGGCGCAGAAACGCATCGTCGCGCTGTGCGATGCACAGCACGTGCCCTGCCGCTTGTTTCATGGCCGTGGTGGCACCGTCGGCCGCGGCGGCGGCCCGACGCATGAGGCGATCCTGGCGCAGCCGCCGGGCACCGTGCGCGGCGAGATCAAGTTCACCGAACAGGGCGAGGTGCTGTTCTACAAGTACAACAACATGGAGACCGCCATCTATGAGCTGACCGTGGGCGTCACCGGCCTGCTCAAGGCGAGTAGCCATCTGGTGCGCACCCGCCCCGAGGACAGACGCGACTACCTCGGTATCATGGACGAGATCGCGCGCGTCGGTGAGGCGCAGTACCGCGCACTGACCGAACGTACCGAAGGCTTTCTCGACTACTTCTACGAAGCGACGCCGGTGCGCGAGATCGGCTGGCTCAACATCGGTTCGCGCCCCTCGCACCGCAAGCATGGCGACCGCTCGCGCGCGTCGGTGCGTGCCATTTCCTGGGTGTTCGCCTGGGGCCAGTCGCGCCACGCGTTGGCGGCCTGGTACGGCGTGGGCGCAGCGTTGGAAGCGTGGCGCGCCGATGACCCGGCGCGCCTGGCCAAGTTGCAACGCATGTATCGCGAATGGCCGTTCTTCCGTACGCTACTGGCCAACGCGCAGATGGCGCTGGCCAAGGCCGACATGGGCATCGCGCGGGAGTACGCGGAGTTGTGCGAGGATCATGCCCAAGCCGCGGCAGTGTACGCCGCCGTGCGCACGGAGTTCCGCCGCGCTTGCGCGCAGATCCTCGCGGTCGCCGGTAGCAAGACCCTGCTGGCCGAGACGCCCGAGCTGGCGCGCTCGCTGGCCGGGCGCAACCCGTATCTGGACCCGCTCAACTCCATTCAGGTCGCGCTGCTGCGCCGGATACGCGCCATCGCCCCGGAGGCGCAGGCGGACAGCCCGTGGATGCAGCCGTTGCTGCGTTCGATCAACGCCATAGCCGCCGGCATGCGCAACACCGGCTGAACACCGCCGGTCGCGGCACCCCGGCGTCGGTGGCCGGGCCTGTGGTGTTTCACGTGAAACACCCGTCATCCTGGCGTAGAATCGCGCCCTCCCAGGCGTACCCAGGTTCGTGGCAACCCCATGATTTTTCCCGAACGATTCGACGTCATCGTGGTCGGCGGCGGCCACGCCGGCACCGAGGCGGCGCTGGCCGCCGCGCGTATGGGCCGGAACACGCTGCTGCTGACGCACAACATCGATACCCTCGGCGCCATGTCCTGCAATCCGTCCATCGGCGGCATCGGCAAAGGCCATCTGGTCAAAGAGGTCGATGCGTTGGGCGGCGCCATGGCGCTGGCCACCGACGAAGCGGGCATCCAGTTCCGCATCCTCAATTCCTCCAAGGGGCCTGCGGTACGCGCCACGCGTGCACAGGCGGATCGTCAACTGTACAAGCGCGCGATCCGCAGCCGGCTGGAGAACCAGGCCCATCTGACGCTGATGCAGCAGGCCGTGGACGATCTGCTGTTGCATGGCGAGCGCGTCGTCGGCGTGCGCACGCAGTTGGGTATCGATATCCACGCCCGGGCCGTGGTACTGACTACCGGCACCTTCCTCGCCGGCCTCATCCATGTCGGACTGGAGAATTTCGCCGCCGGGCGCATGGGCGATCCGCCGGCGCGCTCGCTGGCCGCGCGCCTGCGCGAGCTAAACCTACCGGTGGGGCGGTTGAAGACCGGCACGCCGCCGCGCATTGACGGCCGCAGCATCGATTTCTCGGTGATGCGCGAACAGCCCGGCGACGATCCTGCGCCGGTGTTCTCGTTCATCGGCACGCGCGCCATGCATCCACGCCAGTTACCGTGCTGGATGACGCAGACCAATGCGCGCACGCACGACATCATCCGCGCCGGCCTCGATCGTTCACCGCTGTATACCGGTGTGATCGAGGGCGTCGGGCCGCGTTACTGTCCGTCCATCGAGGACAAGATCACCCGGTTCGCCGACAAGGAAGGTCATAACGTCTTTCTCGAGCCGGAAGGGCTGGACACGCACGAGTTCTATCCCAATGGCATCTCCACCAGCCTGCCGTTCGACGTGCAGTTGCAACTGGTGCGCTCCATCCGTGGCCTGGAACGGGCACACCTGCTGCGTCCCGGTTACGCCATCGAGTATGACTATTTCGATCCACGCGGGCTCAAGCCCAGTCTGGAGACCCAGGCCATCGTCGGCCTGTTCTTCGCCGGCCAGATCAACGGTACCACCGGTTACGAGGAGGCGGCAGCCCAGGGCCTGCTGGCCGGCGCCAACGCGGCGTTGAGCGCACGCGGCGAGTCGCCGTGGTGGCCGCGTCGCGACGAGGCCTATCTGGGCGTGCTGGTGGACGACCTGACCACACGCGGCGTGCAGGAGCCGTACCGGATGTTCACCAGCCGCGCCGAGTATCGACTGAGCCTGCGCGAGGACAATGCCGACCGACGGCTGACCGAACACGGCCGCCGTCTCGGTCTGGTCGACGATGTCCGCTGGGCGCGCTACGCGGCCAAGCGTGACGCCATCGAACGCGAGCGCGAACGCCTGCGTTCCACCTGGGTGAACCCCGCGCTGCTCGAGCGTGCGCAGGCCGAGCGGGTGCTGGGCAAGGCGATCGAGCGTGAGCACAGCCTGTTCGACCTGTTGCGCCGGCCGGAGGTGGACTACGACGCGCTGATGTCGCTGCCCGGCGCTGGGCCGGGCTTGGACGACGCGCAGGCGCGCGAGCAACTGGAGATCGAGGCCAAGTACGCCGGCTACGTGGCGCGCCAGCACGAGGAGATCGAACGCCAGCGGGCGCGCGAGGAGACGCCGTTGCCGGCCGATTTCGACTACATGGCACTGACCGGGTTGTCCATCGAGGTGAGGCAGAAGCTCAACCAAGTGCGTCCGGCCACGCTCGGCCAGGCTGCGCGCATCTCCGGCGTCACGCCTGCGGCGGTGTCGGTGCTGATGGTGCACCTGAAACGCGGCGAACTGGCGCGTGACGCCGCATGACGGCCGACGATCGACTGGCGCGGCGCCTGTGCTCCGGCTTGGATGGTCTGGGCCTGGCGTTGTCGCCGCGCCAGCAGGAACAATTGCTGATTTATCTGACCCTGCTGCAGAAGTGGAATCGGGTGTACAACCTCACCGCCATCGAAACGCCCGAGCGCATGCTGACCCTGCATCTGCTCGACAGTCTGGCGATCCTGCCGCATCTGGGTGAAGGGCCGCTGCTGGATGTCGGCAGCGGCGCCGGGCTGCCGGGTATCGCGCTGGCGATCGCACGGCCCGAACTGGCCGTGACCCTGCTCGACAGCAGTGACAAGCGCTGTGGCTTCATGCGCCAGGCGGTGATCGAGCTGGGTTTGCGCCAGGTCGCCGTGGTGCATGCGCGGGTCGAGGATCACCAATCCGAAGCCGGTTATGGCCAGATCGTCGCGCGCGCATTCAGCGACTTGGCCGAGTTCGTGCGCCTGACCCGCCACCTGCTGAGCGCCGGCGGGCACTGGCTGGCGTTGAAAGGGCAACGCCCGGATACCGAGCTGGCCGCCCTGAGCGGCGCGCGCGTGCTCGACGTCCGGCCGCTGTATGTGCCCGGCCTGGATGCGCGGCGGCACCTGATCGTACTGGAGCCGGCATGAGTGCGCGCATCCTCGCCATCACCAATCAGAAGGGCGGCGTCGGCAAGACCACCACCGCGGTGAATCTGGCCGCCAGTCTGGCCAGCCTGGATCAGCGCGTGCTGCTGGTGGACATGGACCCGCAGGGCAATGCCACCACCGGCAGCGGCGTGGACAAGCAACACCTGCACCACACGGTCTATCATCTGCTGCTCGGCCAGGCCGATGTCAGCAGTGTGCGCGCGCGTTCCGCTGGTGCCGGCTACGATCTGTGGCCGGCCAACCGCGATCTGGCCGGCGCCGAGGTGGAACTGGTGGACACCCGTGAACGCGAATATCGTCTGAAGGGCGCGCTGAGCACGGTGGCGGCCGGCTATGATTTCGTCCTGATCGACTGCCCGCCCGCGCTCAACCTGCTCACGGTCAACGCACTGACGGCGGCCGATGCAGTACTGATCCCGATGCAGTGCGAATACTTCGCCATCGAGGGCTTGGCGGACCTGGTCAACACCATCAAGAAGATCAAGACCCGGCTGAACCCGGCATTGGTCATCGAGGGGGTGGCGCGGGTGATGTTCGATAACCGCAACACGCTGGCGCAGCATGTGTCCGATCAGCTCAAAGGTCATTTCGGTGCCAAGGTGTTCGCCACCGTGGTGCCGCGCAATGTGCGCCTGGCCGAGGCGCCCAGTCACGGCCTGCCGGCGCTGAACTACGATCGCGCCTCGCGCGGCGCGCAGGCCTATCTGGCGTTGGCGCGCGAACTGATGGCGCGCCGGCGTGCGCGCTGAACGGCGCGATCTAAACTTCAGAAGGAACCAGCCACATGGCCAAGTTGAAAGGACTCGGGCGGGGTCTCGACGCGCTGCTCGGGGAGGGAGAAATCGGTGATGGCGAGCGTCTGCTGACCTTGCCGGTGGAGAGCCTGGTGCCCGGCAAGTATCAGCCGCGCACGCGCATGGACCAGGAAGCACTGACCGAACTGGCGGAATCGATACGCGCGCAGGGGTTGATGCAGCCCATCCTGGCGCGCGCCATCGCTGGCGGACACTACGAGATCATCGCCGGCGAACGACGCTGGCGCGCCAGCCAGATCGCCGGCCTCAGCGAAGTCCCTGTACTGGTGCGCGCGGTGACCGACGACGTCGCGCTGAAGATGGCGCTGATCGAGAACATCCAGCGCGAGAATCTCAATCCTTTGGAAGAAGCCCAGGGCATCCAGCGCCTGATCCAGGAATTCGATATGACCCACCAGAGTGCCGCGGACGCAGTCGGCCGCTCGCGCGTGGCAGTATCCAACCTGTTGCGTCTGCTGCAACTGTCCAAGCCGGTACAGGCCATGCTGATGAACGGCGAGTTGGACATGGGCCATGCGCGCGCGCTGTTGCCGCTGGGCCACGCAAGGCAGCTCGATGCCGCGCGCGAAATCGCGCGTCGCGGACTGTCGGTGCGTGAAGCGGAACGGCTCGCCGCACGTCTGGCCAAGCCGCCCCGCGTCGATGCGCAGGCGGCGAAGGACCGCGACGTCGCGCGGTTGGAGGAGGAGCTCGCGCAACGTCTGGGTACGACCGTGCGCATCGCTGCCAATCGCAAGGGTGCCGGCCGTCTGACCGTGCAGTTCGCCAGCCTGGAACAGTTGGATGGCTTGCTAGCGCGCATCTGTTGAATGGCCGCCGGTTTGGCGCCCCTGGCCTCGAGCAGGTTCGGGGCGGAAATCATCAAAGCGTTTGATGGTTGCATTAGACGGTCTAATTCTTATATCATCCTCTGCTAATGTTTTTTGCCCTGACGCTACAGGCGGGCGCCATCGTGCTGTTGGCGCTGGCAGCGTGGCCGATATCGGGCGTCACGCCGGCGCTGGCCTTGGTCTTTGGTGGCGGAGTGGCGCTGGCCAACACCGGCTTGCTGACTTGGCGCTGGTACCGTGGCCGGGTGCCGGTACACAGCGATGGGGCGCGGCATGTAAAGGCATTCAACCGTTCCGCACTGGAACGGTTTTTTGTGGTCGCTTTACTGCTGGCGGTGGGACTGGGCGGTTTGCGCCTGGAAGCGCTGCCGCTGTTGACAGGGTTTATCGTGGGGCAGATCGCATGGGTGATCGCGGCGGCTGTCCTGAACAACAACTGACGGAAACGAGCCATGGCTGAAGCGCACACCTCGGCGGAGTACATCAAGCACCATTTGCAGAATCTGACCTATGGTCGCTTGCCCGATGGCACCTGGGGCTTTGCCCAAACCGCCGA
>CAYTRH010000102.1:0-10381 GCA_964440155.1 uncultured Thiobacillus sp. | reverse complement strand
GCTCCAGCGTGCGCAACCGTCGGGCCGGGCTGGCGGCGCGCGGCTCCAGGCGGCGCGCCAGCGCGCCATCCAGCGTGCATACCGACACGGCAGCGTGAACAAGGCCATCGGCTGCCATGTCCGCCAGCAGGTCCAGATCCCGCTCCACCAGGCTGGACTTGGTCACCAGCGTGAGCGGATGGCGGCTCTCGGCCAGCACCTCCAGCACCCGCCGGGTCAGGCCCAGCCGGCGTTCCACCGGCTGCCACGGATCGGTGTTGGCGCCCAGGGCGAGCGGCGCCGGCCGGTAACCCGGCTGCGCCAGTTCGGCGCGCAGACGCGCGGCGATCTCGGGCCGGGCGATGATGCGCGTCTCGAAGTCCAAGCCGGGAGACAGGCCGTGATAGGCATGGCTGGGCCGGGCGTAGCAGTACACGCAACCGTGTTCGCAGCCCTGATAGGGGTTCACCGACCGATCGAACGGGATGTCCGGCGAGTCGTTACGACTGAGGGCGGTGCGCGTCGGCTGTTCGATGATCTGCGTGGGCAGGGACGCCGGTTCCTCGTCATCGCGCATCCAGCCGTCATCCTCGGCGATACGCGCCCAGGTCTCGAAGCGGTGCGCGGGGTTGGAGACGGCGCCGCGGCCGTGGATGGGGTTGGCCATGGCGCCCATTGTGCGCGCGTGCGCCGCCGACGGCCATGGGGTCGTGCTCTTGCGCATGGGGAACTCCGCGCCGCGCCGGCACTCTGCGCCGGGTAAGCCACGCCCGTGCCGTTATTGGATGATCTCGACATGACCGCCTCCAGCAAACCCACCTCGCGTTGGCGCGCACGCGCCATCGTGCTGCTGCTGTTCCTCGTCGTCGGTGGCTTGATCTGGAGCCAGTTGCCGCGCGGCGCCTATCCCACCGACGTGTCGCGCGTGGGCGCCGGCCGACCTGCGCTGGTGCTGGCGTTCGACATGAACTACGGTGGCGGCGCCGCGGCCATGGAGTTGATGAACGCGGTGCGTCGCGACTACGCGGAGCGCGTCGATTTCCTGGTCGCGCATCTGGGCATGGCCGACGGCCAGGCGTTCGCCGCCCGCCACCGTGCGGGCGACGGCACGTTGCTGTTGTTCGCCGGGGATGGTGAGCTGCTGGGCCGGCTGCATCACCCGCGCGACGTCGATGAACTGCGCCACGCGCTGGATGCGGCGTTCGGACCCTAGTGCTTGCCGGCGCGTGCTGCACCCGCGCCGGTGGGAACAGCGACGCTCGCGCCTTGACGCGTGGCTCAGGCATGCGGCCCGGACGGCGTGTGCTAATTTGGGTTGAGGGTGCCACCGGGCCCGCCGATCCACCTGGCCGCCAAAGCGCCCTACCCTCGTTCAACCAATGCGCAGGAGGAGGTCGGCGTGAAAATCCACAATCATCGACTGGTGCAACCCGACGGGTCGCCGCTGCGTTTCGTCACCACACCGAACATGGGCGGGATCATGCGCCCCGAGTATATGGTGATGCATTACACCGCCGGCGGCAGCGCCGAGGGGGCCATCGCCTGGCTGCGCGACGCACGCGCGCAGGCGTCCGCGCATGTGGTGATCGCGCGGGATGGCAGCGTTACCCAGATGGTGCCGTTCAACCGCATCGCCTGGCACGCCGGCCGGTCGAACTGGGCCGGCCGTTCGGGCCTGAATGCCTTCTCCATCGGTATCGAGCTGGACAACGCCGGCAGGATGGAGCGCGTCGGCGGACGCTGGGTGGCGAGCGCGACCAAGCGCGCCTATGCCGACGACGACGTGCTGGTGGCCCGGCACAAGCACGATCCGGCCGGCGCGCCGGAAAGCGGCTGGCATGAGTACACCGAGGCGCAACTGGAGTCTGCGCTGGCGGTCGGATTGCTGCTGATGCAGCGCTACGCCCTGAGTGACGTTCTGGGACACGAGGACATCGCCCCCGGGCGCAAGAGCGACCCGGGCCCGGCGTTCCCCATGGCCAGCTTCCGTGGCCGGCTGCTGGGCCGCCACGCCGACCAGCCGGAGGTCTTCCTCACCAGCACCGCGCTCAACATCCGCGGCGGCGCCGGCACCGGCCACGCCGCGTTGCCCGGCAGCCCGCTGCCGGCCGGCACGCGGCTGGCAGTCATGGAAAAGCAGGCGGTGTGGTGGCGCGTGGAGGTCCTCGACGCCGTCAGCGACGACGCCATCGAAGGCTGGGTGCACAGTCACTTTCTGCGGCCCGAAGCAGTCTGACGCCATGCGCGCTGTGCGCCACGCCAAGCCCGGCGCACAGTGGCGTCAAGTCCCGCCGGGCAGGTCCAGATGCGCCACCAGCGGCAGGAGATCCGTGCGTTCGGTATCGCGCACCAGACGACGCGCCGTTTGCGGCTCGTGCGTCAACAGGTGGTGCACCACTTCGGTGACCCGCTCCGGCTGGCGGCAATGATGGTGCGCCATGCCCAGCGCATACCAGACCGGGCCGAACATGGGTTGCAGCTCGGCGGCATGGCGCAACGCCTCGGCCGCTGCGCCATGTTCACCGAGATGCGCCAGGTTCATGCCCAGGCCATACCAGGCCTGGTCGAGCTTGGGGTTCAACTCGGTGGCACGGCGCAACGCCGCCACCGCCCGCGTGCGTTCCCCCGCCTGTTCGCGCACGTAGCCGAGGTTGAACCAGGTGTCGGCACCATCCGGCTCCTGCGCGAGCGCGCGCTCCAGCCAGATTTCGGCCTCGCGCCAATGCTGCTGCTGCGCCAGCAGCCAGGCGATGGCGCGCATGGTTTCCGCGTGGCGCGGGTCGGCCTGGTGGGCATCCTGATAGGCGGCCAGGGCGCTGGCGTGGCGTCCCAGCCACTGCATCAGCATGGCGCGCAGACTGTGTCGCCAGTGATCGTAGTTCATGGGGCGGCGTGGCGGCGGCGAAACGCGGATTGTCCCGGCGCCGGCGACCCCCGGCAAGCACGCAGCACGTCGCTCGCTGCCGGGCATGGGCGGCGCGAACCATGGCCAAGCTGTGGCGCTGATCCCTACAATGTCGGGCACATCGCCATCGAGTATTCCGCATGCCGTTCGATCTGTTGCTGGTGACCATCCTGCGCGCGCTGGTGCAGGTGGCGGGTTACGCGCTGATCGGCCAGGGTGTGCTGGCACTGCTGGCCGGCAGCCGACGTGATCAGAACATCTTTTACGTGTTGCTGAAGACCATCGCATCACCGGCGGTGAAAGCGGTGCGCTTCATCGCGCCGCGTTTCATCATCGACGCGCACATTCCCTTCCTGACCTTCTTCATCCTGTTCTGGCTGCTGGTGGTGTTGACTGCGCTCAAACACCATCTCTGCGCGCTCTACGAGCTGGCCTGCTGATCCGGAGGCGCCGTCGGTGAAACGGGGCTATCCGCGCAACCTGTTTCGCTATTACAGCTTCTACACCGGCGGTTTCGTGCTGTTCCTGTTCACCCTGGCGGTGGCGGAATACATGGGCACGCCGGAGCAATGGATCGGCTGGATCTTCATGGCGGCGACGGTGCTGCTGTACGCCAGCATCGGTTTCATCAGCCGCACCTCGGACGTGGATGAATTCTACGTCGCCGGCCGCCGCGTGCCGGCGGTGTACAACGGCATGGCCACCGGCGCCGACTGGATGAGCGCAGCGTCGTTCATCGGCCTGGCCGGCACCCTGTACCAGAAGGGCTATGACGGCCTGGCCTTCGTCATGGGCTGGACCGGCGGCTACGTGCTGGTGGCGCTGCTGCTCGCCCCCTATCTGCGCAAGTTCGGCCAGTTCACCATTCCCGACTTCATCGGCGCGCGCTATGGCGGCGATCTGCCGCGCGCCATCGCCGTGGGCGGCGCCATCCTGGCGTCGTTCACCTACGTCACGGCACAGATATTCGGCGTGGGCATCATCACCAGCCGCTTTCTCGGCATCGCCTTCGAGACCGGCGTGTTCGTCGGCCTGGCCGGCATACTGGCCTGTTCCTTCCTGGGCGGTATGCGCGCAGTCACCTGGACACAGGTGGCGCAGTACATCATTTTGATCATCGCCTACCTGGTTCCGGTGGTGTTCCTATCCTACAAAATGGCGGACCTGCCGTTGCCGCAGTGGGTGTATGGCGAAGTCATGCAACGACTGGACGAACGCGAGCGGGAACTGCGCGCTGATCCGGCGCAGGCGGAAGTACGCGCCCTGTACGCCGAGCGCGCCGCCGCGCTGGAAAGCGCGCTGGGCACTGATGCGGCGACGGCTGCGCAGCGCGAGCGCCTGCTGCGCGATCTGCGCGAAGCGCGCGCCAAGGCGCAGCCGGTCACGCCGCATGCCGAGGCTTTTGCCGGCACCGACGCGGCACAGCGCGACGAAGCGCGGCGCAACTTCCTGGCGCTGACCATTTGTCTGATGGTGGGCACGGCCGCTCTGCCGCACATCCTGATGCGTTTCTACACCACGCCGTCGGTGCGCGCAGCGCGCAATTCGGTGTTCTGGTCACTGCTGTTCATTTCGCTGTTGTACCTGACCGCGCCGGCCTACGCGGTGTTCGCCAAGTACGAGGTGTACAGCAACGTCATCGGCACCGCCATCGCCGAACTGCCGTCGTGGGTGGAGTCCTGGGCGCGGGTAGGTCTGGTGGCGGTCGAGGACATCAACGGCGACGGCATCCTGCAATTGGCTGAGTTGACGCTGAACCCGGACGTGATCGTACTGGCGACCCCGGAGATCGCCGGCCTGCCCTATGTGGTGGCCGGGCTGGTCGCGGCCGGCGGCTTGGCGGCGGCGTTGTCGACCGCGGACGGGCTGCTGCTGACCATCGCCAACGCGCTGTCGCACGACGTGTACTACCAGATGATCGATCCGGCGGCATCGACCCGCCGCCGCCTGGCCATCTCCAAGGCCCTGCTGCTGGGTGTGGCGGTGGTCGCCGCCTGGGTGGCCTCGCTGCGGCCGGACACCATCCTGTCGATGGTGGCCTGGGCGTTCTCCATCGCCGGCGCCTGCTTCTTCCCGGCACTGGTGTCGGGCATCTTCTGGCAGCGCGCGACCCGCCAAGGCGCCATCGCCGGCATGCTGGTCGGCTTGGGTGTGACCCTGTTCTATCTGATCGGCGTCAAATTCTTCGCCATGCCCAAGTGGTTCGGCATCAGCGACCTGTCGGCCGGCGTGTTCGGGCTGGCAGCGGGCTTCGTCGCGCTGATCGTGGTCAGCCTGCTGACCCCGCCGCCGGATGCACGGGTGCGGCGCATGGTGCGTGCACTGCGCTATCCGCGGCTGCCGGCCGCAACGGAGCGCGCTCCGGTAGAATGACGCGCACCTTCCGACTGACGCGCATCATGTCCGCCCTGAGAAACGACTCCCTGCTGCGCGCACTGCTGCGCCAACCCGTCGATCACACTCCGATCTGGCTGATGCGTCAGGCCGGACGCTACCTGCCGGAGTACTGTGCCACGCGGGCCCGCGCCGGCAGTTTTCTGGAGCTGTGCAAGTCACCTACACTCGCCACCGAGGTCACCCTGCAACCTTTGGCGCGCTACGACCTGGACGCGGCCATCCTGTTCTCCGACATTCTGACGGTGCCGGACGCCATGGGCCTGGGTCTGTACTTCGCGGAGGGCGAAGGTCCGCGCTTCGAACGGCCGCTGCGCGAGGAATGGGCCATCCGCGATCTGCGCGCGCCCGACCCGCACGATCACCTGCGCTACGTGCTGGATGCGGTCGCGGAGATCCGCCGCGCGCTGGACGGCTCGGTGCCGCTGATCGGTTTCTCCGGCAGCCCGTTCACGCTGGCGTGCTACATGATCGAAGGCGAGGGCAGCGATACCTACGCCCAAGCCAAAAAGCTGATGTACGCGCGGCCGGACCTGATGCACCACATACTCGATGTCACCGCGGGCGCGGTCACCGACTACCTCAACGCCCAGATCGAATCCGGCGCGCAGGCGGTCATGGTGTTCGATTCCTGGGGCGGCATGCTGACGCAGGCGGCCTATCTGGAGTTCTCGCTGCCCTACATGGCGCGCATCATGGCTGCACTGACGCGCGAACGCGATGGCCGCGTGGTGCCGCGCATCGTCTTCACCAAGGGCGGCGGGCTGTGGCTGGAGCATATCGCCGCCTGCGGCTGCGACGCGGTCGGCCTGGACTGGAGCATCGACATCGGCGACGCCCGCCGGCGCGTGGGCGACCGGGTGGCGTTGCAGGGCAACATGGATCCCACCATCCTGCTGACCACCGCCGCGGCGGTCACGACGGAAGCAGAGCGTATCTTGGCGTCGTTCGGCCAGGGCAGCGGCCATGTGTTCAATCTGGGCCATGGCATCTCGCAGTTTACGCCGCCCGAACACGTCAGCGCATTGGTGGAAACCGTGCGGGCGCGCAGTCCAGCGTACCATGTCCGCTGAGCCGTCTGCTCCAGAGCATCGCCAGTTGACGCGGCAAAAAGGCGCCAATTATAGTCCCGTCATGCAGGCTGAACTGGATGCCCTGGAGGGCCGGATTACGCAATTGCTGGAGCGCTTCCAGGCGCTGCGCCTGGAGAATCTCAAATTGCGCCAGCAAGTGGTCAGCTTGGAGAGCGACAACAAGAAATTGCGCGAGCGCCTGGACGAAGCCGGTGCGCGTCTGGAATCCCTGTACAACCGGCTGCCGGACTGATCATGCCGCCCTCGACGCCCCACACCGTCAGCCTGGACGTCGCCATCATGGGCCGGGAGTTCCGCGTCGCCTGCCCGGAGGATGAGCGCGAAGGGCTGTTGCAGGCGGTCAGTCATCTCGACCGCAAGATGCGCGAGATTCGTGACGCCGGCAAGGTGATCGGGTTGGAGCGCATCGCCATCATGGCGGCGCTCAACATCACCCATGACTATCTCGCAGCGCGGCCGCCGGAACCGGACACCCGCGCCTACCGCGAGCGCATCGATCAGCTTTCCGCCATGCTTGATCAAGCGCTGGCGCAGCAAGATAATCTGTTCTGAAGTTGGCCGGGGATGATGCTCGGCCTGAAGTCTCGATCTCCCTGCGGCGTACGCGATGGTCGCGTATTCTTTGAACCGATAAGCGTAAGCTTAGGCTGTGGAACATCGATCGCTGGTGCGCGCGTGGCATCCGTCCATGTACCCGAAGCGATCTGACCATGGCCACTCTTGAACCCTGGGTTCAAGATTGCGGCCAGGACGGCGTTCGCGGGGAGTCCCCTTCCCTAGACCTCGATGACAAGCCGGCGTTGCGGCGCATGTTGCGCGCGCGGCGCGGCGCCGTCGATGCCCGGTCGCGCCGGCGTGCGGCATCCGCGCTGGTCAAACGGGCGCTGCGCCACCGCCTGATTGCGCACGGTCGGCGCGTGGGCTTCTACATGCCGGCAAAAGCCGAGATCGACGTGCTTCCGCTGCTGGCGCGCGCGCAAGCCATGGGCGTGCAATGCTTTCTGCCGGTGTTGGCGGCGCGCGACGGCAAGCGCCTGTGGTTTGCGCGGCTGGGTGCGCGTCCGCGCTGGACCGTCAACCGCTACGGCATCGCCGAACCGATGCACTCACGTGCGCGCCGGTTGCGGGTGCGTCAGCTCGATACGCTGTTCCTGCCGCTGCTGGGGTTCGACCGTGCCGGCTGGCGCATCGGCATGGGCGGCGGCTATTACGACGCGAGCCTGGCCTATCTGCTTGGGCGACGGCACTGGCGCAAACCACGCCTGATCGGTGTTGCCTTTGCCACCCAGGAAATCCCTGCCGCGCCGCGTGACCCTTGGGACGTGCCGCTAGACGGCGTGCTGACCGAACGCGAATTCGTGCGCGTTCAATAACGGTAAGCGCCGCGTTGCGCCAGCCAGGGGTTGTCGGCCGGATTCAAGGTCGGCAGCCGTAACCAGGTTTCGGCAGCCGTTTGCCGCGGCGCTTCGCCCGCGCCCCGCGACGGGCTGGCCGCGGCGGCGCCGACATTGAGCCAGCGCCGGGTCTTGTCCGGATCACCCAAGCGCATCCACAGGTTGTAGTGGAAGCCTGGATCGAGACCGGCCAGCATCCATTGCAGATAAAGCCATGGATCGACGAACTCCGCCCAGTTGCGCACCGTTGCCGGGTCGAGCAGGCGACCGAGCAAGTGCGGGTAGGTCTCCGGGGTGAGCGCTACCGTGGCCAGCGCGGTCATGAACTGCGGCTCGGTCACGGCATCGAGCCAGTCGGCAAACAGCCGCGGATGCTTCAGCGCCAGGCCGTTGCGCGTTGGATCCAGCATGCGTTTCAGCCAGGCCTCGCTGCCCTGGGGCGCGACGTCCAACGTTGGCGCAGCGGAACCATTGGGCCAGACCAAGCGTTCCACCACTTGACCATCGGGCAGCAACACGCGTTTGACCGAGAACATTGCGCCGCGCGACTCCGCCGCTTGCGGCGTCTGTGCATGGGTGCAGGTGCCAACACCCAACATGCACATGAATACAAGTGCCACCTCGAGGCGGGACATGACCAAGCAACCGTACAGTAGGGAATGATCTATATGCTGAAATACTAACATGCCTGAGCAAAAGAAAAAGGGCGGAACCGTGGTTCCGCCCTTTTCCTGCCCGGCGGGTCGCCGGGACGTCTGCGCCGATACGATTACTTGGCGGGAGCAACCGGCACGGGGATGAAGCCGGCGAACGGGTTGGCAATGGTGCCGTAGGTGGCCGGGTTCAGGAAACCACCCCAGGTGCCGTAGGTCTTGGGATCGGCGGCGGCGCCGGCCCACTGGGTGTACAGGTTGGGGTTCAGCGGCGCCATCATCAGGTTCAGGTTGGCCGGGTTGACCGGTGCCAGCGCCCAGTTCATGTACAGGTTGGGGTTCAGCGGCGCCATCATCAGTTGCAGCGCGCGCGGATCAACCGGGGAAGCCAGCCACTTCAGGTACATGTTGGGGTTCAGCAGCGGCGCCATGGCGGCCATGTAGAAGTTCGGATCCATGGAAGCGGCCAGCCACTTCATGTACATGTTGGGATCCAGGAACGCGGCATAGGCCTTCAGGATGTCGGGAGACATGCCGGCTTGGGCCATGCGGGTGTAGGTGGCGGGATCCAGGCTGCGCTGCATCATGATCAGCGCGGTGGCGGGATCCATCAGGTTGGTCATGGCCTGCACGGCGGCCTTGGGATCCTGAGCGATCTCAGCGGCTTTGACCGGGTCCAGCAGGGCGGCAGCGGTGGATTCCGGCGTGGCAGCGCCTTGGGCAAAAGCGGCGGGGGCGGCCAGGGCCAGGATCAGGGCGGAAAGCTTCTTCATGATGTGCTCCTAGAGGGTTGATAACAAAGGGAAAACTTGTGATCGGGTACTGAGCCGTCAGTATAGGCCGGCATATTAGAACATTCGATTGTTTCGCCTCCCGCGATCTCAGCCACCACCACCGTGTTGCGAAACAACCACAGATGCGCCAGCCGGGACGTGACGTGGTGTGAGCCACTTCATTCGCCGAGGTAGGCCGAGCGCACCTGGGCGTCGCGCGCGAGTTGCGCGGCTGAGCCGTGCAGCGTGATGACGCCGCTTTCCATGACATAGGCGCGCTGGCTGACCTTGAGCGCGAGATGGGCGTTCTGCTCCACCAGCAGCAGCGTGACGCCCTCGGCGGCGATGGCCGCGATGGTCTCGTAGATCTTGGCGACCATCAGCGGCGCCAGGCCCATGCTCGGCTCGTCGAGCAACAGCAGCCGCGGCCGTCCCATCAGGGCACGCGCGATGGCCAGCATCTGCTGCTCGCCACCGGACAGCGTGCCACCCAACTGCGCGCGGCGCTCATAAAGGCGGGGAAACAGCGCGTAGACGCGCGCCAGATCGGCACGGATGCCCTCGCGATCACGCCGGCAGTAGGCACCCATGTCCAGATTCTCGGCCACGGTCAGGCGACCGAAGATGCCGCGGCCTTCCGGCACCAGCGCCATGCCGCGCGCGACGATGGCATGGGTGCTCAGGCGACGCAGCGGCGCATCGGCGAAATGCAGGTCGCCCTGCGCACGCACCAGGCCCATGATGCCCTTGAGCGCACTGCTCTTGCCGGCACCGTTGGCGCCGATCAGGCACACCAGCTCGCCGCTGGCGACTTCGAAATCGATGCCGCGCACCGCGTGGATGCCGCTGTAAGCCACTTTGAGGCCCCTAACCCGCAGCAGGCTCACGCGGCCTCCCCGCCCAGATAGGCGGCGATCACCGCCGGATCGGTACGCACCTCCGCCGGCGCGCCTTCGGCGATCTTGCGGCCGTAGTCGAGCACCGCGACCCGATCACACAGCCCCATGACCAGCTTGACGTCATGCTCGATCAGCAACAATGTCAGACCGTCGGCACGCAGGCGCTGGAACAGATCGGCCATCTGTCTGCGTTCGGTGGGGTTCATCCCCGCCACCGGCTCGTCCAGCGCCAACAGGCGCGGTTCGGTGGCCAGCGCACGGGCGATCTCCAGGCGGCGCTGGTCGCCATA
>CAYTRH010000101.1:0-10395 GCA_964440155.1 uncultured Thiobacillus sp. | reverse complement strand
TCGCCGCAGCCGCCGTTACCACCCGCGCAACCCGTGGAGCGCATGGCCGATGCGGCCGCCGGCGCACCGGCGCTGGCGCCGGTCGTCAGCACGCCCGCGCCGGCGCACGATGACCTCACCCGCACCGGGCCGAGCGAGGCATCGCCCCTGCCCAGTCTGCCGCTGGGCATCGATGACACCTGGTATCTGGCGCGCCAGGTCGATCGCCATCCCAGGGCCATCGGCAGGATCGAACCGGAGTACCCGGAAGACGCGCGCCGGCGCGGCATTGAGGGCACGCTCAAGCTGAAGCTGCGCATCGATCCGTTGGGGCGGGTGCGCGCCGCCGAAGTGGTGGAGGCCGCTCCTCCCGGCGTGTTCGACCAGGCCGCCCTGGCCGCCTTCCGCGACGCCCGCTTCGAACCGGCCATGCGCGACGGGCGACCGGTGCGTTACGAGGCTTATATCCGCGTCGACTTCCGCCTGAGCGACTGACTGCGGGCGCCGTTCAGCGCGTGCCGGCGCGGCCGTTGCCGGGCAAGGGGTAATCGCGCGGCAGCAGCACCCACATGCGTCCGCGCTGCTTCATGGCCCCGGCCAGCCGACCGGCGTCGTCCCCGTAACCCCAGAAGAAATCCGCGCGCACGTTGCCGCGGATGGCGCTGCCGGTATCCTGCGCCAACATCAGCCGGTTCAACGGCACCGTGCTGTTCGGCCGCGTGGTGGCCAGCCATACCGGCGCGCCCAGCGGTACGCCGCGCGGATCCACGGCGATGCTGCGCTCCGGCGTCAACGGCACACCGAGCGAGCCGATCGGTCCGCCGTCCTGGTTGGGCAGTTCGCGGAAGAACACGAAACTGGGGTTGGCGTTGAGCAGTTCCGGCAGGCGCTCGGGATTGCGCCGGCCCCAGTCCTTGATGCCCTGCATCGATGCCTTGTCTGCGCTGAGTTCGCCGCGTTCGATCAGCCAGCGGCCGATCGATACATAGGGGTGGCCGTTCTGGTCGGCATAACCGATGCGCATGACCTCGCCATTTTCCAGTTGCAGCCGCCCCGAGCCCTGCACCTGCAGGAAGAACAGTTCGACCGGATCGTCCACCCAGGCCACTTCCTTACCGCGCAGCGGCGCAGCGCCGGCCTCGATCTCGGCGCGGGTGTAATACGGCACCACCCGGTTGCCCTGCAGCCGCCCGCGCAGGCGCAAGCTCCTCAACTCCGGATACAGCGCGGCGAGATCGACCACCAGCAAATCGTCGGGCGGCGCGTACAGCGGATAACGATAGCGCGGGCTGAAACTGCGGCTGCCACGCAGCAGCGGCTCGTAATAGCCGGTCACCAGGCCCTCGTCCCCACCGTCGGCCTGGGTGACCCGCCACGGCTGGAAATGCTGCTCGAAGAACGCCCGCGCGGCCGCGTCGCCGGGCGTGGCCGGCAGCCGTTGCGCCGCCTGGCACACGCTGGTCCAGGCACCATTGCTGCGCAGTCCGCGACAGGATTGCAGCAACGCCGGCCAGGCCTGGGCATGCGCGTCGTCCGTCCAACCCGGCAGTTGCGCCCAGTTGGTGGCAACCAGCCAGGGCATGGCCACCGGCGCCGGCCGGGTTACCTCGGGCTGGGGCGGCGGTAGGGTCGAAGGAGCTGGTTGCGGCGTCGCCGGCGGCGGCATCTCCGGCAGAGCCGGCGCTGGCGCAGGCGGCGCTTCGGCGGGAGCCGGCGGTGCGACCACCGGCGGTAACGGCTCGGGTGCGGGCCGCGGCTTCAGCGGCGGCATGCCGCCCATGCACCCGCCCAACAGCACCAGAAAGAACAGAACGACCGGACGCACGCGGCCGCCCGCTCAGTGCAGCACGCGCGGCACGGCCAGGATGAACTCGGGAATCTCCGCCTCGAACTGGCTGCCGTCCTCCGCCACCATCTGGTAGCTGCCCTTCATCGCCCCCACCGGCGTGGCGATGGCGGTGCCACTGGTGTATTCGAACCGGTCGCCCGGCTTGAGCAGCGGCTGTTCACCCACCACGCCCAGGCCGCGCACCTCCTGCGTCTTGTCATGCGCGTCGGTGATCACCCAATGGCGCGAGATCAGTTGCGCCGCAACCTGCCCGGTGTTGGCGATGGTGATCGTGTAGGCGAACACGTAGCGGTTGCTGGCTTCGTCCGACTGATCCGGAACGAAACGCGTCGTGGCGCTCACGGTGATCTGGTATTTCCTTGCTTCAGCCATGGCTATTGCGGCAAATGAACGGCGAACTGGCAGGCATTGCACACGATTCGGCTGGAACTGTCCAGCATGCCGGCGGGCATGGGGATGTCCCCGGCCGGCGCGCACGGTTACAATCATCGACCATTTCAACCCCGGAAAACTCCCCATGGCCGACTATCAGATCGCTCCTTCCATCCTGTCCGCGAACTTCGCCAAGCTGGGCGAAGAAGTCGACAACGTACTGGCCGCCGGTGCCGACATCGTGCACTTCGACGTGATGGACAACCACTACGTGCCCAACCTCACCATCGGCCCGCTGGTGTGCGAAGCCCTGCGCAAGCATGGCGTCACCGCGCCGATCGACGTGCATCTGATGGTCAAGCCGGTGGACCGCATCATTCCCGATTTCGCCAAGGCCGGCGCCACCTACATCACCTTCCACCCGGAAGCCTCCGAGCACATCGACCGCACCATCGGTCTGATCAAGGACAGCGGCTGCAAGGCCGGCCTGGTGTTCAATCCCGCCACCCCGCTGGACGTGCTGGAATACACCCTGCCCAAGCTGGACATGGTGCTGTTGATGAGCGTCAACCCCGGTTTCGGCGGCCAGAAGTTCATTCCCTACGTGCTCGACAAGGCGCGCAGGGTGCGCGCGATGATCGATGCCGGCGGCCATGCCTGCCGTCTGGAGATCGACGGCGGCGTCGGCCCCGGCAACATCCGTGAAGTGGCGCAGGCCGGTGTCGATACCTTCGTCGCCGGCTCCGCCATCTTCGGCGCCGCCAAGGAAGGCGACCCGCATCGTTACGACAGTGTGGTCGCCGCGATGCGCGCCGAACTGGCCAAGGTCTGACCCGGGTGAGCAGCCGGCAGCCCGCCATGCCCCCAGCCATCAAGGCCGTCGTCATCGACCTCGACGGCACACTGCTCGACACCGCCGAAGATCTCGCCGATGCCGCCGAAGCCATGCTGAACGAACTCGGCCTGCCGGCGGTGCCGCTGGCCGAGATCAAGACCTACATCGGCAACGGCGTGTCGCGTCTGGTCAAACGCGCACTGACCCGCGACATGTCCGCCGAGCCCGACCCCGAGCTGTTCCGGCACGCGCTGGCCAGCTTCGAGCGCCATTACGGCGAGCACGTGTCGCGCAAGAGCCGCCCCTTCCCCGGCGTCATCGAAGGCTTGCAGGCGCTCAAGGCGAGCGGCGTACATCTGGCCTGCATCACCAACAAGGCGGCGCGCTTCACCCATCCGCTGCTCAGGGACACCGGGCTGTTCGACTATTTCGAACTGATCCTGTCCGGCGACAGCCTGCCGGAGAAGAAGCCCTCGCCGCTGCCGCTGTTGCACGCCTGCCGGGTGTTCGGCTGCACGCCGGCAGAACTGCTGTTGATCGGTGATTCGCTCAACGACACGCAGGCCGCGCGCGCCGCCGGCTGCCATGTATTCTGCGTACCTTACGGCTACAACCGCGGCCGTCCGGTAGAGGAACTGGACCTCGATGCGGTGGTGCCCAGCCTGGCGGCGGCGGTGCCGATGATCGAACTCAAGTCGGGCAACGCGACCGGTGCCGCCATCACCCGGCCGGCCGTCGATGCCAGACCCGGCTGAGACGCCTGTCAACACCGCGGCATCCCCCATCCCCGGCATCACCCCGCTCCCGCCCTGCCCATGTTCAACGAAGACAAATTCAACGACCTCGCGCGTCAGGGCTACAACCGCATCCCGGTGATCCGGCAGCTGCCCGCCGACCTGGACACACCGCTGTCGATCTACCTCAAGCTCGGCAACGAACCGTATACCTATCTGTTGGAATCCGTGGTCGGCGGCGAACGCTTCGGCCGCTATTCCTTCATCGGCCTGCCGGCGCGTACCGTACTGCGCGTGCACGGCCACTTCGTCAGTGTCGAGACCAACGGTCTGCCGGTGGAACAGGGCGACGAAGCCGATCCGCTCGACTTCGTAGAACGCTATCTGGGCCGATTCAAGGCGGCGCCGGTGCCCGGCATGCCGCGCTTTCCCGGCGGCCTATGCGGCTACTTCGGCTACGACACGGTGCGCTACATCGAGAAACGCCTGGCCGATACGCGCAAGCCCGACGATATCAACACGCCGGACATCCTGCTGATGCTGACCGACGAGCTGTGCGTGGTGGACAACCTGTCCGGCAAGCTGACGCTGATCGTATACGCCGATCCGCTACAGGACGAGGCTTACCTGAAGGCCCACCGCCGTCTCGACGAGCTCACGCGCCTGCTGCGCCGGCCCGCGGTACCGCCGCGTGACGTGGCCGGCGACGGCGCCGAAGCGGTATCCCAGTTCGGCGAGGACGCATTCAAGGCGGCCGTGGCACGCGCCAAGCAGTACATCGTCGACGGCGACATCATGCAGGTGGTGCTGTCACAGCGCCTGAGCAGGCCGTTTCACGCTCACCCGCTGTCGTTGTACCGCGCGCTGCGCGGTCTGAATCCCTCGCCGTACATGTTCTATTACGACATGGGCGGCTTCCAGGTGGTCGGCTCCTCGCCGGAAATCCTGGTGCGTCTGGAAGGCGACACGGTCACGGTCCGTCCCATCGCCGGCACGCGGCCGCGCGGCGCCACGCGCGAGGAAGACGAGCGTCTGGAGCGCGAATTGCTTGCCGACCCCAAGGAGCGCGCAGAACACGTGCAACTGATGGATCTTGGCCGCAACGACGTCGGCCGGGTCGCCCGCATCGGCAGTGTACGTGTCACCGAACACATGTGCATCGAGCGCTACTCGCACGTCATGCACATCGTCTCCAATGTCGAAGGCACACTGCGGCCCGGTCTGTCGGCCATCGACGTGCTGCGCGCCACCTTCCCCGCCGGCACCGTATCCGGCGCACCCAAGGTGCGGGCGATGGAGATCATCGATGAACTGGAACCGGTCAAGCGCGGCGTGTATGCCGGTGCGGTCGGTTACGTCGGCTTCAACGGCGACATGGACGTCGCCATCGCCATCCGTACCGCCGTGGTCAAGGACCACGGCTTCCATGTACAGGCCGGCGCCGGCATCGTCGCGGATTCAGACCCGGACAGCGAATGGCGGGAAACCTGCAACAAGGCCAAGGCGGTGATACGCGCCGCGGAACTGGCGCAGATCGGTTTTGCCGGGGAAGCCGATTACTGACCGGCCGTCGCCAAGACACGTCAGTACCGATAGCGCAGCCCGGCGGTCAGCACATTGCCGCCACCCTGCTTGCCGAACACCCCATAGGCGGTGGAACGGTGATGCAGGCGAAACAGCGTGGCCCAATCGCTGCCCGGCGGCGCCAACTCCAGTTCCAACTGCCAGTACAACATCGATCGTTTGCTGCTCCCGTCCAGCCTGACCTCGGCCGCCGGCAGGCGGGTGGCATAGGATGGGCCGGCACCGAACGCGACACTGGTGGCCAGCCGTTCACGCCAGGGAAAAGCGTGAAAACGCGCCGTCCCCAGCGCGTTGAACTCCCAGTGGTCCTGCATACCGAAATGCCGGGCGGCATTGGCCTCGACCTCGAACGACCAGTGGCGCGCGGCATCACGCCACAGGGTGCGCGCTGCCGCCGCCGCAATCAGGCGCGAATCGACCCAGCCGGCGCGACCGGACAGTGACTTGATCCAGTCCTCATCGGTCATACGCCCGGCATAGACACTGACCGCGGCATCGCCGGCGCCGGCCGTGGCCGGGGCGATGGCGATGCCGCACACGACCAGCACCAGGGGCGCGCACGCAGGGCTTGCCGACACGTGGAACGTATCGTCGAACATGCCGGCAAGATACCTCAGCGAACGGCCTCCCGTCGACCGCATCGAACTGCTTTCGACGCCACGTCGGCCGTTTCCTGATCGGGTGCCGAGCGGCTGCAGCCCGGTCTCCCCCTGTCCGGACAAGCGACCGAGGTCATCACGCCGCGCCGACGCTGGCGAAGTCAGTGATTTTTGCTAGAATGCGCGCCATCGAAAAATCCTCGGAAACGAAGATCTTTCGATGTTTCCAGTCCCTGTTTTCAGTATCGATCAACTCCGTCTTGAGGAAAAACCACATGAAATACTCCGTCCTGCTCGCTGCCCTGTTGGCCTTCTCCCTGACCGCCTGCGGCAAGAAAGAAGAAGCCGTCGTGGAACCCGCTCCCGCGCCAGAAGTCGCCGCCCCCGCGCCGATGGCTCCGGCCGAGGAAGCCAAGCCGGCTGAAGGCGAAGCGGCCGAAGGCCAAGCTGCCGAAGGCCATGCCGCCGAAGGCCAGCCCGCTGACAAGCCGGCTGCCGCGCCCGGCTACGGCAACTAAGCGTCACACGCTGAAAAAACCGGCCTTCGGGCCGGTTTTTTTTTGCCCTGAAGAAAGCCGGTCCACCGGCGGGGCTGCGGAGCGTCTGCGTGCGCCTGCATTGCTCGGACGCTTACGACGTTCGGGTAGCTGGCAAAGCCGTCACGAACGAGTGGAAGGCAAAACGCAGGGCGCGCAGCGACCGATACACGCATGGAGCAGACGGGCGGGGCTGCGACGTCCGAATTTCGCCCCTGACGCCGTCGAGTCGACAGCCCGGATCGCGCTACCCATCCGAAAAAAGCATATATGTCTATGATTTTTAATAACACACGCGACATGGCATGACGGTTGCTTGCAGATATGACAGTCAACCAACGGAGTCTGTCATGCACAAGTTCGCATCCGCCCTGCTTCTCGCCGCCGGCCTGGCCGCCAGCGCCGCCGCGCAGGCGGTGGTGATCACCGTCGACGGCAATCTGGCCGACTGGGGCCTGAAACGCAACGGCAACGCCAACGACTGGATTCCCGATCCGGCCCTGGCGCTGGTGGAAGGCGTGAACTGGAAGGTGGAGGACCAGACCGGCGGCGCCAACAGCTTTCTGAACCCCGGCTGGGGCGGCCAGGCCTACGACGCCGAGGCGTTGTACGTCTACCTCGACAGCAGTTACCTGTACATCGCCCTGGTCACCGGCCTGAGTCCGAATACCGTGACCAATCCGGCGCTCAACACCTACGGGCCGGGCGATTTCGCCATCGATTTCGGCCAGAACGGTGTGTTCGAGTTCGGCATCGAGACCACCGGCCCAAATGCCGGCGCGGTGTATCGGGTCGACCAGTGGGCCTACGGCCTGTGGGACGTCAACGGCAATCACAACCCCGCCAATCCGGACACCCGTCATCCCACGTCCATCGTCGCCGGCACCCTGGTGGGTCAGGGCCAACTGGTCTACACCACCAGCTCGTTCAAGAACATGGGCATCCACAAGAACGACCAGCACTACGTCATCGAGGCCGCCATTCCGCTCAGCGTGTTCGCCGGCTACTCCGGCAAGTTCGACGTGCACTGGACCATGGACTGTGCCAACGATGCGATCTGGGTCGACCCCGACCTGGCCGCCATCCCGGAACCGGCCACGTTGGCGCTGCTGCCGCTCGGCCTGGCCGGCCTGTTGGCGCTGCGCCGGCGCGCAGCGGTCTGAAGCACCCGCCGCCCGGCACGCGCGCCCGACGGCGCGTCAGGCGAGCACGCGCGCCATGCGCGCCACCGCCTCGCGGATGCGCGGCAAAGCGGTGGTATAGGCAAAGCGCACGTGCCGGCCGGCCGCGTGCACGCCGAAATCGCTGCCCGGTGTGATCGCCACGCCGGCTTCCAGCAACAGTTTTTCCGCCAGCGCCTCGCCGTCGCCGCCGAAGCGCGACACGTCGGCGTAGCAGTAAAACGCCCCGGCCGGCCGGGCATCGATGCGAAATCCCAGGGCCTCCAGCGCCGGCAGCAGCCAGTCGCGTCGCGCGCGCAGTTCCGCCTTGCACGCCTCCAGCAGCGGCCGGGTGTCCGGCGCCAGCGCCACCAGCGCGGCATGCTGCGCCACGGTCGGCGCGGCCAGGTAGACGTTCTGCGCCAGCCGGTCGATCACCGGCAGCAGCGCCGGCGGTGCCAGCAACCAGCCCAGGCGCCAGCCGGTCATCAGAAAGTATTTGGAGAAGCTGTTGATCACCAGCACGTCATCGCCCAGCGCTGCGGCACTCTGCGGTGCCCGGTCGTAGACCAGCGGGTGATAGATCTCGTCGACCAGCAGCCAGCCGCCACGCGCGCGCACCACGGCGTGGATCGCCGCCAGTTCGTCGTCGTCCAGCAGCGTGCCGGTGGGATTGCCGGGGTTGGCCACCAGCACGCCGCGCGTGCGCGCTCCCCAATGCCGATCGACCAGCGCAGCGCTGAGCTGGTAGCCGGTGTCGGGCCCCACCGGCACGGCGACCGCGCGCGCGTCCAGCAGGCGGGCGAGATGGCGGTTGCATGGATAACCCGGGTCGGCCAGCAACACCTCGTCGCCGGCATCGAACAGCGCCGCCAGGGCCAGCAGCAGCGCGCCGGACGCTCCCGGCGTCACCGCCACGCGCGCGGCGGCGACGTCGACGCCATGACGCTCGCCATACCATGCGGCAATGCGCGCGCGCAGCGCCGGCAGGCCCAGCGCCGGCGTGTAATGCGTCAGCCCGGCACGCAGCGCGGCGATGCCGGCCTCCACCACCGGTGCCGGCGTGGCGAAATCCGGCTCACCGACCTCCATGTGGATGATGTCGCGCCCTTCCGCCTCCAGCGCGCGTGCGCGCGCCAGGATGGCCATCACGCGGAAGGGCTCGATGGCCTCGGCGCGTATCGCCGCCCGCGCTGCGCTCATGGCCGCGCGTGCCGATGGCGGCGTTCAGAGGTGCGCATCGATGAACTCGCGCACGAAATGCTCCGGTTTGGCGCTGTGGAAGCGCGCGCGCTCCTCGCCGTCCTTGAACAGCAACACGGTGGGAAAGCCGCGCGCGCCGTAACGCCCGGCCAGCTTCATGTTGTCGCCCTCGTCCACCTCCACCTTGGCCAACCGCACCTTGCCGTCATAGCTGGGGATCACCCGCGCCAGCACCGGCGCCAGATAGTGGCAGGGACCGCACCAATCGGCCCACAGGTCGACCAGCACCAGGTGATGATGCGAAGCCTCGATGACGTCGCGTTCGAAGTGATGCACATCGGTGTCGAAGATGCACTTGCCGTCGCACGCACGTTCGTGCTGATGATCATGGATTTGCAGGGTCATGACGTCGCTCTCCGGTCGCGGCGCGTATCCCGCCGGTGCGCCCGATGCCCTCGGGGCACGCGCCTTGGCAAAAGGCGCAATGCTACCGGCGCCGCCGCGTCGGCGCATCTACCGGCGGCGCGCCGGGGACGGCCACTACGCCGCCCTGTCGTCAATCAGGCCACGCGCAGTGCCATGAGATCCTGCACCGGGTCGCTTCCAGCCGTGCCTGGTCGGCGCACAGCACTCGACGCGTCGATGCGCGGGGCGTGCGGCGCCGGCATCCGCTGTCATCTTCAACCGAAAACCGCAGTTGAACGCGACCGAGTGTGGATCTGCTGGATTGTCCGGCAAGGCGCGACGACGCGCAGGGCCGCTCTTGGCAAGGAGAAGCGGCGTCGCAACGGCCGGTCCCGGCACGCGGGTCGAAATCCACCCGCTCGCATACCGCGATCGGAGCAGCGGGGGCACATACGGCCGCCGATGCCCTTGGCCATGCGCCGCCCCGGGTAGTTGGCACCGCGATTGCTTGATCCGGCCATTCCCTGCACGGAGTGCCGCGATGCAGCATCGGCCGGAGCACGTCACCGAGGTGGTCGACGCGCTGTTGCGTTATCTGGACACCCATCCCGACGCCAGCGACACCCTGGATGGCATCGCACGTTGGTGGCTGCCCCCGACCCTACACGCGGAAGCGGACCTGGTGCGCATGGCGCTCGACCGGCTGATGGCCCAAGGCATCATGCGCCAGCACACCAACGCGGATCACCACGTGTTGTACTCCGGCCGGGACGGATGCGCCCAAGGCTCCCGGGCACGGTGAAATCCCGACGGTCCTGTCGGCCGCTAGGCATAGGCCCGGCTGGCTTTGCTCAGGGCAGCAGGCGGATGTAGCGCGCTGCGACAAAGCCGGTGCGCCCCGGCTGTTCGATGGCATACCAGTCCCGATGATGACCGATGATGCGCACGCGCGTACCACTGGGCAGGCGGGCGAAGATGTTGGCGACGGTCGCCGTGGTCGGAGTGGAACGTACCATCAGGTGGTGACGCACGGTCGCCACCTCGCCCTCGGCGCGCAGCGGCTCGACGCGGAAATCGTTGAGCATGGCGGCATCGCGCGTGGTGTCGACGACCGCGGCCGGCGGCGGGGGCGGCGGCTC
>CAYTRH010000100.1:0-10402 GCA_964440155.1 uncultured Thiobacillus sp. | reverse complement strand
AGGACGGCGCCGGCGCGCCCGCCGATGCCGCCGCGCTGCGCGCCCGGCTGAGCGCACGCGACCTGGCCCTGGCCACGGCCATCGAGTCGGGTCTGGCGCTGACTTCCCGACCCTACGCCGAGCTGGGCGCACGAGCCGGCGTGGACGAGGCCGGCGTGCTCGCCGGTCTGGCGCGTCTGTTGCACCAGGGGGTGGCGCGTCGTCTGGGCATCATCGTGCGCCACCGCGAGCTGGGCTACACCGCCAACGCCATGGTGGTGTGGGACGTGCCGGACGCCGATGTCGACGCGGTCGGCCGCCTGCTCGGCAAGCAGCCGGACGTGACCCTGTGCTATCGCCGGCCACGACGCCTGCCGGATTGGCGCTACAACCTGTTTTCCATGGTGCATGGCCGCGACCGCGACGCCGTGCTGGCGCGCCTGACCGAACTGCGCGCCCGCCTGGACCTGGCCGACCTGCCGTGCCGGCCGCTGTTCTCGCGCCGGCGCTTCAAGCAGCGCGGTGCGCGCTATGCCCCCGATGCCCGCGAGGTACGCGCATGAGCGCCGATCATCGACCCGTGGCGCTGGACGACATCGACCGGCGCATCATCAACGCTTTGCAGGACGGCCTGCCGGTGTGCGAACGGCCGTTCATGGCCATCGCCGACCGGCTCAACCTGTCCGAGCGGCAACTGCTGGAGCGGCTGCGCCGGCTGCGCGAGACGCAGGTGCTGAGCCGCTTCGGTCCGCTGTACAACGCCGACCGCATGGGCGGCAGCAACGTGCTGGCCGCCATGGCGGTGCCCGAAGCGGATTTCGACCGGGTTGCGCAACGGGTCAACGCACAGCCGGAGATTGCGCACAACTACCGGCGCGAGCACGCGCTCAACCTGTGGTTCGTCGGCGCCGCCGACAGTGCCGAGGCGGTCGAACGGGCATTCCGGCGCATCGAGCAGGAAACCGGGCTGCCGGTGTATCGCTTCCCCAAGGAACGCGAATACTTCGTCGAACTGAAGCTGGTGGCCTGAGCATGGATGCGCTCGACCGCGAAATCATCCTCGCCACCCAGGACGGCCTGCCGCTGGAGGAACGGCCCTACCACGCGGTCGCCGCGCGCCTGGCCATCGCGCCCGAGGAGGTCATGGCGCGCATGCGCACCATGCTGGCGCGCGGTGTGATCCGTCGTATCGGCGCGGTGCCCAACCATTATGCGCTGGGCTACGTGGCCAACGGCATGACCGTGTGGGACGTGGCCGACGACCGCGTCGACGCGCTGGGCGAGCGCGTCGGTCGGCTGGATTTCGTCAGCCACTGCTACCGCCGGCCGCGCCGGCCGCCGCTGTGGCCGTACAACCTGTTCGCCATGGTGCACGGCCATGATCGACGGGAGGTGGAAGCCGGCGCCCGGGTCATCGCCCGCCTGCTCGGTGACGCCTGCGGCGGACGCGACATCCTGTATAGCAGCCGCATCCTGAAAAAGACCGGTTTGCGCCTGCGCCCCGATGCCCCGGCGCCCAATGAAATTGACCGCGATCAATGAACGGCACTCTTGAAACATGGTGCGATGGGGGTCGCCTCCGGCCCCGTCCGGCGGTACCCGCGCCGTGTGCGCATACCGGGCAGCCGGGATGCGCACCGTGTCGATCACGAAACCAAGGGAGCCCATCCATGTTCGCTTTCCTGCGCCACTGGTTCCAGGACAAATCCGCCCCAGCGCCCCGCACGTCACCGCGCAAGCCGGCGGAAGCCGTCGCCGGCCCGTCGCCCACCGCCCCCGGCACCGGCATCCATTACGACCCCTTGCTGCCGCAACGGCTGCTGGATGATCACCGCCACATCGAATCCCTGTTCGCGGACATGGTCGCCGCCGCGCACGTGCGCGACGTGGCGCGGCTGCGCCAGGCCCTGGATGGATTCACTACGGCACTGCGCGGCCACCTGCTGACGGAGAACGTGCGCTTCTACGTGTACTTGCAGCACACCTTGGGGGCGGATCCGGAAAACACGGCGCTGGTGCATGGTTTCCGTCGGGAGATGCAACAGATCGGCCGCGTGCTCGGCGATTTCCTGCAGCGCCACAGCGAACGCGAGACCTGGGACGAGGCCGGCTGGTCCCGCCTGGCCAGGGAACTGGCCGAACTCGCGCCGGTGCTGACCAAGCGCATCGAAACCGAGGAAACCATCCTCTATCCGCTCTATCTGCCGCCACGGTCCTAGGAGTACGCACGTGTTTCGCGTCACCCAATTCATGCAGGAACTGATCCGACCGACGCCGCCCGGCCCGCGCCGCGATCCACCCGGGCCGGTGGTCATCTGGAACCTGGTGCGGCGTTGCAACCTCACCTGCAAACACTGCTATTCGATCTCCGCCGACACGGATTTTCCCGGCGAGCTGACCACCGGGGAGGTGTTCAGCGTACTCGACGACCTGAAAGCGTTCCGCGTGCCGGTGCTGATCCTGTCCGGCGGCGAGCCGCTGCTGCGGCCGGACGTTTACACCATTGCCCGGCGTGCCAAGGCCATGGGCTTCTATGTCGGCCTGTCCAGCAACGGCACGCTGATCGATGCCGACCAGGTCGAACGCATCGCCGAAGTGGGGTTCGATTACGTCGGCATCAGCCTGGACGGTCTGCGCGACACGCACGACCGCTTCCGGCGCAAGCAGGGCGCGTTCGACGCCGCACTGGGTGGTCTGCGCCTTTGCCGCGACGCCGGCGCCAAGGTTGGCCTGCGTTTCACGCTGACCCGGGACAACGCGCACGATTTTCCCGCCCTGCTCGACCTGATGGAGACCGAGGGCATCCACAAGTTCTATCTGTCTCACCTCAACTACGCCGGGCGCGGCAACAAGAACCGCCGCGACGACGCGCACTTCATGGCCACGCGCGCGGCCATGGACGCGTTGTTCGAACGCTGCTGGCAGCACCTGCGCGCCGGCCGCGCGCCGGAGTACGTCACCGGCAACAACGATGCGGACGGTGTCTACCTGCTCGACTGGGTACGCCGGCGCGCGCCCGAACGCGCGGCGCATCTGCGCGCCAAACTGGCGCAATGGGGCGGCAACGCTTCCGGTATCAACGTCGCCAACATCGACAACCTCGGTCAGGTCCACCCCGACACCATGTGGTGGGACTATCCGTTGGGCAACGTGCGCGACCGCCGGTTCGGCGACATCTGGCGCGATCTGTCCGATCCGTTGATGGCCGGGCTCAAGCAGCGGCCCAGGCCGGTCAAGGGACGCTGCGGCGGGTGCGGCCATCTGGACATCTGCAACGGCAACAGCCGCGTGCGCGCCTGGCACACCACGGGCGATTTCTGGGCGGAGGATCCCGGCTGTTATCTCAGCGATGCGGAAATCGGCCGCCGCGCGGTCGCGGCGGAGTTCATGGAGTCTTGAACCATGCCAACGAGTCTTCCCCTTGATCCCCTCCAGTCCGGCGGCACCGACAACGCCCCGGCCGGCTCGGCCCCGCCAGCGCCCGCACCGACAGGCCGCCGGCACACCTTTGCAGCGGTGTTACTGGCGTCGCTGACCTGGCTCGCCGCCTCCGCGCACGCCGCGCCCGACCCGGAAAAGCTGTACGAGACCTATTGCCTTTCCTGCCACGCACCCAACCGGCTGGGCGGCATGGGACCGGCCTTGCTGCCGGAATCGCTGGCGCGTCTGAAAAAGGCGGATGCCGAGAAGGTGATCGCCAACGGCCTGCCGGCCACCCAGATGCCAGCCTACGGCGAGGCGCTGAGCCCCGAGGAGATCAAGGTGCTGGCGGCGTGGATCTACACGCCGCCCAAGCTGCCGCCGAAATGGGACGCCGCGGACATCGAGGCCTCGCGCATCGTACACATGGAGAACCTGGATCTCCCGGCCAAACCGGTGTTCGCCGCCGATCCAATGAACGTCACGCTGGTGGTGGAGCATGGCGACCATCACATCAGCGTGCTCGACGGCGACGTCATGGAGCCGATCACGCGGTTCGCCACGCGCTACGCGCTGCATGGCGGCCCCAAGTTCACCAAGGACGGTCGCTATGTGTTCTGGGCGACGCGCGACGGCTGGATCACCAAGTTCGACCTGTGGAACCTCAAAGTGGTGGCTGAAGTGCGCGCCGGCATCAACACGCGCAATCTGGCGGTGTCCAGCGACGGCCGCTACGTGATGGTCGCCAACTACCTGCCGCACACCCTGGTCGCGCTCGACACTCGCGATCTGGCGCTGGTCAAGGTGATACCGGTGATCGGCAACACCGGCAAGAGCTCGCGCGTGTCCGCCGTGTATGACGCGCGCCCGCGCAACAGCTTCATCGCCGCGCTCAAGGACATCCCGGAAGTCTGGGAGATTCCCTACGACGGCCGCCCGGTCTATAAGGGCCTGGTGCACGACCACCAGTACAAGGAGGCGATCGCCGAACCGGGTCCGCTGCCGGTGCGCCACATCGTGCTGGACGACTACCTCGATGATTTCTACTTCGACCCGGATTACGTCTACATCCTCGGTGCCTCGCGCACCAGCCCCCGCGGCCAGGTCATCCATCTCGGCGCCGGCCGCAAGATCGCCGACCTGGATCTGGCCGGCATGCCGCATCTGGGCTCCGGCATCACCTGGGAGTGGCAGGGGCGCAGGGTGATGGCCTCACCCAATCTCAAGGACGGTCACATCAGCATCATCGACATGAAGACGTGGAAGACCATCAAGACGCTGCCGACCCAGGGTCCCGGCTTCTTCCTGCGCAGCCACGAGAACACGCCCTACGCCTGGGCCGACGTGTTTTTCGGCCAGAACCGCGACGTCATGCACGTGATCGACAAACGCACGCTGGAAGTGGTGGCCGATCTCAAGCCCGAGCCGGGCAAGACCGCCACGCACGTGGAGTTCGACCGCTACGGCAAGTACGCACTGGTGTCGCTGTGGGAGCACGACGGCGCGCTGATCGTCTACGACGCCGCCACGCTCGAGGAAGTCAAACGCCTGCCGATGAACCGGCCGGTGGGCAAGTACAACGTGTGGAACAAGACGCGGCTGTCCGAGGGCACCAGCCACTGACCGCCAGCGGCGTTCGACGCGGGGGACTCAACGCGCCTGGTGCACGGTCTGGCCCAGCATCTCCGGGGTGATCAGCGTGATGCCACGTTCGGTGACGTGGAAGCGCCGGCGGTCTTCGGCCTCGTCGTAACCGGCACGGAAATCGTCCGGCAGCACGCACAGCTTGTCCACCACCACGCGGCGCAGGTGCACGCGCCGGCCGATCTCCACATTGGGCAGGATCACCGAATCCTCGATCAGGCCGTGCTCGCGCACCCGAACCTTGAGCGACAGCAGCGAGCGCTCGATGGCGCTGCCGCTGACGATGCAGCCGGGCGCGATCATCGAATCCACGGCGTGGCCACGAAAACCGTCATCGTTGAACACGAACTTGGCCGGCGGCAATTGCGCCACATGGGTGCGGATGGGCCAGTGGTCGTCGTACAGGTTGAGTTCCGGCGTCACTTGCACCAGGTCCATGTTGGCCGCCCAGTAGGCGTCGACGGTGCCGATGTCGCGCCAGTAGGGCGTATCGCCCACCATGTTGACGCAACTGTCGTGGAAGCAATGTGCGTACAGCCGGCCGCTGCGCGCCAGCGGCGGCAGCACGTCGTGGCCGAAGTCATGGCCGGAACGAGGATCGGCGTGATCGTGCGCCAGCACGTCGTAGAGACAACCGGCGCGGAAGGCGTAGATGCCCATGCTGGCCAGGGCATGTCCCGGTCGATCGGGCAGCGGCTTGGGTACGGCCGGCTTTTCCTGAAAGCCGGTCACCCGCCAGTCGGCATCGACCTCCAGCACGCCGAAGGCACTCGCCTGCGCCATCGGCACCACCACGCAGGCGACGGTGACGTCCGCGCCCTTGGCCACGTGATCGGCGAGCAGGACGCCATAGTCCATCTTGTACACGTGATCGCCGCCCAGGATCAGCACATGCTCGGGCGCGCTGATGCGGATCTGGTTGAGATTCTGGAACACCGCGTCGGCGGTACCGACATAGCCGCCGTCGCGCGCGGACTGCCGGGCGGGCAGGATGTCGACGAATTCGTCGAACTGGTCGTCGAGGAAGTTCCAGCCGCGTTGCAGGTGATGGATCAGGCCGTGCGCCATGTACTGGGTGGCGACGCCGATGCGCCGTACGCCCGAGTTGATGCAGTTGCTCAGCGGAAAATCGATGATGCGCAGCGAGCCGGCGAACGGCATGGCCGGCTTGGCGCGCCAGTCGGTCAACTGCATCAGCCGGCTGCCGCGCCCGCCGGCCAGGATCAGCGCGTAGGCGCGTCGCGCCAACGCCGCGCCGGATTCGCCGGCGCCGACGCGGAACGGACAGCGCAGGTGCGCGCAGTCGTCGCCGGGCGCTGCGGGTTCGGGATCCCGTGCCATGGTGTCGCTCTCCTGATCGCTTTTCAGTGCCTGTTGAGGACAGGGCATTCGGCCATGTGGACCTTATGGTTATAGGGTACCCGGCGGATGCCGTTGACCAATGTCAAGCGCGCGTTGGACGCAGCACAGGCGGCCGGCTTATCGTGGCGTCACCCCTTTCAACATCCCCCTTCGAGGAGCGTCGTCATGGTCAACGTCCAGAAACTGTTCGCCAAGAGTGAGAACGCCGCGGTCGCCTACATCGTCGCGGTGTTCTTCGTGTTCCACTTCGGCATGCTGTTCCTGTTCGAACTGGTGTGATCCGCGCGACACCGGCAGCCGCCGGTGTCGTGGCCTCAGCCGAACAGATCGTCGATCTCCGCCTGGGTCACGCCGGCGCGCGGGGTCAGCGCCGGCCCGGCGAGCGGGCCGGCATCCGTCTCCGGCTCCACCAGCAGATGCAGCAGGTTGTCCTCCATGCGCTGCACCGTATGCATCAACTTGTTGACCACCTGCCCGACCAAATCCTGAAACGCCTGCGCCTCGATGATCTCGCTGGTATCGGCCGCGCTCATGCGGTGCTGCTGCACCAGATTGTCGAGGAAGGCGCGAACCTGCGGTGACCGGGTGCGCCGCGCCAGCGCGGCTGCGGCGGCCTGCTGCGCGCGCAGGCGGTCGGCGATGGCCTCGGCGGCATTGAGGGTGCGGCCGGCGGCCTGTTCGGTCAATGCGGAGATGTAACGCAGCCGGTCGCGCGCATCGCTGACCATGTTGCCCTGCGGCAGATCGCCGCTGCCGATGTCCTCCAGCGTGGCGCGCAGTTCGCGCACCAGGGTGACGATGTCATGCCGCATGGATTCGATGTCGCTCATCGCTGCCTTCTCCGTGGGTTCGCGCCGCATGCCGGGCGGGCGGCCGTAGCCGCGGCCCGCCGCCCCTTTATCGGTCACCTCACCGGAAACTTCAGCCGGGCTTGCCGTCCACGCGTGCGCGCCAGTACATCGGCGCATAACGCCAGGCCCAGGCGCCGAACACCAACAGCCACAGGTAGCCCGCCAGCCGGGTGAATGCCGGCGGCACCGCCGGCAGCAGGTCGGGCAACATGCGCGCCAGCGCGCTCGCCTGCACCAGCCAGAACAGGCCCCAGGTCAGCGCGTCGGCCTCCAACTTGCGCCCGGAATGACCGAGACTGACGCGCGAGGCCATGGCGATCAGCATGGTCGAGAAGAAGCCGATCGCCAATGCATGCAGCGGTGCCAGTCCAGCACGCCAGGCGGATGCGAGGAAGGCGGCCAGACCATCGGCCGCATTCAGCGCGAACGCGATACCAGCCCACAGCCAGGCGATGTGCAGCATGGCCAGCAGGCGCACTTGCCGCACACCGCGCGCCACCCCCCATTGCGCCGCGAGCCAGAACACCACCAGCGCCAACACGAGATCGAGCGGCCAGGCCCATGCGGCGCGGTCCAGCACCTGCGCCGCCGCATGCCCCAGCGCGGCGACCAGTGCCAGCCACAGCGGTGCCCAGGGGCGGATCATCACGTAATGCGCGACCACCCTGCTGGTGAACCACGGCACCATGCGATGGCACACCACCAGGAACAGCGGCGTCAGGAACCCCCATATCGCCAGGCTCTCCGCGCTCGTCAGGGCCCAGGGTGCCTGGCCGAGCCAGCCAGCCAGAAACGCGGCGGCGCCCACGCCGCCCAAAGCCACGGCCAGCGTTGCCACGGCGGCATGACGCCTGTCCTGCGGCGGCGCACGCCGCAGTGTGCCGATCAGCGCGGCACAGGCCACCAGCCAGCCGGCGAGGTGCACCACCAGACCCATGGTCAGCAGCAGCGGCCAGATCAGGCCGGCGTAGACCAGGCCCACGCCGCCGGCCAGGGCCAGGCCGGACGACACATAGGCACCGCGGCCGATGGCCGGCGCGTCGAGCCAGTTGGGCATCGCGGTGAACAGGAAACCGAACACGAAGAACGGGAAGAAGCCATACAGCAGCGACCACAGATGCAGCGTTGCCGGCGCCGAGCCGGGCGGCACCAGGCTGGTCACGCCGAGGAATCGCGCTTCGAGTTCGAATACCCACCAGGCCATGGCCACAACGCCGTAAAAGGCACCGGGCAGGAACATGACGCGGTGCGGCGCGGCGGTATAGCGGGACCAGAGCGAAGGCATGAGCAATGACGAAGGTGGGGTGCGCGCGAGTGTCGGCGAGCGCCAGCCTACCGGCCTTGATCAGCGTCAACCCGGTCGGGGTGCGCCGTATAGAATGGCGCCTTTCGCCGACCGCCGACGCGCCATGGATCGCGATTGCGTACAGCCTTTCCTGCTCGACCGCCTGGACATCCGCGGCGCATTGGTGTCGCTCGACGCCTGCTGGCGCGACATGGTGGCGCGGCGCGACTACGCCGATAAGGTTCAGCGCCTGTTCGGCGAGATGAGTGCGGTGACCGCGCTGATCGCCGCCAACCTGAAGCAGCCGGCGCGCATGACCTTCCAGTTGCGCGGCTCCGGCCCGGTGAACCTGCTGGTACTGGATTGCGACGAGCAATTGCGGCTGCGTGGCATGGCGCGCGCCGAGCCGGCTGCCGTGGCGAGCGCAGCAGACGCACGCGCGTTGCTCGGCGACGGCCATCTGGTGCTGACCCTGGATGCCGCCGGCATGCGCGAGCCCTACCAGAGCGTCGTGCCGCTCGATGGCGACAGCATCGCGGCCCTGTTCGAGCACTACCTGACGCGTTCCGAGCAGTTGCCGACGCGGCTGCGTCTGGCGGCCGACGCCACGCGCGCCACCGGCCTGTTCCTGCAGAAGCTGCCGGACGCGGACGCGCGCGACGCCGACGGCTGGCAGCGGCTGCAACACCTGCTGGCCACGCTGGGCGACGAGGAGCTGCTGACCTGTGCGCCACCGGCACTGCTGCGACGCCTGTTTGCCGACGAGGACGTGCGCGTGTTCGCGCCGCGCCCGGTGACGTATCACTGCCCGCGCGACTGGGACAAGATCCATGACATGCTGCGCGGCCTGGGCCGGGCGGAATGCGATGCCATCCTGGCCGAAAAGGGTGAGATCGTGATCCGTGACGACATCTGCGATCACGAATATCGCCTCGACCCGTCCGCCGTGGCGGCGCTGTTCGAGCCGCCCTCGCGCGCGCTGCATTGACCCGGAGGCTGCGCGCGCCGTGACCCCGGCCAGCCCACCGACGCCCTGCCGGCCGCTGATGCCCGCGCAGGTGGTATTCGACGCCGATGGCACGCCGCGCGCCGCCGACTTCGACGACGTGTATTACTCCGCCGATGGCGGTCCGGGTCAGGCAGCACACGTGTTCCTGGGCGGCAACGGTCTGCCGGAACGCTGGCGCGGGCGCGAGCGCTTCGTGGTGCTGGAGAACGGTTTCGGTACCGGCCTCAACTTCCTGGCCACCTGGCTGGCCTGGCGCGAGGATCACGCGCGTCCGCTGCGCCTGCACTATCTGGCCACGGAGGCGCGACCGCCGGGCGACACCGAGTTCGCGCGCCTGCGCGCGCGCTGGCCGGACGCCGCTCCCCTGGCCGAGGCGCTGCGCGCGACCTGGCCGCCGCCGCTGCCCGGCTTCCACCGGCTGGAGTTCGCCGGCGGCCGGGTGCTGCTGACCCTGCTGTTCGGCGATGCGCAAGCCACGCTGAACCAATTGGACGCGCGGGTGGACGCGTTCTACTTCGACGGCTTCGATCCGCGCAAGAATCCGGACATGTGGTCACCGGCGCTGTTCCGGCGCTGCGCGGACATCGCCGCGCCGGATGCGACCCTGGCCACCTGGTGCCGGGCCGGCACCGCGCGCGCGGCGCTGCGCGCGGCCGGCTTCGCCGTGGACAAGCGGCCCGGTTACGGACGCAAACGCGAGATGCTGGTCGGGCGTCTGGCACTGAAAGCACACACTGCACCGGCCACGCCGACCGCGCGCCATGCGCTGGTGCTGGGCGCCGGCCTGGCCGGCTGCGCCATCAGCGAACGGCTGGCGCGACGTGGCTGGGCGGTCACGCTGCTGGAGCGGCA
>CAYTRH010000099.1:3481-10412 GCA_964440155.1 uncultured Thiobacillus sp. | reverse complement strand
ATGCAGCGTCTGGCCGGCGGCAACGGCGACGACGAATGGGAAGAGTTCTGATGGCCGCCACCACCGACCCGCAACGCGAATTCGCCTTCTCCAAACGCGACTTCGAGGAAGTACGCAAGCTGATCTATCAGCATGCCGGCATCGCGCTGTCCGATGCCAAGGAGGACATGGTCTACAGCCGCCTGGCCCGGCGCCTGCGCGCCACCGGCCGGCGCAGTTTCCAGGACTATCTGGCGCTGATCCGCTCCGGCGACGGTGCCGAGTGGGAAGCCTTCGTCAACTCGCTGACCACCAATCTCACGGACTTCTTCCGCGAGGCGCATCACTTCGACCTGCTGCGGGATTTCCTCAAGACCCGGCGCGACCGTCCCATCGTGGTGTGGAGTGCCGCCTCCAGCACCGGCGAAGAGCCCTATTCCATCGCCATGACCGCGGTGGAAGCGCTGGGCGGCAACCCGCCGGTGCAGATCCTGGCCTCCGACCTCGATACCAGCGTGCTGCGCAAGGGCGAGGAGGGCGTCTATCCGCTGGAACGTCTGAACAAGCTGAGCGAGGCGCGCCAACGCCAGTTCTTCCTGCGCGGCACCGGCGACAAGCTGGGCATGGCGCGAGTCAAGCCGGAACTGCGCGCCATGGTGCGCTTCTTCCGGCTCAATCTGCTCGACCCGGTCTGGTCCATCCGCCAGCCGCTCGATGCGATCTTCTGCCGCAACGTCATGATCTACTTCGACAAGCCGACGCAGTACGCCATCCTGAAGAAGATGAAGCCGCTGCTGAAGCCGGACGGACTGCTGTTCGTCGGCCATTCCGAGGCGCTGTATCACGCCACCGACCTGTTCCGCCTGCGCGGCCAGACCGTGTATCAGCACGCCGAGGTCAAGGGGGGACGGTGAGTCTGCACGCGTTCGAGGAAGTCCTCGCGCCCACGCACTACTTCGACCGCCAGTTCGGCAGCGAGGCGGCCAAGATCCTGCCAGGCGAGTATTACGTCACCGCGCGCGACATGGTACTGGTCACCGTGCTCGGCTCCTGCGTGTCTGCCTGTGTGCGCGATCCCAAGACCGGTATCGGCGGCATGAATCACTTCATGCTGCCGGAGAGCGGCGGCGACGCGCACGACCCTCTGTCCAGTTCGGCGCGCTACGGCAGCTACGCCATGGAGGTGCTGATCAACCAGTTGGTCAAGCTCGGTGCCAGCCGCACCCGTCTGGAGGCCAAGGTGTTCGGCGGCGCCTCGGTGTTACGCGGTTTCACCACGGTGCAGGTGGGTGCGCTCAACAGCGAGTTCGTGCTCGACTATCTGCACACCGAGCGCATCCGGGTGGTGGCCGAAGACCTGCAGGGGCTCTATCCGCGCAAGGTATATTTCTTTCCGGCCACGGGGCGGGTCATGGTGCGCAAGCTCAAGTCGGTGCACAACAACACCATCATCGAACGCGAACGCGATTACGGCCGGCGTCTGAAGTCGACCGAGATCGCCGGCGACGTCGAACTGTTCTCCTGAGGACGCGCATGGCCAAGACACGCGTGCTCATCGTCGACGACTCCGCACTGGTGCGCGGGCTGATGCGCGAGATCATCAACGGCCAGCCCGACATGGAGGTGGTCGGCCAGGCGCCGGACCCGATCCAGGCACGCGAGTTGATCAAGACACTGGACCCGGACGTGCTCACGCTGGACGTGGAAATGCCCGGCATGAACGGTCTGGATTTCCTGGAAAAGCTCATGCGCCTGCGGCCGATGCCGGTGGTCATGGTGTCCAGCCACACCGCCCGCGGCAGCGAGGAGACCCTGCGCGCCCTGGAGCTGGGTGCGGTCGATTTCATCGCCAAGCCGCGTCTGGGCGGGCCGGTACGGTTGGCCGAACTGGCCGACGAGATCGCCGACAAGATCCGTGCCGCCGCGCGCGCACGCGTGCGCCGGCACGCGCTGGCGGATCACGCCCCGCAGGCGCCGCGCCCGCTGCCGGCACACACGGTGCGCGCCGGCGAACGTCTGGTGTTCGTCGGTTCGTCCACCGGCGGCACGGAAGCGCTGAAGGAACTGTTGTCGCGCATGCCGGCCAGTGCGCCCGGCATCCTCATCGCGCAGCACATGCCGGAGAGCTTCACCCGCTCGTTCGCGCAGCGTCTGGACGGCCTGAGCGCGATGCACGTGAAGGAGGCGGAGCACGGCGAGCGCGTGTTGCCCGGCCACGTGTACATCGCACCGGGCCATTCGCACCTGCGGGTGAAGCGCAACGGCCCGTATTACTGTACCGAACTGTCCAAGGACGAACCGGTCAACCGCCATCGTCCATCCGTCGACGTGCTGTTCCACAGCGCCGCCGCGGTTGCCGGCGGCAACGGGCTGGGCGTGTTGCTGACCGGCATGGGCAAGGATGGCGCCCAGGGCCTGCTGGCGATGCGCCGGGCCGGTGCCCACACCATCGCCCAGGACGAGGCTTCCTGCGTGGTGTTCGGCATGCCCAAGGCGGCGATCGAACTCGGTGCGGCGGCGGAAATCGCGCCGCTGCACGACATCGCCGCGCGCCTGCTGGCGCGCATCGCGTGACACGGCGCCATGCCGATGCGCGCTAAAGCCGGCGCGCATCGTGCCGATATCCGCGAGAGATTCCATGCACGGAGCGCAACATGCAGATCGCCAGTGAAGTGCGCGACCATCGGGCCATCCTCAAGCTCAATGGTCGCTTTGACTTCCACTCCCACCGGGATTTTCGCGCCGCCTACGAGGAGGCCCTGAGCCGGGACGGCGTGCGCGAGGTCGAGGTCGATTTCCAGCAGGTCGACTACCTCGACAGTTCCGCCCTGGGCATGCTGTTACTGCTGCGCGAAAAGGCCGAGGCGGCGGGCAAGACCGTGGCCCTGGCGCGCCTGCACGGTACGGTCAAACAGGTTCTGGAGATCGCCAACTTCGGCAAGCTGTTCGCCATTCGCGCCTGATGGACGCTTTGTCGTCCCCGGGTGATCGGCCGCACGCCGATGCCGTACCGGCGCAGCAGCCGCTGAAGATCCTGATCGTCGACGATACGCTGGTCAACCTGCGTCCGCTGGAAGTGCTGGTCGGCCGGCTGGGGCATGTGCCGCTGTCGGCCAGGGACGGTGTCGAGGCCCTCGAGGTCTACGAGCGTGAGGCGCCGGATCTGGTGATCATGGACATCATGATGCCGCGTCTGGACGGCGTGTCCGCCGTACGCGAGATCCGTGCGCGCTGGCCGGATCGCTGGACGCCGATCATCCTGTACTCGGCGCTGGACGGCATGCGCGACATCACCGAAGGGCTGGCCGCCGGCGCCGACGATTACCTGGTCAAGCCGGCATCGCATGCGTTGGTCCGCGCCAAGATCAACAGCCACGCGCGTCAGTGGGCGCTGCAACGCAAGGTGCGCGCCTATGCCGACGAACTGGCCTCGTGGCGCGCCGAGGCGGAGGCGCAGAATCGTCTTGGCGCGCATGTGATGGCGCGTCTGAACGACGCCGAGGGCCTGCGCGATGCCATGGTGCGTCATTTCAATCTGCCGGCCGATACCTTCAGCGGCGATCTGCTGTGCGCAGCGCGCGCGCCTGGCGACGTGCTCAACGTGATGCTCGCCGACGCCACCGGTCATGGGCTCGCCGCGGCCCTGACCGCGATGCCGTTGACCCAGGCGTTCTACAGCATGACCGCGAAGGGCTTTCCGCTGTCCAGCATCGTCGAGGAGCTGAACCGCAAGCTCAAACGGCTGCTGCCTGCGGACCGCTTCGTCGCCGCGACGCTGGCGGCCGTGGACGTGCGCAACCAGACGGTGGAAGTGTGGAACGGCGGCAACCCGGACGCCCTGTTCGTCACCTACGGTGGCGACGTGCGCGCGCGCTGGGCCTCCGCGAATCCGCCGCTGGGCATCCTGCCGGAGGCGCTGTTCTCCGCCGAAACCGAGCTGGTGGTCTTTCACGAGCCGGGCGATCTGCTGCTGTGTTCGGACGGCCTGGTGGAAGCAGACGACGTAGAGGGCGCCTGGCTGGGGCTGGACGGTGTGTTGCGGTTGCTGGGCAACGCCGGGGAAGGCGACCGGCTGACCTGCCTGGCACACGGCGTCGAAGCCCGCCTCGACGGCCGGCCGCGGCGCGACGACATCTCCTGCCTGATGGTGTCGGTGCCGATCGAACGCCGCGAACTGCCCCGTCTGGCCGCGCCGGCGGCGGTCTACCATGGCGACATCGCCGAATGGCGCATGGAGTTGAGCTACGGCGCCAAAGAGCTGCGCTACCTCGATGTGGTGCCTTCCGTGCTCGGCCTGCTCACGCAGCTGGAAGCGGTCAAGCCGCACCAGGGCACGCTGTTCCTGATCGTGTCCGAACTGTTCAACAACGCGCTCGATCACGGCCTGCTGGGCCTGGATTCGGCCACCAAGTCGTGGATCGGCGGATACGAGATCTACATGCAGCAGCGCGCCGAGCGTCTCGCCCGGTTGAACACCGGCAAGATCGAACTGGTGTTCCGACTGCATGCCGACGAAGCGCGCGCCGCCCTGGACATCCAGGTCATCGACAGCGGACCGGGGTTCGACTACATCGCGCTCGATGCCGGCGAGGCGCTCACCGACACCAGCCGCCCGCATGGCCGCGGCATCGCGCTGGTGCGCAACCTGTGCCACCAGGTGGTGTACTCCGGTGCCGGCAACCGCGTCTGGGTGCGTTATCTGCTGTGATCGTCAGAGATGCTACACCCGGCAGGTCACGGATCTTCTTGCGGTGGCACACGGCCAGGTTCGCCTCGCGATACAGCCGGTAGACCTTCTTGGGGTTCACGCTCGGGTACTCCAGGCGCAGCAGGTCGTGCAGGCGGCGATAGCCGAACCTGCGGCGCGCCTGCGCCAGTTCGATGATCCTGGCCGACAGCGCCTGCGTTGCAGGCACCTGTCCGGGCGGGCGGCGAAAGGCGTCGCGGGACAGCCCCGCAAGGCGGCAGGCCCGGAGCTCGCTCAGGGCACACGTATCGAGCATGCGACGGACCGCCTCGCGCTTGCGTTGCGGGGCTAGCGTCTTACTCTGAAGCCGATTCTCAGTACTTCGATGTCCAGATGCGCCTCGGCCAGCAGGCGCTTTAGCCGGCTGTTCTCGGCCTCGAGGGCCTCCAGGTGCTTGGCGTCCTCTGCCGCCATGCCGCCGTACGTGGCCCGCCAGGCGTAGAAGCTGGCCGGGCTGAAGCCGTGCTGCCGGCCCAACTCCGACACTGCCATGCCAGCCTCGGTCTGCTTGATGAACCCGATGATCTGTTCCGTGGTGAAGCGACTCTTGCGCATGTCCGTCCTCTCTGGATGACGGACTCTGCCTAGCTTCGATTGGTACGGCTCAGCGGGGGCAGGTCATGATGGCTCCGGTGACCACCGAGTGCCGACAACCAACAATCGAAATCCCGGCCCTTGAAATCACTTTGGGCCGACCCTACTATTAGCACTCGTCGGAGATGAGTGCCAACAAGTCATCTCACGAACGACTCCCGAACCACCCAACACGGATTCCTGTTAGGAGGAAAGCATGAAGATTCGTCCGTTGCACGATCGCGTCATCGTCAAGCGCATGGAAGAGGAGCGCAAGACCGCTTCCGGCATCGTCATTCCCGATACCGCCGCCGAGAAGCCGGATCAAGGCGAGATCCTCGCCGTCGGCCCCGGCAAGCGCGATGACGCCGGCAAGCTCATCCCGATGGGCGTGAAAGTGGGCGACCGCGTGCTGTTCGGCAAGTATGCCGGCCAGACCGTGAAGATGGATGGCCAGGAACTGCTGGTCATGCGCGAAGAAGACATCATGGGCGTGGTCGAGGCCTGAGCCGCGCGTCCGTAACGAACAGGAGAACACACAATGGCAGCTAAAGACGTACGTTTCGGTGATTCCGCCCGTCATCGCATGGTGGCCGGCGTCAACATCCTGGCCAACGCGGTCAAGGTGACGCTGGGCCCCAAGGGCCGCAACGTGGTGCTGGACCGCTCGTTCGGCGCGCCGACCGTGACCAAGGACGGTGTGTCGGTGGCCAAGGAAATCGAGCTGAAGGACAAGTTCGAGAACATGGGCGCGCAGATGGTCAAGGAAGTCGCGTCCAAGACCTCCGACGTGGCCGGTGACGGTACCACCACCGCCACCGTGTTGGCGCAGTCCATCGTCAACGAGGGCATGAAATATGTCGCCGCCGGCATGAATCCGATGGATCTGAAGCGCGGCATCGACAAGGCCGTGGTGGCCGTGGTGGACGAGCTGAAGAAGCTGTCCAAGCCCTGCACCACCAGCAAGGAAATCGCCCAGGTGGGCGCCATCTCCGCCAACGCAGACGCCTCCATCGGTCAGATCATCGCCGACGCCATGGACAAGGTGGGCAAGGAAGGCGTCATCACGGTCGAGGACGGTTCCGGCCTGGAGAATGAGCTGGACGTGGTCGAGGGCATGCAGTTCGACCGCGGCTACCTGTCGCCGTACTTCATCAACAACGCCGACAAGCAGATGGCCGTGCTGGAGGATCCGTTCATCCTGCTGCACGACAAGAAGATCTCCAACATTCGCGACCTGCTGCCGGTACTGGAGCAGGTGGCCAAGGCTGGCAAGCCGCTGCTGATCATCGCCGAGGACATCGAGGGCGAGGCGCTGGCCACGCTGGTGGTCAACAACATCCGCGGCATTCTGAAGACCTGCGCGGTCAAGGCGCCCGGTTTCGGCGACCGCCGCAAGGCCATGCTGGAAGACATGGCCATCCTGACCGGCGGCACGGTGATCGCCGAGGAAGTCGGCCTGACCCTGGAGAAGGCCAGCCTGAACGACCTGGGCCGCGCCAAGCGTGTGGAAGTCGGCAAGGAGAACTCCACCATCATCGACGGCGCTGGTTCGGCTGACGCGATCAAGGCGCGCATCACCCAGATCAACAAGCAGATCGAAGAAGCCACCAGCGACTATGACAAGGAGAA
>CAYTRH010000099.1:0-3424 GCA_964440155.1 uncultured Thiobacillus sp. | reverse complement strand
ACCGAAGTCGAGATGAAGGAGAAGAAGGCGCGCGTCGAGGATGCGCTGCACGCCACCCGTGCGGCCGTCGAGGAAGGCATCGTCGCCGGCGGTGGCGTGGCACTGCTGCGCGCGCGTGCCAACATCGGCGACCTCAAGGGCGACAACCACGATCAGGATGCCGGCATCAAGATCGTGCTGCGTGCGCTGGAGCAGCCGCTGCGCGAGATCGTGTTCAACACCGGCGCCGAGCCCAGCGTGGTGGTCAACAAAGTGGTCGAGGGTAGCGGCAACTACGGCTACAACGCCCAGACCGCCGAATATGGCGACATGATGGAAATGGGTGTGCTGGACCCGACCAAGGTCACTCGCACCGCGCTGCAGAACGCCGCCTCCGTGGCTGGTCTGATGTTGACCACCGACTGCATGGTGGCCGAACTGCCGGAGGACAAGAAGGCCGCCGGCGCGCCGGGCATGGGTGGCGGCATGGGTGGCATGGGCGACATGGATTTCTGATCCAGGCGCTACCGCGCAAATCCGTCGGTCCGCCGCCCACGGGTCGGGTTCCAGCCCGGCCCGCCGGACGACCGGCGGCGGTTTGCGCACTACCCGCAAACGAAAGGCCCCGCCGCGGCGGGGCCTTTCGTTTGCGTTCGCGCCTCAGGCACGTAATACCTTGGCCACGCCGGCGGGCGGTCCGGAAGTCGCCCAATCCTCGGCAAAGATGCCTTGCGCCACGCGCGCCGGCAGGCTGGACCAGGGATAGTCGGCGGCGCGCGCCACCAGGCCGTGACGCACCGGATCGTAGTGGATGAAATCCAGATACGCGCGCAGTTCGGTGCGCCGGTCGATGTCACGCGCCTCCAGTCCGTGCGCCCACAGCGGACCCGTGGGCGCATCGGGGGATTTGGCGCGCCACGCACGCTGGAATCCGCCGCGCAGGTCGGTAATGATGGCGCCGCACTCCTGGTCCGCCGCGCTGATCAGCAGCAGATGCGCGTGGTCATCCAGCACGGCGTAGCCCGCCACGGCCACGCGAAACCGCTTGCGCGTCGCGGCCAGCTGAGCCAGAAACAGTTCCTTGTCCGCAGCATCGAGCAGCGGCGCGGCGCCGGTATGGGCACGCACGGTGACGAAACGGTAGATATCGCGCTCGTTATCGAACACGTCAACCCTCCCGGTTGTTGTTGCTGGCAGTGTGGGTGGATCAGCGCCACGGTGATCGTCGCGGCAACGGGTGTCGATATTCTGACAGTCGTGGCCGCGTCCTGAATAGCTTTCAGGCAGGGTTCCCGTGTATCTCGTTCGTATGATGTTGCCGGCATGCGCCACCCCTTAGGGCGCAGGGCTGCCGTTATAATCCACCGATTATCCGCAGGTGTAACCGCATGACCGCTTATTTCCCCCCCAAGGCGCGCCTTGCCGCATTGTTCGCGCAGGCCGTGCGGCAGGTCGCGCCGGATCAGGCGCCCACGATCGAACTGGAACGCCCCAAGCAGGAGAGTCACGGCGATTTCGCCTGTAACGTCGCGATGCCGCTGGGCAAGCTGCTCAGGCGCAATCCGCGCGAGGTCGCCGCCGATATCGTCGCGGCCATGCCGGCATCGGACCTGGTGGAACGGCTGGAGATTGCCGGTCCCGGTTTCATCAACGTGTTCCTGCACACGCAAGTTTGGCGCGAGGTGCCCGTTGCAGTGCTGCGCGCTAGCGGCGGGTTCGGCCGCGTCGATCTCGGCAGGGGCGAAAAATTGCAGATCGAGTTCGTCTCGGCCAACCCCACCGGACCGCTGCATGTAGGCCATGGCCGCGGCGCCGCCTACGGGGCCAGCCTGGCCAACGTGTTGGCGCATGCGGGCTATGACGTCAAGCGCGAGTTCTACGTCAACGACGCCGGCCGACAGATGGACATCCTGGCATTGTCCACCTGGCTGCGTTACCTGGCGCTGTGCGGCGAGATCGTGCCGTTCCCGACCAACGCCTACCAGGGCGGCTATGTCGGCACCATGGCCGACGGCATCTACGCGCTGCACGGCGAACGCTACCGCCGCGCCGCGGCCGAGGTTCAAGCCGGTGTGCCGCCGGCCGACCAGGATGCCGAAGCCCATCTCGATGCCCTGATCGCCAACGCCAAGCGCCTGCTGGGCGCCGATTACGCTTACCTGCACGGCTACGCACTGGAGGAGCAGTTGGGCGACTGCCGCAATGATCTGACCGAGTTCGGCGTGTGTTTCGATACCTGGTTCTCGGAACGGACGCTGCACGAATCCGGCATGATCGAGCGTGCCCTGGAGCAGTTGCGCAAACACGGCCACTTGTACACGCAGGACGGCGCACAGTGGTTCCGTTCCACCGCGTTCGGTGACGAGAAGGATCGCGTGGTGCAACGCGAGAACGGCCTTTACACCTATTTCGCCGCCGACATCGCCTACCACCTCAACAAGTTCGAGCGCGGCTTTCATCGCGTCATCGACGTGTGGGGCGCGGACCACCATGGCTACATCCCGCGTGTCAAGGGCGCGCTGACCGCCGCCGGTATCGATGCCGAGCGCCTGATCGTGGCGCTGGTGCAGTTCGCCGTGCTGTACCGCAACGGCCAGAAGGCGTCCATGTCCACACGTGCCGGCGAGTACGTGACCTTGCGCGACCTGCGCGCCGAAGTCGGCAACGACGCGGCCCGCTTCTTCTACGTGTTGCGCAAGTCGGATCAGCACCTGGATTTCGACCTCGACCTGGCCAAGTCGCAAAGCAATGACAACCCGGTCTACTACATCCAGTACGCGCATGCGCGCATCTGCAGCGTGCTGGCCGCTTGGGGCGGCGTCAGCGCCGATCTGCTCGATGCCGACCTGGCCCGTCTGCAACACCCACAGGAGCTGGCATTGATGCGCCGGCTGGCGGAGTTCCCGGACAGCGTCGGCGCCGCCGCGCGTGACCTGGCGCCCCACATCGTCGCCTACTATCTGCGCGACCTCGCCGCCGACCTGCATGCGCTGTACAACGCCTGCCAGTTCCTGGTGGACGATGTCGCGTTGCGCGACGCGCGGCTGTGCCTGATCGACGCCACCCGCGCGGTGTTGCGTGAAGGGCTGGCGTTGCTGGGTGTGTCGGCGCCGGAAAAAATGTAGGTCGCCGCGGGCATGGCGCGTAAACCCGCCCGCGCGCGCGGGCAAACTGACGCACCGGCCCAGCCGCGCAGGCGTGGCGGACTGTTCACCGGCCTGTTCTTCGGCCTGGTTGCCGGCTTGGTCATTGCCGCGGCGCTGGCCTGGTACTTCAACCGCCAGACCGGCGAGTTCCGTGTGCCGCCGGGGACGCAGCGGGTCGAGCCGGTAACGCCACCGGCCGTTGCCCCCTTACCCGACCGCACGCCGGCGCCGCCGGCACCTCAGGCGCAACCATCACCCCCGGCGCGGCCCGCACCGCCACCGGCCACGCGCGATGTCCA
>CAYTRH010000098.1:0-10641 GCA_964440155.1 uncultured Thiobacillus sp. | reverse complement strand
GGGCCCGCCGGCGGCGGCGATCTCCGCGGCGCCGACCTCGCACCAGTCGCGGATCATCGCTTCGGTCATCTCGACGTGACACTGCATGCCCAGATGCGGACCCAGTACATAGGCCTGGTTGGCGCAGTGGTCGCTGGCCAGGATGCGCGTGGCGCCGGCAGGAATGGCGAAGGTCTCGCCATGCCAGTGAAATGCCGGGAACGCCGCCACGTCGCCCAGCCAGTGGTGCGCCAGCGGATACCCGGTCGCCCTGACCTCGCCCCAGCCGATCTCCTTCACCGCATTGCGCGTGACCGGCGCACCCAAAGCCTTGGCGATGAGCTGGCCGCCGAGACAATGCCCGAGCACCGGCACCCCGGCCGCCACGGCATCGCGAATGAGGTCACACACCGGCGCGATCCAGGGCAGGTCGTCGTTGACGCTCATCGGCCCGCCCATGAACACCAGGCCGGCGCAATCGGCGCAGGATTCCGGCACCGCCTCGCCCGCGTCGATGGCGATCAGTCGCCATGGCAAACCCCGCTGTTCGATGAACGTGGCGAAGTAACCCGGGCCCTCGGTGGCGGCATGACGAAACACGGCTATCGGTTTCATGGCATCGCGCGGCAGAAGATGTTGGCGACGCCATTATGCCCGCTCGACGGGGTGTGGAGCAGATGCGCCGCCCCTGTGGCAGTGTGGCGACGCCGGCGCGCGGAGCAGGGGCCCCGCGCCGTGGGGATGCGACCGCGCCGGCGGCGCAATTTCGAGTCGGGGATCAGGCCTGCCGGGTCTTGTCGCGTTCGATCAGCGCGTAGGCCGAATGGTTGTGGATCGACTCGAAGTACGACGCCGGCGCGCGGAGCAGGGGCCCCACACCGTGGGGATGCGACCGCGCCGGCGGCGCAATTTCGAGTCGGGGATCAGGCCTGCCGGGTCTTGTCGCGTTCGATCAGCGCGTAGGCCGAATGGTTGTGGATCGACTCGAAATTCTCCGCCTCGACCACATACGAATCGATGCGCTCATCCGCATTCAGCGCCGCCGCGATGTCGCGCACCAGATCCTCGACGAACTTGGGGTTGTCGTAGGCGTGCTCGGTGACGTATTTCTCGTCCGGGCGCTTGAGCAGGCCGTACAACTGACTCGACGCATTCTCTTCGGCGATGCGCACCAGATCCTCGATCCACACGAAGCTGTTGGTGCGCACCGTCAGCGTCACGTGCGAACGCTGGTTGTGTGCACCGTAATCGGAAATCTTCTTCGAGCACGGACACAAACTGGTGCACGGCACCAGCACCTTCATAGTCTGCAGGTATTCACCGTTGCGTATCTCGCCGATGAAGGTGACGTCGTAATCGAGCAGGCTCTCCACCCCGGACACCGGCGCCTTCTTGTTGATGAAATACGGAAAGCTCATCTCGACGTGGCCGGACTGGGCCTCCAGCTTCACCACCATCTGGCGCAGCATGTGTTCGAACGATTCCACCGAGATCTCGCGTTCGTAACCATTGAGGATCTCGATGAAGCGCGACATGTGCGTGCCCTTGAAATGGTGCGGCAGGTACACGTACATGGCGAACGTGGCGATGGTGTGCTGCGCGCCGCCGCTCTTGTCCAGCACCTTCACCGGGTGGCGGATCGCCTTGATGCCCACCTTGTCGATGGCGATGCGGCGCGAATCCGCGTAGTTCTGCACATCCGCGATGGCCTCCTTGGGCGGCTGCGCGATCTTCGTGGGGCAGGGCGCGGTGGTTTCGCAAACCGCGTCGCAAACGTTGCCGGTCATGATGGCTTCCTCGATTTAGACACGGTCAAAATGGTACCCCAGGACAATAGTTGAGTAAAGCACTCGGGATTAAGCCGCCCGGCCCCATCGCCACATGGCTCAGACGGACGCGGCGCGGATCGCGCGTTCGATACCGTCGGCATCCAGGCCGCAGCGCGCCAGCAGCACGGCTGGATCGCCATGCTCGACGAAGCGGTCGGGCAGCCCCAGTTGGGTCAGGCGCGGGGTCAGGCCCATTTCCGCCAGCGCCTCGGCCACGGCCGAGCCGGCACCGCCCATGACCACGTTCTCCTCCAGCGTCACCAGATGCCCGTGACTTTCCGCCAAGCGCCGCACCAGCGCGCGATCGAGCGGTTTGACGAAGCGCATGTCGGCCAGCGTGGCGCCCAGCCGCTCGGCCACCTGCAGGCCGACACCGACCAGGCTGCCGAAGGCAAGAATGGCGATGTCGGCGCCCGCGCGCCGCACCACGCCCTCGCCCACCGGCAGCGCTTCCAGCGCGGAATCGATCGCGGCACCGGGACCGGTGCCGCGCGGGTAGCGCACCGCGCTGGGGCCGTCATGACGATAGGCCGTGGTCAGCAGGCGTCGGCACTCGTCCTCATCCGAGGGCGTGGCGATCAGCATGTTGGGCACACAACGCAGGTAGGCCAGGTCGAAGGCGCCGGCATGGGTCGGCCCGTCGGCGCCCACCAGACCGGCGCGGTCGATCGCCAGCATGACCGGCAGATCCTGCAGCGCGATGTCGTGGATCAACTGGTCGTAGGCGCGTTGCAGGAAGGTGGAATAGATCGCCACCACCGGCTTGTAGCCCTCGCACGCCAGTCCGGCGGCGAAGGTCAGCGCATGCTGCTCGGCGATACCGACATCGAAATAACGGTCCGGATGGGTCTGGGCGAACTCGGTCAGGCCCGACCCCTCGCACATCGCCGGAGTGATGCCGACCAGGCGCGGGTCGGCCGCGGCCATGTCACAAAGCCAGCGGCCGAACACCTCGGTGTAGGTGGGACGCGCGCCCGCCTTGGGGGCGATGCCGTCGGCCACGTCGAACTTGCCGACGCCGTGGTACAGACAGGGATTGGCTTCGGCCTGCTGGTAGCCCTTGCCCTTGCGCGTGACCACGTGCAGGAACTGCGGGCCGGGCAGACGGCGGATGTTCTCCAGCGTTGGGATCAACGCATCCAGGTCGTGGCCATCGATGGGGCCGAGGTAGTTGAAGCCGAATTCCTCGAACAGCGTGCCCGGTGTCACCATGCCCTTGAGGTGTTCCTCGGCCCGCCGCGCCAGTTCCTGGATGGGCGGCAGATTGGCGAGCAGACGTTCGCCGCGACGGCGCAACGTGTTGTAGAAGCGGCCCGACAGCAGGCGGGTGAGATAGCTGTTCATCGCGCCGACGTTGGGCGAGATCGACATCTCGTTGTCGTTCAGGATGACCAGCAGGTTGGCATCCATCGCCCCGGCGTTGTTGAGCGCCTCGAACGCCATGCCGGCGGTCATCGCACCGTCGCCGATCACCGCCACCACGCGCCGCGCCTCGCCCTTGAGCTTGGCCGCCACGGCCATGCCCAGCGCGGCGGAAATGGAAGTGCTGGAATGTCCGGCGACGAAGGTGTCGTAGGGACTCTCCTCGCGTTTGGTGAAGCCCGACAGCCCATCGGTCTGGCGCAGCGTGGCCATGCGCTCGCGCCGGCCGGTGAGCACCTTGTGTGCGTAGGTCTGGTGACCGACGTCCCAGACGATGCGGTCCTCGGGCGTGTCGAACACGTAATGCAACGCGACGGTCAGCTCGACCACGCCCAGATTGGACGCCAGATGGCCGCCGGTGCGGGCGACGCTGTCGAGCAGGAACGCGCGCAAGTCATCGGCGAGCTGCTTGAGCGCTTCCCGATCCAGCGGCTTCAGGTCGGCGGGCGTTTGAATGCTGTGCAGGAAAGACATGGCGCGGACGATGAAGGCTCAGTAGCGGCGTTCGACGATGAACCGGGCGATGTCGGCCAGGCGCGTGCCCGCCGCGCCGAACGGCGCGACCGCGGCCAGGCTGCGGTCGACCAGCTCAGTGGCATAGGCGCGTGCCTCGCGCACCGACATCAACGTCAGGTAAGTGGCCTTGCCCTGGGCGGCGTCCTTGCCGGCGGTCTTGCCCAGCGTGGCGGTATCGGTCTCGGCATCGAGCACGTCGTCCATGACCTGAAAGGCCAGACCGACCCCGTGGGCATAACGCATCAGACGGTCACGTGTGTCGGCATCGGGCAGACCGCCCGCCGACGCGCCCAGCAACACCGCGGCCTCGATCAACGCCCCGGTCTTGTGGATGTGCATGAACTCCAGCTCGGCCAGGTCCGGGGTGCTGCCGGTGGCAGCCAGATCGACGGCCTGGCCGCCGCACATACCGCGCGACCCGGCGGCGCGCGCCAGCAGTGCCACCATGGCCAGGCGGGCACCGGCGTCGGTGCCGTCATCGGGCGCGGCCAGCAGTTCGAACGCGAGGCTCTGCAGCGCATCTCCCGCCAGCAGCGCGGTGGCCTGGTCGAAGCGCACGTGGCAGGTCGGTTTGCCGCGGCGCAGGGCATCGTCGTCCATGCACGGCAGATCGTCGTGAATCAGGGAATAGGCGTGGATCAGTTCGACTGCACAGGCAGCGCGTTCCACCGCCGGCAGCGGTGCGCCCACGGCCTCGCCGGCGGCGAACGCCAGCATCGGCCGCACCCGCTTGCCGCCGCCCAGCACGGCATAGCGCATGGCCTCGTGCAAGCGCGCCGGGGCGATGGCGGCTTCGGGCAGCACCGCCGCCAGCGCCGTTTCCATGCGCGCCTGCAGCGCGCGCGACCAGGCGGCGAAATCAGTCATCGCCGTTCCGCGCTTCCTCGTGGAACGACTTCAGCATGCCGTCCTCCAGCACCTTGACCTGCTGCTCCGCGGCTTCCAGGGTCTGCTGGCAATACGCGGACAACTCCATGCCGCGCTTGTAGGCGGCGAGCGACTGCTCCAGCGTGAGATCACCCTGCTCCATGTCGCGCACCAGTCGTTCCAGTTCCCGCAGGGCAGTTTCGAAGTCCTTGGGCGGCGCGGGCTGATCGGCGTTCGACATGACGGGCGGGATGACGGAATTCCAGGCTGGGCGGCGGGCATCACCACCCGCCATGGATTCGGCCGGAGCCGGCGGCATGCGTCCTGTCCACCGGGCGACCGACCACGAAAGGGGCGCAATATAGCACATCGCCCGGTCACCGCCGGCGCGGCGCTGACGCACGACGCCGCGTTTCCGCTAAGCTAGCGCCGCCCGTACAACGCTGGAGTGGTCGTGAGCACCATCGACATCATCGCCGGGGCGCGCCCCAACTTCATGAAGATCGCCCCCATCATCCGCGCGCTGGACGCGCGTCGCGCCGCAGGCGGCCCACTCGGTTACCGGCTGGTGCATACCGGCCAGCATTACGATGCGCGCATGTCCGGCGACTTCTTCACGCAACTGGGCATCCCCGAGCCGCATGTGAACTTGGAGGTCGGCTCCGGCACCCAGGCCGAGCAGACTGCGGCGATCATGACCCGCTACGAGAAACTGCTGTTGCAGCAGCGCGCGGACCTGTGCCTGGTGGTCGGCGACGTGACCTCCACCATGGCCTGCGCCATCGCCGCGCAGAAGCTGTGCGTGCCGGTGGCTCACGTGGAGGCCGGCATCCGCTCGGGCGACTGGAGCATGCCGGAGGAGATCAACCGCATGGTCACCGATGCCATCACCAACTGGTTCTTCACCACCAGCGAGGTGGCCAACCGCAACCTGCGCGCCGCGGGCGTCGGCGACGAACGCATCTTCTTCGTCGGCAACACCATGATCGACACCCTGCTGGCCAACATCGACCGGCTGCGCCCGCCGCCGTTCTGGACGGAACTGGACCTGACCCCGGGGCATTACTTCGTGCTGACCCTGCACCGACCGGCCAACGTCGACCGCGGCGACGCCTTCACCCGCATGCTGTCGGCGATCGGCAGCGGCACGCGCGGGCTGCCGGTGGTATTCCCGGTGCACCCGCGCACGGCCAAAACGCTGCGCGAGGTGAGCGAACTGCCGGGCAACCTGCGGCTGGTCGATCCGCAGCCGTATCTGGAGTTCAACTACCTGGTCAGACACGCCAAAGCGGTGATCACCGACTCCGGCGGCATCACCGAGGAGACCACGGTGCTAGGCGTGCCCTGCATGACCCTGCGCGACAACACCGAACGGCCGGAGACCGTGAACGTGGGCACCAACGAGCTGATCGGTACCGATCCGGCGCGACTGGGACCGGCCCTGGACCGGCTGTTCGCCGGCGAGTGGAAACGGGGCGGCATACCGGAAAAATGGGACGGACACACCGGCGAGCGCATCGTCGCCGAACTGGAGCGCCTGCTCGCTTGAAACCACCGGCACCACCATCGAATTTCTTTATACCCACTCCCGATGATTTAATAACACATTGAAAACAATGGATTTTTGCATTCCGCTCGCCTTGACACCCGGCTTCGCCGGCGCCTAAACTCCGGGCCTCTCGACGCGGAGATCGCGTCTGTACGCGTCAATTGGGGGATCGATGCTCGAGAACTACTTTCCGGTCTTGCTGTTCATCCTGGTCGGACTGGCGGTCGGCGTGCTGCCCATGTTGGCCGGGGGGCTGCTGGCACCGCACAAGCCGGACGCCGAGAAACTCTCCCCCTACGAATGCGGTTTCGATGCCTTCGAGGATGCGCGCATGAAGTTTGACGTGCGCTATTACCTGGTGGCCATCCTGTTCATCCTGTTCGATCTGGAGATCGCCTTCCTGTTTCCCTGGGCGATCGTGCTGGAAGAACTGGGCCTGTTCGGTTTTCTGTCCATGATGCTGTTCCTGGGCATCCTGGTGGTGGGCTTCGTCTACGAGTGGATGAAGGGCGCGCTCGACTGGGAATGACCCGGCGGCCGACCGACGATTGCAAGCGAGCGAACCATGAGCATCGAAGGCGTACTCGACAAGGGCTTCGTCACCACCACGGTGGACGCGGTGGTCAATTACACCCGCACCGGCTCGCTGTGGCCGATGACCTTCGGACTGGCCTGTTGCGCCATCGAGATGATGCAGGCCGGCGCGTCGCGTTATGACCTGGACCGCTTCGGCATCGTCTTCCGCCCCAGCCCGCGCCAGAGCGACCTGATGATCGTCGCCGGCACGCTGTGCAACAAGATGGCGCCGGCCCTGCGCAAGGTGTACGACCAGATGGCAGAGCCGCGCTGGGTGGTGTCCATGGGCTCCTGCGCCAACGGCGGCGGCTATTACCATTACTCGTATTCGGTGGTGCGCGGCTGCGACCGCATCGTACCGGTGGATATCTACGTGCCGGGTTGTCCGCCGACCGCGGAGGCGCTGCTGTTCGGCCTGATCCAGTTGCAGAAGAAGATCCGCCGCACCAACACCATCGCCCGCTGACAGGAAGCCCAAGCTCTCATGCCGATCACTCCGGAAGCCCTGCTCGCGCGCGTCGAGGAAGCGCTGGGCGACAAGATCCTCACGTCCAAGCTGGCGTTGGGTGAAGCCACCATCGAGGTCGCCGCCGCCGACTGGATCGAGGTGGCGACGACACTGCGCGACGAGCCCGGACTCGCCTTCGACCTGATGATGGATTTGTGCGGCGTCGATTATTCCGCCTGGAAGGATCAACGCTGGGACGGCCCGCGCTTCGCCGTGGTGCTGCATCTGCTGTCGGTGAAGCGCAATCACCGCCTGCGCGTGCGCGCTTTTTGTCCGGACGACGAACTGCCGTTGATCGCCTCGCTGGTCGAGGTCTGGCCGGCGGCCAACTGGTTCGAGCGCGAGGCGTTCGACCTGTACGGCATCGTGTTCGAAGGCCATCCGGATCTGCGCCGCATCCTCACCGACTACGGCTTCGTCGGCCACCCGTTCCGCAAGGACTTTCCGATTTCCGGGCATGTGGAGATGCGTTACGACCCCGAGCTCAAGCGCGTGGTGTACCAGCCGGTGAGCATCGAGCCGCGCGAGGTCACGCCGCGCATCGTGCGCGAGGATCATTACGGCGACGTCGGTCAACGTGGAGGCGCTGCCTGATGGCCGAAATCCGCAACTACACCATCAACTTCGGCCCGCAGCACCCGGCCGCGCACGGCGTGCTGCGTCTGGTGCTGGAACTTGACGGCGAGGTGGTCGAGCGCGCCGATCCACACATCGGCCTGCTGCACCGCGCCACCGAGAAACTGGCGGAGACCAAGACCTTCCTGCAATCGGTGCCATACATGGACCGTCTGGACTACATGTCCATGATGCAGAACGAACATGCCTACTGCATGGCCATCGAGCGTCTGGCGGGCATCCAGGTGCCGGTGCGCGCGCAGTACATCCGGGTGATGTTCGACGAGATCACGCGCATCCTCAACCACCTGCTGTGGCTGGGCACGCACGCGCTGGACATCGGCGCGATGACTGTGTTCCTGTACACCTTCCGGGAGCGCGAGGATCTGATGGACGTGTACGAGGCGGTGTCCGGCGCGCGCATGCACGCCGCCTACTACCGTCCGGGCGGGGTCCATCGCGACCTGCCGGAGCGCATGCCGCAATACCAGGCCAACCAGCGCCGCAACGAAGCCGACATCCGCCGCCTGAACGAGAACCGCCAGGGCAGCGTGCTCGACTTCATCGAGGACTTTTCCAAGCGCTTCGTCGGTTACGTCGACGAGTACGAAACCCTGCTCACCGACAACCGCATCTGGAAGCAGCGCACCGTGGGTATCGGAGTGGTCGATGCGGAACGGGCCAAGGCGCTGGGTTTCACCGGGCCGATGCTGCGCGGCTCCGGCATCGCCTGGGATCTGCGCAAGATGCAGCCCTACGAGGTGTACGACCGCCTGGACTTCGAGATCCCGGTCGGCCGCACCGGCGATTGCTACGATCGCTATCTGGTGCGCATCGAAGAGATGCGCCAGAGCAACCGCATCATCCAGCAGTGCGTGGCCTGGCTGAAGGCCAACCCCGGGCCGGTGATCGTCGACGATCACAAGATCGCGCCACCGTCGCGCGAAGCCATGAAGTCCAATATGGAGGAACTGATCCATCACTTCAAGCTGTTCACCGAGGGCATGCACGTGCCGGAGGGCGAATGCTACGCGGCGGTGGAACATTCCAAGGGCGAGTTCGGCGTCTACCTGGTGTCGGACGGCGCCAACAAGCCCTATCGTCTGAAGCTGCGCGCGCCCGGTTTTTCGCATCTCGCCGGTCTCGACGAGCTGTCGCGCGGGCACATGATCGCCGACGTGGTGGCGATCATCGGCACGCTGGACATCGTGTTCGGCGACATCGACAGGTAAGCCATGCTGACACCCGAAGCCCTCGCCCTGATCGATCAGGAAATCGCCAAGTATCCGCCCGAACACAAGCAGTCGGCGGTGATGAGCGCGTTGCGCATCGCCCAGCAGGAGCTGGGCTGGCTGTCCAAGGACAGCATCGAGTACGTCGCCGCCTATCTGGACATGCCGGCCATCGCCGCCTACGAGGTGGCGACCTTCTACAACATGTACGACCTGGCGCCGGTGGGCCGCCACAAGATCACGCTGTGCACCAACCTGCCCTGCCAGTTGCAGGGTGCCGACCGCATCGCCGAGCACATGCAGGCCAAACTGGGCATCGGCTTCAATGAGACCACCGCGGACGGCCGTTACACGCTGAAGGAAGGCGAGTGCATGGGCGCCTGCGGCCACGGCCCGCTGTGCCTGCACAACAACCACACCATGCATACCCACCTGACGCCCGAGTCGGTGGACAAGCTGCTGGATGACATGGCATGAGCCTGAATACGCCCGACACCCAGGTCTGCCTGTGGACCCTGGCATACGACGACCCCGCGTCGTTGGCCACCTACACCGCCAACGGCGGTTACCAGGCGCTGCGCAAGATCCTCGCCGAGAAGACACCGGCCGAGGCGATCATCGCCGAGGTCAAGACCAGCGCGCTGCGCGGGCGCGGCGGCGCCGGCTTCCCCACCGGCCTGAAGTGGAGCTTCATGCCGCGCTCGGTGCCGGGCCCCAAATACGTGGTGTGCAACACCGACGAGGGTGAGCCGGGCACGTTCAAGGACCGCGACATCCTGATCTACAACCCACACCAGTTGATCGAGGGCATGATCATCGCCGGCTACACGCTGGGCGCCACCGCAGGCTACAACTACATCCACGGCGAGATCTTCGAGCAGTACCAGTCCTGGGAGAAGGCGCTGGCCGAGGCGCGCGCCGCCGGCTTCCTGGGCAAGGACATCCTCGGTTCGGGCTGGGACTTCGAGCTGTACGCGCACCACGGCTACGGCGCCTACATCTGCGGCGAGGAAACCGCGTTGCTGGAGTCGTTGGAAGGCAAGAAGGGGCAACCGCGCTTCAAGCCGCCGTTCCCGGCCAGCTACGGCCTGTACGGCCGACCGACCACCATCAACAACACCGAGACACTGGCGTCCATCCCCTGGATCATGCGCCACGGCGGCCAGGCTTTCCTGGAACTGGGCAAGCCCAACAACGGCGGCAGCAAGATCTTTTCCATCTCCGGTCACGTCAACAAGCCGGGCAACTACGAGATTCCACTGGGCACACCATTCGCCGAGCTGCTGGACATGGCCGGCGGCGTGCGTAACGGTCACCGGCTCAAGGCGGTCATCCCCGGTGGCTCGTCGGCGCCGGTACTGCCCGCGGACGTGATGATGGATCTGACCCTGGATTTCGACGCCATCGCCAAGGCCGGTTCCATGTTGGGTTCCGGCGCGGTCATCGTGATGGACGAGACGGTGTGCATGGTGCGCGCGCTGGAGCGCCTGTCGTATTTCTATTTCGAGGAATCCTGCGGCCAGTGCACGCCCTGCCGCGAAGGCACCG
>CAYTRH010000097.1:0-10741 GCA_964440155.1 uncultured Thiobacillus sp. | reverse complement strand
GCTCGGCGGCTTCGCCGGCGGCCTGCTGGCGGCGCGCCGCTACGCCCCCATCCCGACCCTGCGCGCGCACAAGGCAACCGCATCCCCATCGCAAGGAGTACACCCATGAGCGAAACCATCGAACTCGACCCCGTCCTGGAAACCGACTTCATCAAGGAGATGGTCAAGCAGATGCGCGCCATCGACAGCTATGGCACCTATGACGGCTGGCCGGTGGAACGCATCCTCGCGCCTTTCGTACTGACCAAGGCGCAACGCCGGGAGATTCCGGTGATCGGTGATCCCGACGAACAGACGCTGGCGCGGGTGCGCGCCTTCTACAACGGCATCGCCGCGCTGATCGAGCAAGAATGCGGGCTGATGGCGGTGCCCATGGTCAACATCACGCACGAGGGCTTCGGCCGCGCGCTGATCACCGTCGGCAAGCTGGTGGTGATGGACCGCACGGTGCGCGACGTGCACCGTTTCGGCTTCGACAGCCTGTCGAAGATGAAGGACGAGGCCGACAAACTGCTGTCGGTCGCCCTGGAGATCGTCGGCAAGTACCCCGACGTCGCCGGTCTGTGAGGCCACGGCCATGAACGAGGAAGAACTCAAGGCGCTGGACCGCGAGGTCAAGAGGCTCAAGCGCCAGGCCAGCGAATGGGCCTCGCAACTGCACGATCTGGTGGAGGACCGGCTGCCCGCCGCCTACCACGAGATCCCCGACATCGCCCAATCCACCTACGACGCCTGCCGCGCCTGGGCCGAGGCCCATGCCCGGCTGACCGCGGCCAACCGGAAAGACGCATGATGACCGCCTACGTCGCCCATACCCGCGGTGGCACGCCCTACCACCCCACCTTCATCACTGCGCTGAACCAGAAGACCTGTATCGGCTGCGGCCGCTGCTTCAAGGTCTGCCCGCGCGACGTGTTCGAACTGGTGGAACGCGAGGCCGATGAGCTGGACGAGGATCTCGACGACGACCAGATGAGCGTCATGGCGCTGAAGAACGCACTCGACTGCATCGGCTGCGGCTCCTGCGCGCGCGTCTGTCCCAAAGGCTGCCACACCCACGAGGCACTGCCGCTGGCGGCCTGAGCCGCGCGCGCATGCCCGATCGAGCCGGCGACCGCCGTCATCGCCCGGCATTTACCGGAGTCCGACCATGCCCAGACCGGAAAAACACGTATTCATCTGTTCGCAAGCCCGGCCGCCCGGACATCCGCGCGGTTCCTGCGCCGAGAAGGGCTGCCGCGAGGTGCTCGACGAGTTCCTGTTCCAGTTCCAGCAGCGCCAGTGCTTCGACAAGGTGGCGATCACCGCCACCGGCTGTCTGGGCCCATGCGGCCTGGGCACCAACGTGCTGGTCTACCCGGAAGGCGTGCTCTACGGTGCGGTCACCAAGGCCGACGTAGCGACCATCTTCGACCAGCACCTGTTGGGCGGCGAACCGGTGGAACGCCTCAAGGCACCCGCCGACGTCTGGTGATGGGCAATTCCACGGTCATCCTGCCGGCTGAGCTCGCGCCCCTGGCCGAGCAACTGTGCGCCGCGCTCGCCGGCGAGGCGCTCCGCTACGCGCCGGCCGGCACGGCACCCGACATCCGTTGGCAGTGCGCCCGCTACACGCGCGTCACCGATCCCGCCAACGGCCTGCCCGGCTACCAGGGCGAGTGGCGCAACCGCGTCGATCAGCGCGTCGGCAAGCTGGTGTTCAACAGCGACGGCAGCTTCTTCGCCGAGTACGACCTGTGCCTGCCGCATCCCCGCGAGCCGGGCCTGTTCGTCGAAGCGGTCACCGCCTGGGGCCGTGCCGGTCGGATCAAGACCGAGGCGCGGCTGCTGCCCTATGCCTGAGGTGAGGATGGACCTGCCCGCCGATCTGCGCCTGATCCTGGTGCACAAGCAGAAAACCAGCGCGCGCGTGCGCTTCCTGCGCTTCGCCCACGGCCTGTGCGCGTTCACGCCGCTTCCGCCGCTGTCGGTGGTCGAGGAAGAGGACGCGGCGCCGGCCAAGCCCCGCGTCGCCCATCACCCCAACGCCTGGCTGCGCGTCAGCGAGGCTCGCCTCGGCCTGGATGCCGGCAGTCTCAAAGCCGAGGTCGATTTCCACGCCACCGTGCACACGCCGGCTGGCCCGATCTGCGTGCAACTGGCCCGCCTGGACTACGTCGATCCGCCCTTCGCCGAGGTCGAGGCGGTAGGCGGCCGTTTCGTGGCGATCACCGAGGCGCGCGGCTGCGCAGCAGTGGAAATGGAACTGCTGCGCCGGGCCTATGCGGCCCTGATGGGTTGACGCGGATGTCGGCGGTTGCACCTGCATGCAAACCACCCAGACATGGCGGCGGCCGCTCGACCAGCGCGTCGCCGGCGTCATGGCGATGCGACGAGCACACCCGATGAGTCCCAGCCAACGCTTCCAACTCGGCGACCAGGTGTTCGCCACCCGCGACATCTACAACGACCCGGTGGAGGACACCGGCGAGAGCGCCATTCCAGGCGTGCCCGCCGGCAAATTGCTGGCGGTCACCGGCACGCGCGGCGTGGTGGTCAACGCCGGCCGCGTCGAGGCGCAGCCCGAGGCGGAAATCTATCTGGTACGCTTCGAGACCGAAGCCGATGGTCTGCTGTCGCAGCCCATCGGCTGTCTGGCCGAGGAACTGTCCCATCATCCGGTCACCCCGTGACCACGCCGCGTCGGCGCGCGGCGCCGGCCATGCGCCGGATGGTTCCGGGCACGATCACCACATGAACAAGGAATGCGCCATGCAGGAAGCGCCCGGTGTGGCCGGCATCCATGCCTACCACCAGCGTACCAAGCACCGCCTCGAGCGCTATGCCGCCGGTCCCGGCAGCCTGGACTGGGACGCCCAGCCCGCCGCGTTCCGACACTGGCTGGGAACGCGCCGCTATGCCCTGCCGCGCAACGCGCCCGAACTGGACATCCCCTGGTCATCGCTGGACCAGGCGCGGCCGGCGGCACCGTTCGATGTCGACAACCTGAGCCGTCTGCTGCGCCTGAGCACCGCCATCACCGCCTGGAAGCAGTATGGCGCGGCGCGCTGGGCGCTGCGCGCCCACCCGTCCTCCGGCAACCTGCATCCCACCGAGACCTGGGTGCTGGCGTACTGGGTGGAGGGCCTGGCGGACGGCCTGTACCACTACCAGAACGAAGACCACGCCGTCGAATGGCGTGCCGGCACCCTCGCCGCCGCCGAACGCCCCGGCCTGTGGCTGGGTTTCACCTCCATCGCCTGGCGCGAAGCGTGGAAATACGGCGAACGCGCGTTCCGCTATTGCCAGCTCGACCTGGGCCACGTGCTGGCCGCCGTCGCCCATGCCGCCGCGTTGCACGGCTGGCGGCCACGCCTGTTACGCCTGCAACCCGCCGAACTGGCGCATTGCCTGGGTACCGACCGCGCCGACGATTTCGCCGGCGTGGAACGCGAGGAGGCCGAGGTCATCGTCGCGTTGCATGCGCCCGAGGCCGATCCGGTACCGCTGCCGCCGCTGCATTGGGACGAATGGAGCGGCCTGCCGGCGCTGCTGGACCCCAATCCGATGTACCAGTGGCCGGTGATCGAGGACGTCGCGGCGGCGACGCGTGGCCCCCTACCTGCCGCCGCGGCGAGCGGGCATGAACGCTCGTCCCTGCGCGGGGCGACCACCTCGGCACAGGCACATGCCGACCCCCCGGCCACCCGCGTCATCCTGCAACGCCGCAGCGCTCAGGCGTTCGATGGCCATTCCGTCATGCCGGGCGCGGTGTTCCGTCGCATCCTCGGCGCGCTGCTGCCCGGCGGCTCGCCGGTGTGGCGGCTGTGGGACGTGCCGCCGCGCGTGCATCCCCTGGTCATGCTGCACCGCGTCGAGGCTCTGGCACCCGGCCTGTATGCGCTGCCGCGCTCGGAAGATGGCCTGCGTGGCCTGGGCGCAGCCCTGCGCAGTGAATTCGAATGGTCCGCCGCCGACGATGTCCTGCCCCTCTACCGGCTGCTGGCCGCCGATGCCCGACGCGCCGCGCGCACCGTGTCCTGCCACCAGGACATCGCCGCCGACGCCGCCTTCACGCTGCTGTTCGTGGCGGCGTTCGACGCCCCATTGGCCGACAACCCCGCCGCCTACCGCCACCTGCACTGGGAGGCCGGCATGCTCGGCCACTGCGCCACGCTGGCCGCGGAGGCCGCCGGCTGGCGCGGCACCGGTATCGGCTGCTTCTTCGACGACGCCGATCACGACATCCTCGGACTGACCGACAGCCGCTATCAGGTGATCTACCACTACGCCGTGGGTATGGCCCTGGAGGACACGCGCATCACCACGCTACCCGCTTACGACTGACGCACGCGCGGCCGGATGGGCGCCGCGGGCTGCGCCCCGGCATGCCCTGGCGCAGGCGATCAGCCGAGCCGGAGCAGCGCAGCGCACGGCTTTGTGTCAAATCCGACAATCGCCGGCCACCGTCCGCCTCCATACACCCACACGCCCTCGGCTGAGGTGGTCCCAACCTATCAAAACAACACCTTGCACTTGCCGTCAGGCTGGCATGGTGCTTGCAGAGACATCGGCACACGTCTTTTCCTGGAGAGCCGCAATGATCACCCTGACCGCCAAAGCCCAATCCGCCATCGCCAACTTCGTCAAGGGCGCCGACGCGCCCGTGGCCGGCCTGCGCATCGCCATCTCCGGCGGCGGCTGTTCCGGTTTCCAGTACAACATGCGTCTGGAAGAGACCAAGGCCGAGGACGACGTGGTCGTGCAATGCGACGGTGTCACCCTGCTGGTGGACCCCTTCTCGGCGCCGCTGCTGGCCGGCGTGACCGTCGATTTCGTCGACAGCCTGAACGGCTCCGGCTTCAAGTTCGACAACCCCAACGCGACCAGCTCGTGCGCGTGCGGTTCGTCATTCTCGGCGTAAGGGAGCGGCGACATGTGGGACTACTCCGACAAGGTCAAGGAACACTTCTTCAGTCCGCGCAACTCCGGTGCGCTGGAAGACGCCAACGCGGTCGGTGACGTCGGTTCGCTCAACTGCGGCGACGCGCTGCGGCTGATGCTGAAGGTGGACCCGGAGACCGAAACCATCGTCGACGCCCGCTTCCAGACCTTCGGCTGCGGCTCGGCCATCGCCTCGTCGTCGGCGCTCACCGAGATCATCAAGGGCATGAAGCTGGACGAGGCGCTGAAAGTCAGCAACCAGGACATCGCCGACTATCTCGACGGTCTGCCGCCGGAGAAGATGCACTGTTCGGTGATGGGCCGCGAGGCGCTGCAGGCGGCCGTCGCCAACTACCGCGGCGAGACCTGGAAGGACGACCACGAGGAGGGCGCGCTGATCTGCAAGTGCTTCGCCATCGACGCGGTGCTGATCGAGGAGACGGTGCGCGCCAACAACCTGTCCACCGTCGAGGAGGTGATCAACTACACCAAGGCCGGCGGCGGCTGCTCGTCCTGTCACGAAGGCATCGAGGAGATCCTGGTCAAGGTGCTGGCCGAACGCGGCGAGACCTTCGACCCGCACACGGTCGCGGCGCCGCCGGCGGCGGCTCAGCCGGGCAAGCTGAACAACCTGCAACGCATCCGCCGCATCGAACAGGTGCTCGAATCGGTGCGACCGCAGTTGCAGCGCGACCATGGCGACATCGAGCTGGTCGACGTCGACGGCAAGACCATCTACGTCAACATGATCGGCGCCTGCGCCGGCTGCCAGATGGAGGCCATGACCCTGGGTGGCATCCAGCAGAAACTGATCGAGGAACTGGGCGAACTGGTCAAGGTGGTGCCCTCGCGCACCGGCACCTACGCCCGCGCCACCAGCCACGTCTGAATCCCTACCCCCTCGCGGGGTAGGCGCGCAAACGCAAAGGAACCGCCATGGACGGCATCTATCTCGACAACAACGCCACCACCCGCGTCGACGACGCCGTGGTGGCCGCCATGCTGCCCTTCTTCAGCGAGCAGTTCGGCAACCCTTCGTCGCTGCACAGCTTCGGCAACAAGGTCGGCCTGGCGATCAAGAAAGCCCGCCTGCAGGTGCAGGAACTGCTCGGCGCCGAACATGACTCGGAGATCATCTTCACCTCCTGCGGCACCGAATCCGATTCCACCGCCATCCTGTCCGCGCTCAGGGCCAGCCCGGAACGCAAGGAGATCATCACCACCCGCGTCGAGCATCCCGCCGTGCTGGCGTTGTGCACCCATCTGGAGAAGGAAGGCTACTCGACGCACTTCCTCGAGGTGGACAACCGGGGCCGCCTGGACCTGGACGAATACCGCAAGCTGCTCACCGACAAGGTCGCCGTGGTCTCGGTGATGTGGGCCAACAACGAGACCGGCACCCTGTTCCCGGTCGAAGCGATGGCCGAAATGGCGCATGCCCACGGCATACCCTTCCACACCGACGCCGTGCAGGCGGTGGGCAAGGTGCCCATCGACCTGAAAAACGGCCACATCGACATGCTGTCGCTGTCCGGCCACAAGCTGCACGCACCCAAGGGTGTGGGCGTGCTCTACCTGCGTCGCGGCGTGCGTTTCCGGCCGCTGTTGCGCGGCGGTCACCAGGAGCGCGGCCGCCGCGCCGGCACCGAGAACACCGCTGCCATCGTCGGTCTGGGCCTGGCCTGCGAGCAGGCCCTGCACCACCTGCACTACGAGAACACCGAGGTGAAGCGCCTGCGCGACAAGCTGGAGGCCGGCATCCTGGCGCGCGTGCCGCGCGCCTTCGCCACCGGCGACGTGACCAACCGGCTACCCAACACCAGCAACATCGCCTTCGAATTCATCGAGGGCGAAGCCATCCTGCTGCTGCTCAACAAGTTCGGCATCGCCGCCAGTTCGGGTTCGGCCTGTACCTCGGGCAGTCTGGAACCCAGTCACGTCATGCGCGCCATGGGCATCCCCTACACCGCCGCGCACGGCACCATCCGCTTCTCGCTGTCGCGTTACACCACCGAGGCGGAGATCGACCGCGTCATCCAGGTGGTGCCGGAAATCGTCGCGCAGTTGCGCCGGCTGTCGCCCTACTGGGGCGAGCACGGCCCGGCGGCGGAACCGGAGAAGGCATTCGCGCCGGTGTACGCCTGATCGGCCCGGCAGCCGTCGACACAACGCCGCCGGCTCCGATCGCAGCGTTCAACCGTGGTTTTCAGGATCAAACCACACTGCCGAAGCCGCGATCCTGTGCCCCCGGCGGCGGCTCCAGACCGGCGATGCGGCAGCCCTGGGCTACGGGGCCCTTGGGGAACAGCGTATAGAGCCGGCGGATACCACCTTCGGGATGGAAGTGCTCGTCCAGCGCGTCGTGCAGTTCGCGCACGTTGATGGCGGGATCGTCATGGCGGGCATAGAACTCCTGCAACGCCCGGACAACGCGCCAGTGCATGTCGGTCATGCGCAGCCCTTCCTCGCGCGCCAGCGCCTCGGCGTCCTCGCGGTGCCAGTCCGGCGGCGCATGCGGAAACTCGGGATCGGGTCGGAATTCGTAGCCGGGTCGTACCAGCGACTGAGTTGCGTAGCTCATGTTCATCCTCCTGTGGACATCCATTCCCGCGTGGCTTCGGGGAACACTACCGGTTTAGCCCAAATGCCCGAGTACACAAGTCGGGCATTCGTGCCGGGCACGCACAAGCCGCATCGTCCGGACGAGCTTTGTCGCAAATGCGACGCTGCGCCCGTCCACGTCCCGTTGCCGACCCGATCCGGCGTCCCAACCATTGAAGACCTCCTTGTCCGTCAATGGCTTGCGTCACCCACCCGGTTGGCACGTGGTTTGCTCGGGCAGGCTCATGGCAACTTTCTGGGAAACCGCGACCATGACTGCGCCCCGGATCATCATCGACGACACCACGCTGCGCGACGGCGAGCAGTCCGCCGGTGTCGCGTTCACGTTAGCGGAGAAGCTGGACATCGCCCGGCGGCTGGACGCGCTGGGCGTGCCGGAACTGGAGGTCGGCATACCGGCCATGGGCGACGGCGAATGCGAGAGCATCCGCGCGGTCGCCGGTCTGGGGCTGAACGCGCGCTTGATCGTGTGGAGCCGCATGCACGGCGGCGACCTGGCAGCCTGCCGCAACATGAAGGTGCACATGGTCGATCTGTCCATACCGGTATCCGACATCCACATCGCCAAGAAGCTGAAGCGCGACCGCGCCTGGGTGCTGAAGAACATTGCCGACATGGTGCCGCGCGCGCTGGACATGGGGCTGGACGTCATCGTCGGCGGTGAGGACGCCTCGCGCGCCGACCTGGAATTCCTGATGCGCGTGGTCACCGCGGCGCAGGCCGCCGGCGCGCGCCGCTTCCGTTTCGCCGACACGCTGGGCGTGATGGAGCCGTTCGGCGTGCACGAGACCATCCGCACGCTGCGTTCGGTGAGCGATGTGGAGATCGAGATGCACGCCCACGACGACCTCGGCCTGGCCACCGCCAACACCCTGGCCGCCTGCCGCGCCGGCGCGACGCACGTCAACACCACGGTGAACGGGCTGGGCGAGCGAGCCGGCAACGCCCCGCTGGAGGAAGTGGCGCTGGCGCTGGAGAAACTCTACGGACGGTCCACCGGCATCGATCTGAGCCTGTTTCCGGCGCTGTCCGACGCGGTGGCCGACGCCTCCGGCCGGCCGGTGGCCTGGCACAAGAGCGTGGTCGGTGCCGGTGCGTTCACGCACGAGGCGGGCATCCACGTCGATGGCCTGCTCAAGGATCCGGAGACCTACCAGGGCTTCGACCCGCGCGAGGTGGGACGCGACCACACGCTGGTGGTGGGCAAGCATTCCGGCTCGCGCGGGGTCATGGCCGCCTATGCCCGTCTGGGCCTGGAATTGAGCCCGGGCGAGGCGCGCGAACTGCTGCCGGACATCCGCGCCTTCGCCGAACGCGCCAAGCGCGCGCCGGCGGAGCACGAACTGGTGCTGCTGTACCGCCGGCTGATCGAACGCGCGGCCAGCCCACTGGCGCATTGAGCCATGCCCAACGCACCGGCCGAGCGCATCGACCTGCAAACCCGCGCGGATGCATCCATGCCTGCCGGCGTGGGCCTGCTCACCCTGTTGCGGGAGGACGTCGATTGTGTGTTCCAGCGCGATCCGGCGGCGCGCTCGCGCCTGGAGGTGATCACCACCTATCCGGGCGTGCACGCCATCCTGCTGCACCGCATCGCCCATCGCCTGTGGCATGCGCGTCTGCGCTACCTCGCCCGACTGCTGTCGTGGCTGGCGCGCCTGTTGACCAACATCGACATCCATCCCGGCGCGCGCATCGGCCGGCGCTTCTTCATCGACCACGGCGCCGGGGTGGTGATCGGCGAGACCGCCGAGATCGGCGACGACGTCACCCTCTATCACGGTGTCACTCTGGGCGGCACCACCTGGAACAGGGGCAAGCGTCACCCGACGCTGGGCAATGGCGTAGTGGTCGGAGCCGGCGCCAAAATCCTCGGCGCCATCATCCTCGGTGACGGCGTGCGTGTCGGTGCCAACTCGGTGGTGGTCAAGGACGTGCCGACGCAGCGCACGGTGGTCGGCATACCCGGCAAGGTGGTGCTGCGTGAGGGCGATGGCGGTTCCGCTGCGCTGGGCATCAATCTCGACCATCACCTGATTCCGGATCCGGTCGGCCGCGCCATCGCCTGTCTGATGACGCGCATCGAGTCGCTGGAAGCGGCGTTGCGCCAGCACGGCGAGACGGTGGATGGCCAGTGCGCCACCTGCGCGGCGGACGATCTGTGCGGCTCGCGCATCGCACGGGACCAGGACATGAACGGGGAGAACACACCATGGACCTGATGGATTTCGACCAGGCAACGCTGTATTTCGACGACCCGCTGTCGCCGCAAGTCGAGCGCCTGCTGCTCGAGGCCGGCGCGCATTACGCCGAGGGTGAGCGTCAAAGCGAGTATCTGCTGCTGCGCGCCTGGTTCCTCGCCCCCGAGCAACTGGTGGTGCTGGTGGGCCTGTACCGCTACTACTTTTACCAGCATCGCCTGCAAGATGCCCTGATCGTCGCCGAGCGCGCACTGGCCGTGGCCGGCAGGCGCCTGGGGCTGCCCGCCGCGTGGCGCGACCTGCACCCGGAACACGTCGGCCACGCCGTGCTGCGTTCCATGGGCCTGCTGCGCTTTCACCTGATGGTGCTCAAGGCCGCCGGCTACCTGCAACTGCGCCTGGGGCACACGGCGGAAGGCATCGCCATGCTGGAAAAGCTGGTCGAACTGGACAGTCACGACCGGCTGGGCGGCAAGGCCCTGCTCGAGGTCATACGCGCGGAGCAGGAGCCGGCATGAACCGGATACCTATCCCGGTCGGCACCCCCCCTCCATCGAGCGGACGGGTGACCGCCGCTGCACGCGACGCGCGTTTCCCAACCACTCACGCCCAAGGAAACACCATGGATATCGGCCCCCTGCTTGAAGACATCGACGACCTCGAATCCGCCGAGGACTTCCTCGACTACTTCGGCGTACCCTTCGACGCCGCGGTGGTGCACGTCAACCGCCTGCACATCCTGCAACGCTTTCACGACTACCTGGCTCAGGCCGGTGCCGCGCCCGCGGACGCCGACGGGTTGCGCGCACACTACCGTGCGCTGCTGACCCGCGCCTACCACGACTTCACGGTGTCCGACGCGCTGACCGAGAAGGTGTTCAAGGTGTTCCACATGCACGCGGCGCATACCGCGTTCGTGCCACTGGCCTCGCTCACCATGCACCGTGCCGACGCGCCACGCTCCGCGCCGCCGGCCGCGCCCGGCGATTGCGGCT
>CAYTRH010000096.1:0-10813 GCA_964440155.1 uncultured Thiobacillus sp. | reverse complement strand
CAGGCCGCGCGCGCGCGGCAGGGCGGCGCGCGCGGCCGCCTGGTCCAGGCCGCGCTGCACCAGGAAGTCCAGCGCGTCCGCCTGCGGCAACAGCGCCAGATCGCGCAGCCAGGTATCCAGGCGCTGGCGCATCTCCGCCGCCGCCTTGCGCGTGAAGGTGATGGCCAGGATCTCCGAAGGCGCCGCACCGGCCAGCAGCAGCCGCAGCAGGCGGGATACCAGCAGCCAGGTCTTGCCGCTGCCGGCACAGGCGGACACCACCGCGTTGGCGGCGGGATCCAGCGCGGGCAGCAGCGGGTCGTGCGGAGGCGTCATGGATGGCGCGGGCGGGTGGGGATCCGGCGCATTCTATTGGAGCCGGTGTGGCGGCGGGGCAGGCGATGTCACAACGCTTGACAATCATTCTCATTAACTCAAGAATGCGGCCATCGTTGCAGCAAGGAAGCTCGTCATGTACGTCTGTATCTGTCAGGCCGTGACCGAACGGCAGGTGCGCGAGGCGGTGCAAAACGGCGTGCAGTCGATGCGCGCGCTGCGTGAGCATCTGGGGGTCGCCGCGGAATGCGGCAAGTGCGCGCGCTGCGCGCATGGCATCCTGAAGGAGTGCCGCAACTGCCCGCGCGATGAGCCGGTGGCCTGTGCCGCTTGAGGCGGCCGGCGCCACCGCCGTGATCGAGCCGGCGTAAGCCGGACCGGCCTGGCGGGGATCGATCGGGTCCAACCCCGCCCAGCCGCTGTTCGCATGTGCCTATAATGCCGGCACACGCCGCCGTCGCGGCGTCGCGGCCTCCCCAGCCAGCCGGCGTGCCGGCAAGCCACGGCCCGCCCACGCGCGGGTGCTCCCATGCGAGCCGCTCTGATCCCCATGAGAGGAGTGTTCCCATGAAAGGCGACAAGAAGGTCATCCAACTGCTCAACAAGGCGCTCACCGTCGAGCTCACCGCCATCAACCAGTATTTCCTGCACGCGCGCATGTACAAGAACTGGGGCCTCAACGCCCTGGGCAAGCACGAATACGAGGAATCCATCGAGGAGATGAAGCACGCCGACAAGCTGATCGAGCGCATCCTGTTCCTCGAAGGTCTGCCCAACCTGCAGAACCTGAACAAGCTGGCGATCGGCGAGAACGTGCCGGAATGTCTGGCCGGCGATCTCAAGCTGGAGCTGGGCGGACGCGAGCTGTACCTGGAGGCCATCCAGTATTGCGAGTCGGTACGCGATTACGTGTCGCGGGAAATCCTGGAGGACATCCTCGAGGACACCGAGGAACACATCGATTTTCTGGAGACCCAGCTCGAACTGGTCGACAAGGTCGGTCTACAGAACTATCTGCAGAGCGCGATGGGTGAACCGGGCAGTTGACGCCGGATCGGCCCCGGCGGATCAGTGGAACGCGGTGATGAACGCATAGCAGGCGCGCGCATCCTCGGACAGCTGCAGGAAATCGATGGTGCGCCGCTTCCACTGACCGAAGTCGATGTTGGCGGCTTCGGCCTCCATGTCACGGTAACCCATGCTCCAGTCCGGGAACACGCGCCGGTCCAAGCCGCCCTCGATCACCACGCGCACGTCGCGGTGGCGCGGATCCTGGCAGATGTGTTCGAACAACGCGCGCACCGCGTCGCGGGTGCCTTCCAGCATCTGCAGGAACAGTCCGTCGCGGTACAGCAGGAAGCCGGTGATGCCGTGCGTGCCGTTGAACGCGCGCGCCCGCGCCAGCAGGGCATCCAGTTGCGGCCGGTCCATGGGCGACGTGGCGATGCTGACATAGAGCAGGAAGTACAGCGGTGCGCCGCCCATGCCCGCGATCACCGCCCCTTCCGCCATGCGCGCGAGGAAGGCGTCTTCCTCCAGCGGGCGGTACAGGTGGAAACCCTGCACATAATTGCAGCCCATGGCACGCAGTTCGGCCAGTTGGGCGGCGGTTTCCACGCCCTCGGCGATCTGCTCCAGCCTGAGCGAGCGGGCCATGCCGATCAGCGCCGCGGTCAGCGTGCGGCTTTCCTGCCGGCTTTCCAGTCCGTCGACGAACGCCCGATCGATTTTCAGCGCATGCACCGGCAGGCGCAGCAACAGCGCCAGAGAGGAATAGCCGGTGCCGAAGTCATCCACCGCCACGCGCAGGCCGAGGGCGGCGAGTTCGTCCAATACCCGTGAACTGGTGTCCACGTCCGCCATCAGCGCCGTCTCGGTCACCTCCACGGTGATGCGTGCGGCCTGCGCGCCCTGTTCCGCCAGCGCCGCGGCGAAGCGGCGGGGCAGCGCCACGTCGCCGAGCTGGCGTGCCGAAACGTTGACCGAGACGTAGGGCGCATCCGCGCCCAGGCGTTCACGCCAGACCGTCTCCAGACGGCAGGCCTGGCGGAACACCCAATCGCCGATGGACAGGATCAGGCCGCTGTCCTCGGCAATCGGTATGAAGTCGGCCGGCGATACCTCGCCGCCGGCATGACGCCAGCGCAACAGCAGTTCGGCGCCGCGCACCCGCCCGCTGTCGCAGGCGACGATGGGCTGGCATACCACGCGCAACTCGGCGCGCTCGATCGCCTGACGCAGGCCGTTGGTCAGCGTCAGCCGGCGTGCCACCCGCTCGCGCAGATCCTCGCTGAAGAACTGCCAGTGGTCGCGGCCACGCTGCTTGACCGCATACATGGCGGCATCGGCGTTGCGCAGCAGTTCGTCGGCCGACAGCTCGTGGCCGTCGCCCATGGCCAGGCCGATGCTGGCGCTGATGAACAGGGTCCGGCCGTCGATGTGTATCGGTGCGCGCAGACACTGGTTCAGGCGTTCCGCCAGTCTGGATACCGCCATCGCATCGTCGATCTGTTCGCACAGCACGACGAACTCGTCGCCGCCGATGCGTCCCACCGTGTCGCCGGGACGCACCTCGCCGGTCAGCCGGCGCGCCACCTCGATCAGCAGGCGGTCGCCCAGTTCGTGGCCGTGGCTGTCGTTGATCGGCTTGAAGCCGTCCAGATCGATGAACAGCAGCGCCACGGCGCCGGCGCCGCGTCGCGCCCGCGCCAGCGCGCTGGCCAGACGGTCGCGGATCAGCGCGCGATTGGGCAGGTGCGTCAGCGCGTCATGCGTGGCCCGCCACAGCAGTTGTTCCTGAGCTTCCTTGCGGTCGCTGATGTCGCGCAGCGTGGCGACCAGCACCCAGCCGTCCTCGCCGCGATACTTGGCGATCGACGCCTCCAGCGGAAACTCGGCGCCGTCCTTGCGGTATCCGGCGATCTCGCCGCGCCGGCCCATGGGGATCTCGGCTGCCGGGCCGGCGAGGAAGCGCTGGAAATGGCTTTCGTGACGGGCGCGAAAGCGCGGCGGCAGCAGCCAGTGCACGGACATGCCGCGCAACTCGCCGGGCGCGTAGCCGAACATGTCGGCGGCGGCGCGGTTGGCCTGCACGATGGTGCCGCGCGCATCACAGGCGATCACCGCGGTATCGGCCAGCGACAGGATGTTCTGTGCATGATCCAGCGCGCCGGCCGCGGACACCGTGCAGGTCAGTGCGAAGCCGCGCGCCACCCCGCCCAGCGGCTCCAGCGCCACCCGCAGCACGCGCGGCTCGCCGGACGCCAGGCGCGCGGACAGGTGGCCGTACCAGTCGCCGCCGGCGGCCAGCAGTCCTTGCAGCACGGGCGCATGGCTGTCGTCCCACAGTTGGGCCACCGGCTGGCCGATGAGTCCGTGCTCGGCGGGATAGCCCCACAGCCGCAGCAGCGAGCGATTGACGAACAGGATGTGGCCGTCCTCGTCCAGCGCCGCGACCGCAGCCGTGGTCGGTTCCTCCGCCTGCGGCACGCCCGAGGACACTTCGACGGACGCGGGGGTGGGCGCCGGCGCGGCGGCGGACGGGGTCTGCACGCTGCGGTAACGCTCCGGCAGGCTGGGCGGTATGCAACCGAAACGCTCGACGATGGTGAAGGCGCCATCCCGCCCGCAGCGCGCCAGGTAGCTGTTGACGTGGGCGTGATGGGTGGCCGCGTCCATGGTCACGCGCCCCTGCGGCGCATTGACGCTCACCCGCTCCAGGGCCGCCACCAGCGCCTCCCCGTCCAGGCTGCCGGCCGCCTCGGCGGCGCGCGCAAAGGCGCAGACGCAGACATAGGTGGCCTCGCCGAAATGGGTCAGCACGCCATTGCCGGCGGGCCAGATGCCGGTGATTCCGGGCATCCGTGCCAGCCGGTCGAGCAGGGCACGGTTTTCCGCGCTACGCAGCGACATGAAGTAGGTGTTGCTGGCATACAGATCCTCGCGCACCTCGGGCGCCAGGCTCGCTGCCATGATCTCGTCGAAATGCCCCATCACCACCGCCATGCGCCGCTTCAGGCCGCGTTCGGCGAAGCGGGTGAGCAGCCGTGCCTGTTCCGCGCCGGCGAAGTATGGCACGAACACGTCGGCGCCAGCCAGCGCCACCCGGTCCAGCAATTCTTCCAGCAGCAGTTCGAAGTCGAACGCCCCGAGCGGCAGGTACTCCTCGCCCACCACCTCGCCTTCCACGTCGAGCAACGCGCGTTTGGCGGCATCGATGGAACCGAGCGGCCACTCGTAGTTGCTGCCGGCGAAGAACATCTTGCCGCCGTAGGCGCGCGCCATGTGGGGAATCATGCGATCGATCTGCTGATTCGGCAGCGCGGCGAAATGGAAGAAATAGCGGCTGCTGATGCTGCCCTCGTAGAACGAGAAGTTCAGGTAGGGCACCCGTCGTGGTTCGGCGACCCGATCCATCACGGCGATGCGCGAGTTGGACAACAGGTTGCCGATCAGCGCCACGCAGCCATGCCTGTCCAACAGCCGCTCGGCGGCCGGCACGGCGGTATCGGGCAGACTGCCGTCATCCTCGACCACCAGTTCCAACGGCCGTCCGAGCACGCCGCCGCGGGCGTTGACGTCCTCCACCGCAAGGCGCGCCGCCCGTGCGATCTCCTCGCCATACAGCGATACCAGTCCGGTCAACGGGGGCATCAGGCCGAGACGGACGCGATCGGGCGGAACGGGGGCGGACATGTCAGCAGCAGAATATCGGCATACAAAGATACACCAAGCCGAAGGTTTTTCCCTCGAAGCAATGTGGTCATCCGGGGCACGGCGCAGTGGTGCGGACGGGCTGCCGGGGTGAGGTTGTCAGCCGGATCGACGCGTCACCCTCGCCCCGCGACAGTGCCCGGCCGGATCGCAGGACTGTGTGCTGGCATAGGCGTGTTCGAACGGGTGCGTCGCCGGTCAGCCTGTCGCGTCGGCCGCGCGCGCCGCGGCATCCATCGCGCGCAATCCTTCTTCCACACCGGCGGCATGGGTCAGGCGCGCGACGTTGTCCTTGGTGAAGAAGCCCTGGAAGTCGCCGAAGCGCTGTACGTACTCGATGATCAGGCTGGAGTATTCGGAGGCACTGGAGAAGATCTGTTTCAACCCGGCCTCCTCGCTGCCGATCACGTCCAGCAGGAAGCTCTGGCCGCAGTCGCGCAGCGCTTCCACCACATAGTCGATGTTGGCCTTGCCGGCGGTGTGGCCGTCGTTCACCGCCACCGCCAGATGGTGCAGGCGCGGGCCGTAGTTGCGCACGAAGGCTTCCGTGGGCGAAGGCAGTTGCAGCAGATGGTTGACGAAGTAGGGGTGGTTGGCGGCGGTGAACACCTTGGCCGGACTCTCCAGCTCGTTGGCGTGGTGCACGCTCTTGGTGACGTTGGTCGAGGAATTCTGGTCGGCGATGTCGTATGAGCCCCAGTAGTAATAACTGGTCAAGGTCAGGTACTCCAGGATCGCCGCCTCGCGGTTCTGGCTGTATACGCGCGTGGCCAGGTGATCGATGGGCAGCAGCAGTTCGCCCAGGCCGAGCCGCTGCTGGGTATCCTTGGCCGCCTCGTAGGCGGCCTGCACGTCGGCGCGGATGCTGGACAGGCCCAGCGCGTAGACGCGCAGTTCGTCTTCCGGGCGCTCCCAGTAGCCGACGATGTTGTGGGTGTACGGACTGGGCTTCACCACCGCCATGTTGCCCGGCAGTTCCAGCTTGCGGATCTGGTCCTGGTTGAAGAAGCGCACGTCGCGCGCCTTTTGCAGCTCCACCACGTCGTGCAGGCTGGTGACCCGGAAGATCTCGCCCATGTAGCGCGAGTTGGGCTTCTGCGCGCCGATCGGATAGACCTCGTTGAGGCTGCGGAAGATGCCGCGGGTGTTGGCATCCTTGACCTCGCGCACCAGCATGTCGGGCGCGCTCATGTCGATGCGTAGCACGTGGGTGTAATGGCTTTCCGACTCCAGCGTCACCAGATAGTGGTAAGGCGTCATCAGGCACAGCTCGCCGACGTAGGCGATGGAATGGCCGGGCTCCACGGTGATCATCAGCGTGTCGATCTGCCGGATCAGGCTGGTGAGCCCGCCGCGGTCGCGCTCCTCCAGCAGTCGTACCAGATACTCCTCGAAGAAGTCCGAGTTCTGCTTGTCGCCGTAGCGGGGAAAGTCGAGCGAGGTCGAGATCATTGCGTCATGCCCTGTTCCTGGATGGCGGTCTGCTGGTGCAGGTAGAAGTACTGACGCGAGATGGCGTCGTGCAGCGCGGCCAGATCGGCCTGCAATTCGTCGAGGTGATGGTGCAGCCGGGCAGGGTCCGGATCGTCGTGATCGATGGCATTGAGCCGGCGCCAGGCGTGGCGCGCGACGTTGAGCGGCTTGTGATAATTCACCAGCTCCGACAGAGCGCTCTCGATCTCGCCCAGACAGTGTTCCACCGTGCGCGGGAAATGTGCATCGGTGAGCAGGAACCTGACCACGGCCGGACCGGACACGTGCACGCCGACATGCTGGCGATACATCTGGTAGGCCGACAGCGCGTTCAGCGTGCTCATCCACAGGCGCTCGCGCGCCGCCTCAGCAGCGGCCGGGTCATCCGGCAGGCGCACCGCGGAGTTGACGTCGATGATGCGCGTGGTCATGTCGGCGCGTTCCAGATTGCGTCCGAGTTTGGTGAACTGATAGGCGAGGTCGTGGCTCATCGACCCCATCAGCAGCCCGATCACCGACTGGCGCCGTTCGATGATGCCGTTGAGCACCTCGTAACGCTGGCTGCGGCCGTGCGTGGCGCGGGCGGCGTTGTCGCGCACGTACAGGTACAGTGCGTTGATGCGCTCCCAGATCTCCATGGGCAGCACCTCGCGGAAGGTGCGCGTGTTCTCGCGTGCGCTGTGGATGCTGGCGATGATGGAGCCGGGGTTGCGTGCGTCCTGGATCAGGAAACGCATGATGTCGGCTTCGTTGGCGCTGGCGTAATGCTCCTGGTAGCGCTGGTCCAGGCCGGCCACCTTGAGCAGCACGTCCCAGCCGATGGAGACCGCGCGTGGCAGGTCGAGCAGCACCTGCGTGGTGCTGTTGATGAAGCGCGCGGTGTTCTCGGCGCGCTCCAGGTAGCGCGCCATCCAGTAGAGGTTTTCGGCGACTCGGGAAAGCATGTCGTGCTCCTAATCGACGTCGACGATCCAGGTGTCCTTGGCGCCGCCGCCCTGCGACGAATTCACCACCAGCGAGCCGGCCTGCATCGCCACCCGCGTCAGACCGCCGGTGGTGGCATACAAGCGGTCGGATTGCAGCACGAACGGGCGCAGATCCAGGTGGCGCGGTTCCAGGTGATCGCCGATCAGGGTCGGCGCGGTGGACAGTGCCAGCGTCGGCTGGGCCATGTAATTGCGCGGGTTGGTGCGGATCAGCTCGGCGAAGGTGGCGCGTTCCTGCGCCGTCGCACGCGGGCCGATCAGCATGCCGTAACCACCGGACTCGTTGGCCGGCTTGACCACCAGGCTGTCCAGGTTGGCGAGCACGTAATCGCGTTCGTCGTCGTGCATGCACAGGTAGCTGGGCACGTTGGGGATGATGGGGTCCTGGTCCAGGTAATAGCGGATCACCTTGGGCACGTAGGCATACACCACCTTGTCGTCGGCCACGCCGGCGCCCGGTGCGTTGGCGATGCCGACCTTGCCGGCGCGCCAGGCGCGCATCAGTCCGGACACGCCCAGTACGGAATCGGCGCGGAATACTTCCGGATCGAGGAAGTCGTCATCGATGCGGCGGTAGATCACGTCCACCCGGCGCAGGCCGGCGATGGTCTTCATGTACACGCAATCGTCTTCGCCGACCACCAGGTCGCTGCCCTCCACCAGGAAGGCGCCCATCTTCTGCGCCAGGTAGCTGTGTTCGAAGTAGGCGGAGTTGAAGATGCCCGGCGTCAGCACCGCGATCACCGGCCGCACACCGCTGCGCGGCGACAGCGCGGCCAGGGTGTCATGCAGCCGGGTGGGGTAATCGTCCACCGGCGCGATGGCGGTCTCCTGAAACAGTTCGGGAAACAGCCGTTTCATCAGTTGGCGGTTCTCCAGCATGTAGGACACGCCGGACGGCACGCGCAGATTGTCTTCCAGTACGTAGACCGTGCCGTCGCGGTCGCGCACCAGATCGGTGCCGCAGACGTGCGCCCACACCCCAAAACGGGGCGTCATGCCCACGCACTGCGCGCGAAAATTGCGCGAGCCCTCCAGCACCTCGCGCGGGAACACCCCGTCCCGGATGATGTGTTGTGCGTTGTACAGGTCGTCGATGAACAGGTTGAGCGCGGTGAGCCGCTGTTTCAGACCTGCCTCGATGCGTGCCCATTCCTTGCGCGCCATCACCCGCGGGATGATGTCGAACGGCCAGGCGCGGTCGATGTTGCCTGCTTCGCTGTACACCGTGAAGGTGATGCCCATGGTCATGATCGCCGCGTTCACGGCCTGACGACGGGCCTCCAGCGTGGCCGTGTCGAGCGCGTTCAGATGCGCGAACAGTGCGCGCGCGGCCGGGCGCGGTTGGCCGTCGGCGTCGATCAGCTCGTCGAAAAATCCCCCCGCATCGTAGCGGCTGGCGGTCAAGCTCATGATCCGTGCTCCTGTGTCTGGCACCAACCTTGCAAGGACCGTGCCACGACGCTGCCCGGCCATCGGGTATGCTTGCCCGAGTTCACCCCGACCGGAACGAGGAACGACCATGACCTACTGCGTGGCCATGCTGATGGAAGCCGGCCTGGTATTCCTGTCCGACACCCGCACCAATGCCGGTGTCGACCAGATCAACACCTTTCGCAAGATGAGCGTGTTCTCGCAGTCCGGTGAGCGCGTACTGGTGCTGCTGTCCGCCGGCAACCTGGCGCTGACCCAGTCGGTGGTCAGTCTGCTGTACGAACGGCAGGGGCGCGAGGGCGAGAACCTGCTCAACGTGCCCAACCTGTTCGAGGCGGCGCGCCACGTCGGCGACTGCCTGCGTGAGGCGCACCGGCGCGACGCCGAGGCGTTCAGGGCGTTCGGCATCGATTTCAATGCCGGCTTCCTGCTCGGCGGCCAAATCCGCGGTGAGCGCATGCGTCTGTTCAACATCTATGCCGCCGGCAACTTCGTCGAGGCCACGCCCGACACGCCCTATTTCCAGATCGGCGAATCCAAGTACGGCAAGCCCATCCTCGACCGTGTGTTCCATTGGCACAGCAGCCTGGAAGAAGCCGCCAAGTGCGCGCTGATCTCCATGGATTCCACATTGAAATCCAACCTCTCCGTGGGCATGCCGTTGGACATGCTGTGCTATGCGCGCGACACGCACAAGGTGGAACGGCGCGCGCGCATCAACGCCGACGATGCCTATTTCAACAGCCTGCGCGAAGCCTGGGGCGAACGCATCAAACAGGCTTTCGCCGAACTGCCGGCGTTGGACTGGGATCGTTGCGGCCACCCCTGATGGGTGCGGTCTGATGGCGGTGCCGCGCCCCATCGTGCTGATCCTCGGCTCCGGCCGCTCCGGCACGTCGCTGACCATGCAGATCCTGGCTGCGCTGGGGCTGCGCACCGGTATCGATCTGATCCCCGCCAACGCCAGCAACCCGCGCGGCTTCTACGAGGACCGCGCCATCGTGCGACTGCACGCGGATTTGCTGCGCGCGCTGGGCACGCCGCTGTATGCGCCGCTGCCGTCCGACTGGCTGCATACAGCGGTGGCACGGACGACGCGCGACGCGCTCGTCCGGCTGCTGCGTCAACGGCTGACGCTCATCGATGGCCTGTACGGCATCAAGGATCCCCGCCTGAGCGCGCTGTATCCGCTGTGGCTCGACGTGTTCGAACGGCTCCGGCTGCAACCCCGGGTCATCCTCGCCGTGCGCGACCCGCGCAGCGTGGTCGCTTCGCTGCAGCGGCATTACGGTTTCAGCACCGACGAGGCGGAGTGGCTCTGGCTGGCACGCAACAGCGAAGCGCTGCTCAACAGCGGCGGGCGCTGCCTGGTGGTGCATTACGAACACTGGTTCGACCGGCCGCTGCCGCTGGCCGAGGCACTGTTGCGCCACACCGGCCTCGCGCGGCCCGACGGCGGCGATCTGTCGGCCATCGTCGCCGATCGCGTTTGCGTCGGACTGGACCGCAGCACCAACGTGATGCCGCCGCCGCGCAATCCCTGGGTGCGCGCGCTGTATGGCGCACTCCGAGCGCACAGTCCTGCACCACATGACATCGGCGCGCTGTCGTCGCTGGCGGCCGACTGCCGCGCGGCGCTGGCCCGAGCGATGCGCGGCGACCTCCGGCCTGTGCATCAGGGTCTATAAATAAGTGTTTTTCCGATCGACCGTGTGCCCCATGCGCCCCACGATCCGTTTCCTGTTCGCATCCTTCGTCGTGGGTATCCTGGTATCCAGCGCACCGCCGGTCCGCGCGTCCGCCGACGCCGCACCATCCGCGGCGCGCGTGCCCGTCGCCACGCTGTCCGCATTGCGCGCCAAGGCGCGCGCGCAGGGCAGCGTGCGCGTGCT
>CAYTRH010000095.1:4730-11068 GCA_964440155.1 uncultured Thiobacillus sp. | reverse complement strand
CGGCGATTGCGGCTGCGGCGCCGCCCGCGGCAGCTGCGGCTCATCCGCGCAGGGTCGCTAGCCGGCGCGCCGTCAGGCTCGGAGCAAGGCCATGCAACAGCGCTTCGATTTCGGCGAGGCCGTGCGCCTGACGCGCAACGTGCGCAACGACGGCACCTTCCCCGGCGTGGAGATCGGCAAGTTGCTGATCAAGCGGGGCAGCGTCGGCCACGTCATGAACGTCGGCACCTTTTTGCAGGACCAGGTGATCTACACCGTCAATTTCCTCGATGCCGGCCGCGTCGTCGGCTGCCGTGAGGAGGAACTGATCGGCGCCGACGAACCCTGGGTGGACAGCCGCTTCGAGACCCGCGACAAGGTGCGGACACGCAAGGCGCTGGCGGTGGCCGGCGAGGTGGTGGTGGCCGCCGGCGGCGAGGGCGAGGTGTTCAGGGTGCTGCGCGATCTGCCCGGGGGTGTGCAGTACCAGGTGTACTTTCCCGGCGGCCGCCTGTTGCAGGTGCCGGAAACGCTGTTGGACGGCATCGAGGCTGCGGCGCCGGCGGGCGCAGAAGCAGGCGGAATGGACCATGCCTGAAAGCAACGCCGAACTCGCCTACCTGCGCCTGAAGACCGCGCAGAACCTGTACGGCAAGACGCCGGTGGAACTGGCCGGCGGCGAGCACGACCGGGTCGTCCGTCTGGCCGAGCGCCAGTACGACCTGGAAGCGCGCGTGTTGCGCGCGCCCGAGGCGCGCGACGTGGTGGTGCCCGATGCCAGCGTGGCCGCAGCGATCGACGAAATCCGCAGGCGTTATGCCGGCGAGGACGAATTCCTCGCCGATCTGGCCCGCAACGGCCTGGATGCGGCCGGCTTCGCCGCGGCCCTGGCACGGGAGCTGAAGGTGGAGGCAGTGCTCGACCGCGTCGGCGCGCGCGCCGCCGAAGTCTCCGACATCGATGTCGAGCTGTACCACCATTACCACCCGGAGCAGTTCCGCCGTCCGGAAACCCGGCGCGCGCGTCACATCCTGATCACCATCAACGACGACATCGCGGAGAACCGCCGCGACGCCGCACGCGCACGCATCGACGCGATCGCCGCGCGACTGGCCAAGGATCCCAAACGCTTCGCCGAGCAGGCGCTGAAGCATTCCGAGTGTCCCAGCGCGCTGCAGGGCGGCCAGCTCGGCGAACTGCCGCGCGGCAAGCTCTATGCGGAACTCGATGCCGCATTGTTCGAGCTGCCGGCCGGCGGCATCAGCGGTGTGCTGGAGTCGCCGCTGGGTTTCCATCTGCTGCTGTGCGAAGCCATCACGCCGGCCGGCATCCTCACCCGCCGCCAGGCGCGCGAACCGATCCGCGAACTGCTGACGCGGCGGCGCCGCCAGGTGTGCCAACGCGCCTGGCTGAAGCAACTGGGCGGCTGACATGCTGTTGAGCCGCGGCTCGCAGTACACGTTGCAGGCGCTGATCCATCTGGCCCGGCAGACGGACGGCCGCCGCCACATGCTGCGTGACATCGCCGCGCAACTGGACATCCCGCCGTTCTATCTGGCCACGCTGATGCAGCCCGTAGCCCGCGTCGGCTGGCTGGACACCGCACGCGGTCGCGGCGGCGGCGTGCGTCTGGCACGCGGCGTGGAACGGTTGACGCTGCTGGACATCCTCAGCCTCACCGAGGGCGTGCGCTTCACCCATGAATGCCTGCTCGGCTTCAAGCAATGCGAGGACGCCAGTGCCTGCGTGCTGCATGGCCAGTGGCGGCCGATCAAGCAGGAACTGAGCGAACATCTGCAACGCCATACCCTGGCGGAACTCGCCGCCAAAGCGGAGGGCCTGCCCCACTGGTTGTCGACCGGATACCGCCATGCCCACCTGGAACGTTGAACACCATACCCTCGGCATCGACGCGATGGATGACACGCACCATGAGTTCGTCGTCCTGCTGGATGAACTCGCACGCGCCGACGATGCCAGCTTCCCGGTGCTGTTCAGCCGCCTGGTGGACCACTGCCGTCGGCACTTCGCCGAGGAAGGCCGGCTGATGCGGCAGTGCCACTGCCCGGCACTGGGTGAGCACGAGGGCGAACACTTCCGTGTGCTCGGCGACCTGCTCCAGTTCCAGCGCGCCATCCAGCGCGGCCGTGCGGCACTGGCGCGCGCCTACGTACGCGACGGCCTGATGCAGTGGTTCGAAACGCATCTGACCACCATGGATGCCGCGCTGGCGCTCAGGCTGGCCTGCACGGAGCGGCCTTGGTAGCGCCAGAGCAAGACGGCTCTCTACGCCGTGATGCCCGGTGCCGCGGCCATCCAGTCGTCGTGCCGACGCAACCTCCTGGATCGGCACGCTACGCTCGCGATGACGCCGCCTTCCGTCCCGGCCGGAATGGCGAGGCGCGCAGCGCCATGGCAATCCAGCCGTCCCGCCCATGCAACCCGCCTGGATCGCCACGCTGCGCTCGCGATGACGCCACCTTCGGCCACCGTCGGAATGGCGAGGCGCGCAGCGCCGTGGCAATCCAGCCGTGGCGCCCGCGCAACCCCCTGGATCGCCACGCTGCGCTCGCGATGACGCCACCTTCCGCCCCGGCCGGAATGGCGAGGCGCGCAGCGCCGCGACAATCCAGACACCGCGACGGCTCAACCCTATGTATCGCCGCGCTGCGCTCGCGCTGACCGCGCCTCGCCCACGCTGCCGGGCAACCCGGCGTCGGGTTGGCGGGCGGCGATGTCGAGCAATGCCTCCGCCTGCCCGACACACGCCTCGCGGATCGCCGGATCGAGCACCCCGAGCCAACGCTCGGGCAGGGCTGCCGGTCCGTACAGTGCGCCAGCCAGCATGCCGGCGATGGCGCCAGTGGTGTCGGCGTCACCACCGCGATTGACTACGTCGATCAGGCAGGCTTCGAAAGCCTCCCGCTCGAACAGCGCCTGAAACACCGCCTGTAGGGTTTCCACCACGTAACCGCCCGGATTCTCGCGCCGGCGGCCGGATTCGAACGCGAACGCCGCATGGCGCTCGACCAGCGGGCGGGCATGTCGGCACAGCAGTTCATCACGCCCGGCGCCACCCAGGGCGGCTTGCAGCATCAATGCCAGCGTCTCGCAGGCGGCGTCGGACAACGGGTGGTGATGAGTGACCCGGGCCTGCGCGCGGCAGGCGGCGCGCACCACCCGCTCATGCTGGCCGAAGGTCGCCAGCGCCACCGGCAACACGCGCATGGCGGCGCCGTTGCCGGCGGCGTGTTTATCGGGCGGCCCGTGCGCGATGCCGGTGGTGCGCCAGCGCACCAGGCCGCGCCGCACGGTGTGGCCGATGTCCACCGGCCGGGTGCGCATCCACGCATCGAACGCGCGCGCCGCCGCGGTGGCATCGACGCACCCGACGGCCAGGATGGATTCGCCCAAGGCCAGCGCCATGCCGGTATCGTCGGTCACCTGGCCGGGCTTCAGACGCAGCCAGCCGCCGCCGACCATGCGCTGGTGCGTGCCATGCACGGCGGCGATCTCGCGCGGGGTCATGAACTCGACCGTGGCGCCCAGCGCATCGCCGATGGCCAGCCCCAGGTACGCGGCGCGGGCGCGAGCGACGACGGCCTGCGCCACCGGCGCTGAGTCGACGGCAGCCATGTCCGCCCGCCTGACCCGCGGCAGTTGCGGCCGCCTATCGGCTGGGGTACTCGACCAGGATGTCTTCGTCGCGCACGATCATCTGGCAGGCCAGACGCCAGGCGGTATGCGGCACGTCATCCACCCGCATGGCGTCGATCTCGTCCTGGGTGATTTTTTTCAGCTCCTTGAGCACGGCGATTTCGCGCTCGGTCAATGGACCGCCCATGGGCCCCTTGCGGCTCAGGTTGGTGACCTTGATCAGGCAGGTGCCGCAATCGCCCTCCTGGCAACTGAAGTCGATGGGAATGTGGTTTTCCTTGGCCAGCGCGAGCAAGGTCTTGGTGTGGCTACCGGCAATGGCGTAGACGGTCTTGTCCTTGTGCAGCGGGCTGGAGAACGTGACGATGGGCATGATGTGCTCCTGGGTTGGGAAAGAATGGGGTTTCGGGGTTCAGCGGCGGCCGGCCACCTGAGACTCAGCCCGGTCGGACGACGACCTCGCCACCCAGCACCTGCGCCTGACAGGCGAGCCGGTGGTGACGGCCGGCCATGTTTTCCTTGAGGACGCTGTCTTCCAGCACGGAGCGTTCCGACATGTTTTCCATGCCGGAGACGATGCGCATCATGCAGGTGGCGCATTCGCCCTCGCGGCAGCCGTAGGTGATGCCGGCGCCGACCTTTTCCGAGATTTCGATCAGACGGGTGCCGGCGGGCACGGTGACGGTGACGCCGATGTCTTCGAAGGTGACGTTAGCCTTGGGCATGGGTGGATTCCTTGAGCAGTTCGGACATGTCGATGACCCGGCGCGCGGCGCGACCGGTGAGGTGTTCGCCGAGCTGGCGGCCAAACGCGTGGCAGCGCGCCAGTTCCTCGTCGGTGGGGATCAGCTTGACCCGCACCCCGGCCACCGGCACGCGCAGCTTCAGACCGCGCAGACGATCCTCCAGCATGGCCACCGCCTCGCCGGTCCAGCCGTAGGAGCCGAACGCGGCGCCCAGCTTGTCCTTGACGTCGACCACCGCCAGCGAGGACAGCAGATCCCAGATCGGTTTCACCGCGTCGCCGTTGATGGTGGGCGAGCCGAGCACGATGCCGTCCGCCTCCTCGATCAGATCGACGAACGGCGCGACTTCGCCGCCCTGCAGGTCGTACAGGCTGGCGCGCACGCCGGCCACGGTCTCGGCACCGTCGCGCACCGCCTGCGCCATGCGCGCGGTGTTGCCGTAGCTGCTGATGTAGAAGATCACCAGGGTCTTGGCGCGTCCGGCGCCGTGCAGCAACGGTGCCGCCAACTGGCGGTAGCGGCGCACGTAATCGCGCGGCGCCTCGCGCAGGATGGGGCCATGGGCCGGCGCGATCAGTTCGAGCGACAGCGGTTCGATCAGGTCCAGCGCCGCACGCACGTGCTCGCGGAACGGCCGCATGATGTGCTGGTAGTAGTACTCGAAGGAGAAACGGAAATCGCCGACGCGGTCGTTGAACAGGCGCGCGTCGCAGAAATGGCAGCCGAACACGTCGCCGGAGAACAGCAGCCCGTCTTCGGCCAGATAGGTGCATTGCGTGTCCGGCCAGTGCAGGAAGGGGGTGTTGAGAAAACGCAGGGTGCGTCCGCCCAGGCTCACGCCGTCACCGGTATCCACCGGCGTGTAGCCGAGCTGCTCGCTCTTCAGCAAGGCTTTGAGCATGCCCTGCGCCCGCACCGAGATATACAGCCGCGCCTGCGGCGCGCGCCGCATCAGCTCCGGCAGCGCGCCGGTGTGGTCCGGCTCCAGATGGTTGAGCACGATGACGCGGATCTCGTCGTAGCGGGCCACCTGCTCCAGGCGCGCGAAGAAGGTATCGGCATATTCCGCCTTCACCGTGTCGATGATCGCCACGCCCTGGTCGCCGCGCACGCAATAGGCGTTGTAGCTGGTGCCGTTGGCGGTCTTCAGGATGACGTCGAACACGCGCAAGTGCGGATCGAGCGCGCCGATCCAATGCACGCCGGGAACCAGGCTGACCGGCGCGTCGTTCATGCTGGCGGACGCTGAAGGGATGCCGCTTCCTCAGGCGGCGCCTTGGCGGCGAGGGCGATCCGGCGGTCCGCCGCACCTCGGTCGCATCCGCCGCGGCGTTCTCCGTCCACCTCGGTCAGCGGCGGGCGGATCAGCAGCGCATCCGTCGGCAGACTTTGCGCCTGCACGGTATGACCGGCAGCGGCCAGCGACACCTTCGTCCGGGTGTCATTGACGCAGCCGGGCTGTTCAGGAAAGGGGACGGAGGCCATCCGGGTGTCTGCAACGGCACGTGATGGTTACTCCATCGCAAGTCCCGTGCCGACCGGCGTCCGACCCTAACACACTGTATTCATTGGGTTGTCTAGCGCACACAGGGCCGCATTGGCGGACTTTGGACAAGGCGCAAAGCGTCGCTTGTCGCAAACCGGACACCGCGAAACACGCGCGACCACGCTCGACAAACCCGGCAATGGAACGCCCGCTGACTGTCACACGAGCCGGCGAGCGCGCACGGCGACCGACGCCGGCCCGGCCAGGTCACATCAGCAGTGCCAGCAGCAAGGCCGACAGCAGGGCCAGCCATAGCGTGCCGGCCAGCGGCCAGCGGCGCGCGAGGGCCTCGGCACGCACCCATCGCGCGACCGGCGGCCAGGCGATCGCTTGCCGCCGAGCGGCGCCGGGCGTGAACAGCGTGGACAGGCGCGATGCGGCCGCTTCCAGCGGCACGATCAGGTCTCCCG
>CAYTRH010000095.1:0-4659 GCA_964440155.1 uncultured Thiobacillus sp. | reverse complement strand
AGGCCGACCAGACGACGGTCATCGTGGGCACGGCCGGCGCCACCATCCAGACCACGCCGGCCACCGCCAGCAGCGACAGCGCCCAGGGCGGGGCGAGTCCGTCGCCGCCACCCTCCCCCGCGCGGCCGAGCTGCAACCAGAGCAGACGCAGCATCAGCAGCGCGGTGCCGAGCGCGGCCAGCGGCAGCAGCAACGCCAGCAGCTCGGGCCAGGGCGCGGGCAACGGCGCCAGCGCCTGTTTCAATGCATGTTTTGCCGCCATGCCGCTGGTCAGCGGTGCGCCGGCCAATGCCAGCGCCGGCAGCGTCAAACCGGCCACGGCTGCCGGCGTGCCGCCCTGTCGGCGGATCAGGCCGGCACCCAGGAACAGCGCGCTCTTGGCCAGGGCATGATGCAGCGCATACAGCGACACCGCGCCCAGCAGCAACGGCCAGGCGGCGGGCGCGAGCAGACCGGCGCCCACCCCCAGGGTCATGTAACCCATCTGGCTGATGCTGGAATAGGCCAGCAACACCTTGGCGTTGCGCTGCATCAGGCCGGCGCCGACGCCGAGGAACATCGCCAGCAGGCCCGCCGCCATCAGCAGCGCGCCCGCCTCCGGCGCCGCCTGGTTGCCCAGCGGCAGCAGGCGCAGCCAGCCGAGCAGGCCGGCCTTGAGCATGACGCCGGACAGCACCGCGCTGGCCGGCACCGGCGCCACCGGATGCGCCAGCGGCAGCCACATGTGCAGCAGCGGCAAGCCGACCTTCACGCCCAGGCCGGCGATCAGCAAGGCCAGCGTTACCGGCCCCTGGGCCGTGCCGGCGATGGCATCGAAGCGTTCGCCGCCGGCCGCGTGCACGGCCAGCAGCAGACCCGCGACCAGCAGCGCCTCGCCGAGCACGGCCATGACCAGGTAGATGCGGCCGGCACGCAGCGCCTCCGGCGTGCGCTCGTGTACCACCAGACCGTAGGCAGCGAAGGTCATCAGCGCGAACCACAGGTAGAAGCTCACCGCATCGAGCGCCACACAGACGCCCAGATTGCCGGCCTGCGTGGCCAGGTAGAAGGCCCAGAAGCGCCAGGCGCGCACATCCCGCCGCAGCCAGACACGCGCATACAGGCCGGCCAGCAGCCAGACCAGCGCGGTGAAGGCCAGGAACAGACGGCCGGTCGCGTCCAGGCCGAACACGCTGCCGAGCAGCACGCCGGACCACTCGCCGGCGCCGTCGGCCGGCGCCAGCAGTGCCAGCATCAGGGCCGGCAGCGGTGCCCAGGGGGCGAGGCGCAGCGCCGCGGCACGCGTCGCGCCGTGCAGCAGCAGCGGCAGCAACAGCAGCGGCGGCAGCAGCACCAGCGATGCGGACATGGCGCTCAGGCGTCGATCACGTCAGCAACATCGCCACGAACACCGCCACCAGCGCCAACCACACCACGCCGGCCACCGGGAGGGTGCGCAGCCGCGCCTCCAGCCAGGGCGAGCGCATCGCCGCGCGCGGCGGTGCGGGTGCCAGGGCCATCGACGGCAGGTGATCGAGCCGGCGCATCAGCGCGGCGACGCCTCGCTCCACCAGCACCAGCCAGTCACCGGGTGGCAAGGTTGGCGAGCGCGCAATGACACGCCAGGCAGCATAGGCCACGGCGAGCGCCAGCAGGATGGGCCAGGCGCTGCCAGCCAGGGTCGGCCAGGCCAAGGCAACGCGCCAGGCGTCCATCGGCGCGAGCCACAGCGGCAGCACGACGACACACCCCAGGGCGAAGCCCCAGGGCGGGGTCAGACCGACACGCACCTGCGCCGGCTGGCCGGTCTCGCGCGCCAGCAGCACAAGCAACCGCGCCATCAGCAATGCCGTCGCCAGAGAACCCACGACCAGCAGCACGGGCAGTTGTGCGGTCCAGGGCAGCCATGGCTCGGCCAGCGCCGACTTCAGCGCCTGTTTGGCGAACAGGCCGCTACTCAGCGGCGCGCCGGCCAGGGCCAACGCCGGCACGGCCATGCCGGTCAGCACCATCGGCCGGGCTCCGACGCGGCGCACCACGCCCAGGCCGAGGAACAACGCCGACTTGGCCAGCGCGTGATGCGCCGCGTACAAGCCCAGCGCCGTCGCCAGCAGCGGCCAGACATCCGGCGCCTGCAACGCAATACCCAGCGCGAGCAGGAAATAGCCCATCTGGCTGATGCTGGAATAGGCCAGCAGCGCACCGGCATCGCGCTGCATCAGCCCGACGGCGACACCGGCGAATACGGCGAACGCACCCAGCGCCATCATCACGCCGCCCACCTCCGGCAGCGCAACTTCGCCCAGCGGCAGGAAACGCCACCAGCCGAGCAGCCCGGCCTTGAGCATCGCCCCGGCCAGCGCGGCGGCGGCGGGCGGCGGTGTGGCGGCATAGGCCAGCGGCAGCGCGACATGCAGCAGCGGCAGTCCGGTCTTGATGCCGAAGCCCAGCAGCAGACACCAGGCGGCCAGGTTCAGGTGGGCCGGCGGCGCACCGGCGGCGCGGAAATCGGCGAGGTAGTGGCTGCCCCAGGCATCCACCAGCAGCAGGAGGCCGCTCAGGATCAGCACTTCACCCAGCACCGCCAGCGCCAGGTACACCCGCCCGGCACGGCGGGCGTCCTCGCCGCCGGCATGCACCACCAGGCCGTAGGCGGCGAAGGTCATCAGCGCGAAGAAGGCGTAGAAGCCGGCCGCGCCCTGCGCCACGCACAGGCCCAGGTTTCCGGCCTGCGCCACCAGGAAGAAACCGGCGAAGCGCGCACGCCGCCCGCCCGCCGCCAGCCAGGCGCGCGCCTGCAAACCGGCGAGCAGCCAGATCAGCGCGGAAAACGCCAGGAACAGACGGCCGGTGTCATCCAGCGCCAGCCGGGTGTCGAGCAGCAGCCAGGGCAGGCGGGTGGCGAGATCGTCCGGCACGGCCAGCGCCAGCAGCAGCGCCGGCAGCGGCGCCCACGGTCCCAGGCGCAGCACCAGCGGGCGACCGGCGGGATGCAGCAGCAACAGCGCCAACAGCAGCGGCAGCAGGATCGCGGCCACCAGCATGTCAAGGCACCCAGCGCAGGTACTCGCGCGCAGCGATCAGCTTGGCCCAGTCCAGCGGCGTCCAACTGCTGGCGGCGAACAGCCCCACCAGCAGTGTGGCCGCCGCCGTGACCAGCGGTGGCAGCAGCAGCAGACGCGAGGTTTCCCAGTAGCGGCGCGCGCGGATGTGCTCGTGCGGCCAGGCCGCCGGCGGCTCCCTGAACCAGGCGCGATACAGGATGGGCAGGAAATAGGCGGCGTTGAGCAGGCTGGAGGCGGCCAGCACCGCCAGCACCCAGGGCATACCCGCCTCCAGCGCGCCCAGACCCAGATACCACTTGCTGATGAAGCCGGCCAGCGGCGGCACGCCGATCATGCCGAACGCGCCGATGCTGAACGCCAGCGTGGTCCACGGCATGCGCCGGCCGACGCCATCCATCTCGCTGACCTTGTGGATGCCCAGCGTCTCGGCGAAGTTGCCGGCACAGAAGAACAGCGTGATCTTCATGATGCCCTGATGCACCAGATGCACCACGCCGCCGATGGTGCCAACCGGCCCGAACAGTGCAGTGCCGAGCACGATGTAGGACACCTGGCTGACGGTGGAATAGGCCAGTCGCTTCTTCAGGTCATCCTGGAACAGCGCGCGCAGGCTGCCCCAGACGATGGTGATCGCCGCCGCCAATGCCAGCGGCGCCAGCAGGGCCAGCGACTGTGCGAACTCGACGCCGTACACCTCGTACACCACGCGCACGATGCCGAACGCGCCCGCCTTGACCACCGCCACCGCGTGCAGCAGCGAGGACACCGGCGCCGGCGCCACCATGGCCTTGGGCAGCCAGCCATGCAGCGGCACCAGCGCGGCCTTGACGCCCAGGCCGACGATCAGCAGCAGGAAGATGATGCGCAGCGCCGGCGCCGACTCCGCCGGCAGGTGGTCGAGCACGCCACCGGCGACGAAGTCGACCTGCCCGGCGATGCCGTACAGCCACACCGTGCCGACCAGCAGCGCGGCGCCGCCGGCCAGCGTGTAGGCCAGGTAGACATGGCCGGCGCGCAACGCCTGTTCGGTGCCGCGATGCACCACCAGCGGATAGGTGGACAGCGTCAGCAACTCGTAGAACAGGAAGAAGGTGAACAGGTTGCCGGCCATGGCCACCCCCACGGTGGCGGTCACGCACACGCTGAAGAAGCCGAAGAAGCGGCTGCGGTGTGGCGAGCCTTCCAGGTAGCCGATGGCATAGATGGTGGTGAACAGCCACAGCACCGCCGACAGCGTCACGAACAGCATGGCCAGTGCATCGGCCTTCAGTACCAGGTCCAGCCCCGGCAGCACCTCGTGGCTGAATACGAACTCACGATCGTGCAGCACACCCCACAGGATGTAGCCGATCAGCACCAGCTTGGCGAAGGCGCCGAACAGGTTGAGCGTGCTGCGCAACCGGTGGCGCGACTCGGCCAGGAAGAAAATCGCCAGCCCCGGCACGAAGGAACTGGCCACCACCAGCAGCGGCAGCAGGCTGTCGCCGCTCATCGTCCGCCTCCGGCTTCGAGCAGCGCCAGCGGCTGCGCGCCGAACAGGCCGAGCAGGATGCCGCCCAGCGCCAGCGCCAGCGCGGTCAGCGCCAGCGTGCGCGGCGCCCGGCCGACCGCGCTG
>CAYTRH010000094.1:0-11079 GCA_964440155.1 uncultured Thiobacillus sp. | reverse complement strand
GCTGCTCGGCCGGCCGTCGCGGCCGAGCACGATGCGGCGCTGGCCGAGTGCTTGCGCCGATCCGGCCAGCGCGCGTCCGATGCGTTCGACATGCGCGGCGGTGAGCGACGCGCCGACGATGCCGCGGATGTCGTAGGCCTTGAAGATGTGCGGGGGCAGCGGTGCCATGGATGGACCGTGGGCGATAAGCGCTGCATTATCGCCAAATCACCGGTGACGGTGCATTGCGCCGTCACCGGGCAAAAAAAAGCGGCATCGGAAACCGATGCCGCGCAAAAACCGCCATTGCGGCGGTCAGGGAGGTTCGTTACGCCACGCCGCACGTCCCAACATGCCGCGTTACGCGTCGAGGCTGCCCAGCCCGACTGTGATCCAGCAAATCATGTGCCATCATTCGGGCCACTCAAGCCTATGCCGGCAGACGATTTGGAATCGCTCAAAACATTAATACGAAAGATATATCAACCGGGCAAAAAAAGCATCCCCCTCAGAAAAATTTTGCCGCCCGACATCGCTGCCGCGCACGGCCCGGACCCGCAGGCACGCCGGAGCAGGAAGGCAGCGTCGGCGCCGGGCGCACAGGCGAAACACACGCTCGCGTGTGTGCCGAAGATGGACGCTGATCTCGACGGGTGTGCGCAACGTCAATGCAGCATGGCTTGCGTCGGCACCTGCACGGCGTCGCCCAGAACCGCTGGCGCGGCGTGGTGCAGCAGCAGGCGCCAGCCATCGGTGCGGCGACGGAAAACGTTGGTGGCGAGGATGCGTGGGTGCGCCTTGACCGCCGTGCCGCTGTGTATGTGCTCGTACACCACGCTGACCGCCAGGTCCGGCGACAAGCTCAGGCTGACACGCTCGATCACGAAGCGCAGGCGCCGTCCGGCGCTGAAGATCTGTGCAAAGCTGTGCAGGATGGGCTCGACTCCGCGGATCGCCGCGCCCATGGGATGCGCGCACACGACGTCGGCGGCTTCGTCCCAGATACGCCGCATGGCCGTCGCGTCGGCGTCGGCGAAAGCCTGATAGAACGCCTGCTCGGCAGCTTCGGGGTGATCCAACTTGATAGCGGTCATGTCCTGTCCTTGCTCCGTGTTTCCGCGCAAACCTACAATGCCTGACAGCCTGCTTCGATCGCCCGACCATGTCCGAATTCACCGCACTCCTGGAGAAGTACAGCAAGCCGGGACCGCGTTACACCTCCTACCCGACGGCGCCTTACTTCCACACCGGCTTCACCGAGGCCGACTGGCTGCGGGAACTGCAAGACTCGCAAAAACCTGAACGCGGTCTGTCGCTGTATGCGCACATCCCGTTCTGCGATACGTTGTGCTACTACTGTGGCTGCAACATGGTGGCGACGCACGAGTATGACAAGGCGGAGGCCTACCTCGGTTTCATCGAGCGGGAGATGACGCGCGTCGCCCGCCTGACCGACCCGCGTCGGCGGGTGCGCCAGTTGCATTGGGGGGGCGGCACACCGACCTATCTGCGGCCGGCCGACATCCGTCGGCTGATGGAAGCCATGCGCTCACGGTTCACCATTGCCGAGGATGCCGAGATGGGCTGCGAGGCTGACCCGCGTGAGCTGGCGCGCGAGCATCTAATGGCCTTGCGTGAATCCGGTTTCAACCGGCTGTCGCTGGGCGTGCAGGATCTGGACGAGCGCGTGCAGCATGCGGTCAATCGCGTACAACCCGCGGCGATGATCCATCAGGTCTACGATTGGGCGCGCGAGCTGGGTTTCCACAGCATCAACCTGGATCTGATCGTCGGCCTGCCGCACCAGAATCCGGACAGCTTCGCGCGTACGCTCGACCGTGTGCTGGCCTGGGGGCCGGACCGTTTCGCCATCTTCGGCTATGCACACGTGCCGTGGATGAAGAAGCACCAGAAGCTGATCCGTGAGGCGGATCTGCCCAGCTTCGCCACGCGTCTGCAACTGCAACAATTGATCCACGAGCGTCTGGCCGCCGCCGGTTACGTCAACATCGGCATGGATCATTACGCCCGGCCGCACGACGAGATGGTGCGCGCCCAGCGCGACAAGACGCTGTGGCGCAACTTCCAGGGCTACACCACGCACAAGGACTGCGACATCTATGCGTTCGGCGTGTCCAGCATCAGCCAGACCGCGGATGTCTACATGCAGAACGAAAAGAACCTGAAGCGCTACCAGGAACTGGTCGATGCCGACCGCCTGCCGGTGGAACGCGGCCTGCGCGTGACGCAGGAGGATCGTCTGCGGCGCGAGGTGATCACGCGCGTGATGTGCGACCTGGAGCTGGACACCGCAGCCTTCGGCCGGGAATGGGGCATCGATTTCGACCACCATTTCGCCGACGCCATGGCCGACCTGCCGCCGCTGGCGGCGGATGGTCTGGTACGTCTGGAACCAGGACGCATCGTCGTCACCGAACTCGGCCGCCTGTTCCTGCGCAACATCGCCATGTGTTTCGACGCCTACCTGCGCCGGGCGGCGCAGGATCAACAGCCGCGTTATTCACGCACGGCCTGACGACCGGCCGCCCCGACCGCGCGCCGGGGACGCCAGGCCGCGCCGTCGCTGCGCCTATTCGACGATGTCCTTGTACAGTGCATCCTCCTCGGCGCCGATCTCCGCCAGCGTCCTGGCCAGATCGCCCTGCATGGCGCGGGCGACGTTGGACACGTTCATGCGCACCAGGTGCACCGCGCCATCCTTGCCTTCGAACACCGTGACCCGGCAGGGCAGCGGCGGTGCCTTGCCGTCGCCGGCTTTGCTCACCCGCTCGTTGGCGCCGGCCGGGCACAGCGAGATGACCTTCATGCGCTTGGCGTCCTTGGCGCCGGCTTCGCGCATGGCGCTCTGCACGTCCTTGATCTCGCCGAGCTGCCAGCCGCGCCGGGCGGCGCCGTCGCGGATGCGGTTCACCGTGTCATCGAAGCCGTGACGCGACTTGCGCAGATCGAACATCACCGACATCAACTGCATCTGCAGCATCTGTTGCTGCATCATGGCCTGTTGTGCCTGTTCGGGGGTCACGCGCGGGGCCTGCGGTCCCTGCGCCAGCGTCGTGCCGGCGATGCCGGCGGCGAGCAGAGCGATCAATCGTTTGGTCACGGTCATTCCCTTCACTAGGTCAGTCAGTGTGACGGGCGGCGGTCGCCGCTCCAGTCCTTGAGCCGGTACAGCGTGCCGCAATAGGGGCACAATGCTTCCCCGTGTTGCTCGATGGGCAGGAACACGCGCGGGTGCGAGCACCACACCTGATCACCGGGCATCGGGCAATGCAGCGGCAGATCGGCCGCCGTCACCTCGATGTGGCGCTGTTTGCTGTGTGCTTCGTTCATCGGCAGCCCCTCACACGTGTGCCAGCCAGGCGGCATGCGTCTCGGAGCGGCCCTGCACGCAGTCGAAGTACAGCGCCTGCAGCCGCGCGGTGATCGGGCCGCGGTCGCCGCTGCCGATGGTGCGGTTGTCCAGCTCGCGGATCGGCGTCACCTCGGCGGCGGTGCCGGTGAAGAACGCCTCGTCGGCGCAATACACCTCGTCGCGCGTGATGCGCTTCTCGATCACCGCGATGCCCAGTTCGGCGGCCAAGCGCATGATGGTGTCGCGCGTGATGCCTTCCAGTGCCGAGGTGAGATCCGGCGTATACAGCTTGCCGTCGCGCACGATGAAGATGTTCTCGCCCGAGCCCTCGGCGACGAAGCCGTCGACGTCCAGCAGCAGCGCTTCCTGATAGCCGTCGGTCTCCGCTTCGCGGTGCGCCAGGATGGAATTCATATAGTTGCCGTTGGCCTTGGCCTTGCACATGGTGATGTTGACATGATGGCGCGTGAACGATGACGTTTTCACGCGGATGCCATGTTCCAGCGCCTCCTGACCGAGATACGCGCCCCATGGCCAGGCGGCGACGATCACGTGCACCGACAGGGCCTTGGCGGAGATGCCCATGGCCTCGGCGCCGTAGAACGCCATCGGCCGCAGATAGCCGCTCTTCAGGCCGTTGGCGCGCACCACGTCGAGTTGCGCCCGGTTCAGGGTGTCCTTGTCGTAAGGCAACTTCATGCCCAGGATGTGCGCCGAGCGGAACAGCCGGTCGGTGTGCTCGCGCAGGCGGAAGATGGCCGGCCCCGCGGGCGTCTCGTAGGCGCGCACGCCTTCGAACACGCCCATGCCGTAGTGCAGCGTGTGGGTCAGCACATGCGTGGTGGCGCTGCGCCAGTCGACCAGTTTGCCGTCGTACCAGATGACCCCGTCGCGGTCGGCCATGGACATGATGAAGACTCCGCTCGATGCGATGAAAACGTCATTTTATCGCAGCGCAGCGCATGCCTGTTTCAGCGCGCCAGGGAAAAGTTGTGGCAATAGGTTTGGAAGGCCTCCGCGGCCAAGGCCGGCGCATAGCGGAATCCCTGTACCCGCAGACAGCCCTGGGCGCGCAGGAAGCGTTCCTGCTCGGCGCTCTCGATACCCTCGGCGATGGTGTCCAGCCCCAACGTGTCGGCCAGTCCGACGATGGCCGCGGCGATGGCGGCGTCGTTGCTGTCATCGGGCAGATCGCGCACGAACGAGCGGTCGATCTTCAGGTGATCGATGGGCAGCTGCTTGAGATAGGCCAGGGAGGAATAGCCCGTGCCGAAATCGTCGATGGCGATGCGCACGCCGCGTTCGCGCAGCGCGCGCAGCAGGGCGCGGCTGCGCTCGACGTCGCGCATCAGTGCATTCTCGGTCAGCTCCAGTTGCAGGCGCTCGCCATCGATGCCGTGCTCGGCCAGCGCGGTCAACACCACTTCGGCGAAATCGTGCGTGGCCAGTTGCGCGGCGCAGACGTTGACCGACACGTAATCCAGTTCCAATCCGGCTTCGTGCCAGGCGCGGTAACGCCGCAGCGCCTCGCCCAGCACCCAGCGCCCCAGCGGCAGAATCAGCCGGGTCTCCTCCAGCAGCGGGATGAATTGCCCCGGACCGGCCACGCCGGCGGGCGCGGCGGGCCAACGCAGCAGCGCTTCGGCGGCGATGACCCGGGCGCGTTCCAGATCGACGATGGGCTGGTAGTGCAGCACGAACTGCCGCTGGCGCAGGGCGACGCGCAGCGCGTTCTCCAGGCCCAGGCGTTCGTCCACCTGATCGGACAGTTCACTGCTGAAACGCGCGACGCCTTCGCGTCCGGACTCCTTGGCGCGGTACATCGCCGCATCGGCATTCTTCAACAGGTGTACGGCGTCCAGGCCGTCCTCCGGAAACAGCGCGTAACCCACACTGCAACCCAGGTGCAACTCGCGGCCCTCGAGCTCGAACGGCTGGGTCATCGTGCCGACGATCTTGCCGGCGAGTTGCTGTGCGTCGGTGGCGTCGCCGACCCGTTCGAGCAGTACCACGAACTCGTCGCCGCCCAGGCGGGCCACGGTGTCGGAGCGGCGCACCAGGTTGCTCAGGCGGCGTGCGACCTCCACCAGCACCAGGTCGCCGACATGATGGCCCAGGCTGTCGTTGATGTACTTGAAGCGGTCGAGATCGATGAACAACAGCGCAAACCGGGTGTCGTCACGCCGGGCATGGACCACCGCCTGTTCCAGCCGGTCGTTGAACAGCAGGCGGTTGGGCAGGCCGGTCAGCACGTCGTGGTGGGCGAGGAAGTCCAGCCGCGACTGCGCTTCCTTGAGGTGGGAGATGTCACTGACGATGGCGATGTAGTGCGATACCTCGCCGTTGCCGTCGCGTACCACGGCGATGGATTGCAGCAGCGGGATGACGCCGCCGTCGGCGGTACGGTCGTACAGCTCGCCTTTCCAGAAGCCGTTGGCGTTCAGTTCCGCCCACATCGCGGCGTAAAAGGCGTCGTCGTGCAGGCCGGATTTGAGCACGTTGGGGTTGCGCCCGAGCAGTTGATCGGCGCGATAGCCGGTGATGCGCTGGAACGCGGTGTTGACCTCGACGATGCGGTTGTCACGATCGGTGATCAGGATGCCTTCGCCGGTATGGTCGAACACCCGGGCATACAGCCGCAAACCGGCCTCCGCCGTCTTCTGCCGGCTGATATCGAACACCAGGTACACCACCTTGGCCGCTCGCCCCTGATCGTCCGGCACGTGCGACACGATGGCATGGAAGTGTCGGCCGTCGTGCGTGAATTCGAACTCGTTGGTGCTCGCGGGGCGGTGCTGGCACAGCGGCGCGCCGAGCGCGCACAGCTCGCGTAGCGGCATGCCGATCACCGGCGCGCCCTCGCGCACGGTGAAGAACCAGGTCGTCGCCAGCCGGTTGCAATCGGCCAGCGTGCCGTCCGGGTCCACCACGACCACCGCCGCTTCGAGGGCATCGAAGATCGCGCGGATCTCGTTGCGTGCCAGCTTCAGGTCGCGATTGGTTGCCTCCAGGTGGGCCAGAATCTGCGCGAACGAACCGGCGATGATGCCGATGGGATCCATCTCCAGCAGCGTGTCGTCGTCCAGTTCCTCGGGGCGCAACGGCAGCGTGCCCATCAGCCTGAGCAACTGATCGACCTTGGCGCGGATGTACCCGATCGCGGCGCGCGCGCGCACGTCGTCCGGTGTCACGGGTTCAGCGGGCATCGATACGGATGCGATACAAGCCGCCTTCCTGCGCCACCACGCACCGGTAGCCCATCTTGGCGGTGGCATCGGGTATGGTGGCGATGGCCTGACGGTCGTCGGTCACCACTTCCACCACGGCGGTACCGGCTTGCAGTTCGTCGTGGTGCTCGTTGAGCAGCTTCAATGTCAGCAGCAGGCAGGACGGGCAAATCTGGCCCTGGATGTCGAGCGGCAGGATGCGGGGTGGTGGTGTCATGCGCGGATCACATAACGGGCCAGCAGGCGGCTGCCCAGCCAGGCGCCCGGCAGCAGACCGATCAGGAACAGCAGGCTCTGCAGCGCCAGGATGGGCAGGCCTCCCCAGAGATGCCAGATGTTGCAGCCGGGCACCAGACGCGCGCCGAAACCCAGCAGCAGGCCGCCGAGCAGCGCCGACCCCAGGTGACGCACCGGCACGCGCCAGTGTGGGCGAAACTCGCGCAGGCGCCAGGCCGAGGCGAAGCCGCCCAGCACGATGCCGACGATCAATGGATACTGGATCGCGCCGACGGCATCGAAGGCCGGGCCGGGGCCGCCGCGGATCACCGCGTCGGCCAGCGGCGGCTGGTAGTTGAGCGGCTGCACGGAGAAGTAGGCGAGCGCGGCGACGCGCTCAGGCAGGATCCACGCTTCGACGTTGGCGCCGAGTTTTGCATAGGAGGTGGTGATGCCCAGCGGCATGCCCACCAGCAGCCAGGAGAACAGGCCGATGCCGGCCAGCATCAGCGCCGCCCGCCAGGGTTCGAGGTAACCGCGCGCGAAAGACGGGCGGGTCATGCGTCCGGCGCGGAACCAGCGGTACAACAGCAGGCCGCCCAGCGCGCTGGATGGCAGGATCAGCCAGGCCGGCGGCACATTCAGCCATTGCGGCACGGTCAACGCCTGCGCATGCAACTGCGTCGCTTTGCCTGCCGCGGCCCACTGCGGATGCACCTCGGCATACAGCGCCGAACCGGCGAGCATGCCGAGGAAGGCGACGACGGCGGTCAGGCTGCCGGCACCCAGCTTGTACAGCGTTCCCACCACGCAACCGCCCGCCAGCACCATGCCGATGCCGAACACGCAACCGCCCGCCAGGCTGGTCAGCGCCGGCGGCCCCAGCAACGGGAACGGGTAGGGCGAGAGCAGGCCGAGCGCGCGCGCGCCCTCGTACACCGGCATGCTGACCACCACCAGCAGCACCAGCATGCGCAGCAGAAACCAGTCACGCAGCAGAAACCCGTCGCGGAACATGGCCGTGACGCAGAAACCGGAACGATGCATGATCCAGCCCGCCAGCAGACCGGCGGCGAGCGAGGCCGACATGATGGGCAGGTAGATGGCGAGCAAGCGTCAGCAGCCAGTTGGCACGGAGCCGGGAGCGGAAGCAAAGATAACCGCAATCCGCTGCGGGGAATAGGGTGGCGCCGGGCTCAGAGCGTCCAATCGTAATCGATGATCAACGGCGCATGATCGCTGAAGCGGGTTTCCTTATACACCGTGGCCGAGCGGGCGCGCGCAGCGATGCCGGGGGTGGCGATCTGGTAGTCGATGCGCCAGCCGACGTTCTTGGCCCAGGCCTGCCCCCGGTTGGACCACCAGGTGTAACCCTCGCCCGTGGCGTCCGGGTGCAGCCGGCGGTAGACGTCCACCCAGCCGAGGCGGGTGAATACCTCGTCCAGCCAGGCGCGTTCCTCGGGCAGAAAGCCGGAATTCTTCTGATTGGATTTCCAGTTCTTCAGGTCGATCTCGCGGTGTGCGATGTTCCAGTCGCCGCACAGGATCACCTCGCGCCCGCTGGCGGCGAGCTGTTCCAGACGCGGCCGGAAGCGGCGCATGAACTCGAATTTCGCGGCTTGACGGTGTCCGCCGCTGGATCCCGAGGGCAGATAGATGGAAACCACCGACAGCGTGTCGAAGCGGGCTTCCAGGTAACGGCCCTCGGCGTCGATCTCGGCGATGCCGATGCCTTCGACGATCGCGTCCGGCTGACGCCGGCTGTACAGGCCCACGCCGCTGTAGCCCTTTTTCTCGGCGTAATGGAAATAACCGAAGAATCCGGGCGGGTTGAGCATTTCCAGGGTCAGGTCGGCGGCCTGCGCCTTCAGCTCCTGCACACAGACGAGGTCGGCCTGCTGATGGCTCAGCCAGGGGAAGAAGCCTTTGTCGGCGGCGGAACGGATTCCGTTAAGATTCAGACTAATGACACGCATGTCTCGTTTGGAGCGGTGGCGGTGGATGATTTCAAGCAGGCTTTCCTCGAATTCGCGATCGAACGCAAGGTATTGCTGTTCGGCGAATTCCGGACCAAGGCGGGGCGGCTGAGCCCCTACTTCTTCAACGCCGGATTGTTCAACGATGGCGTGGCATTGAAACGGCTGGGCGAATTCTACGCCAAGGCGATCACCGCCTCCGGGCTGGCGTTCGATGGCCTGTTCGGCCCGGCCTACAAGGGTATCCCGCTGGCCGCGGCGGTGGCCATCGCCTTCGCCGCCGACGAACGCGCCGTGCCGTTCAGCTACAACCGCAAAGAGATCAAGGACCATGGCGAGGGCGGCGCCATCGTCGGCGCGCCGCTGAGCGGGCGGGTGCTGATCGTCGATGACGTCATCTCCGCCGGCACCTCGGTGCGCGAGTCGGTCGAGCTGATCCGTGCCGCCGGCGCCGTTCCGTGCGGCGTGGCCATCGCGCTGGACCGCATGGAGCGCGGCCAGGGCACGCTGTCGGCGACGCAGGAAGTGGCGCGTGAATTCGATCTGCCGGTGATCGCCATCGTCGATCTGGACGATCTGGTCGACCATCTCGCCGACCGGCCCGGCCAGCGCGACACGCTGGCGGCGATCCAGGCGTATCGCGACGCGTATGGCACGCGCTGACCTGACCCGCCGCAGCGTGAAGCTGGGTGCGATGGCGCTGGCATGGCTGGCGGGCTTGCCTGCCTGGAGTCAGGCCACCACCTACCGCTGGGTCGACGAGCACGGGCGCGTGCACTACGGTGACGTGATGCCGGGGCAGCAGGCTGGACGCGGCCACAGCGAACTGGACCGGCAGGGGCGGGTGGTGCGCGAGACCGAGCGCGCGCGCACGACGCCGGCCGATCGCCAGGAAGCCCAGGCGCGCCAGGAGGAGGCCCGGCGTCGCGCGGAACAGCAGCAGCGCCATGATCGTGCGCTGCTGACCACCTATGTCAGCGAACAGGAGATCGATCTGGTGCGCGATCGCGCCATGGAACTGGAAGCCCTGCGGTTGCGCGGCCTGAAGGCCCGGCTGGCTTCCGCAGCGGAGAAGCTGGCCTACAGCGACGCCCAGATCGCGCCGTATGAACGCGCCGGTCAGCCGGCACCCGCGGCGTTCATGCAGATGCGCGAGGAGGCCAGGGCCGAACTGGCGCGCACCGGCGAACTGATCCGCCAACGCGAGCAGGCCATGGAGCAAGTGCGGCAGCGCTTCGACGCCGACAAGGCGCGCTTCCGCGAGCTCAAGGCACAGATGCGCTGATACCCCGGGTTGCCGTGCCGTGCCGCGCCGCGCGAACGGCCATCAGGACGTGCCGTTCAGCTTGCGACGCAACAGTTCGTTGACCTGCGCCGGGTTGGCCCTGCCCTTGCTGGCCTTCATGACCTGACCGACCAGGGCGTTGAACGCCTTGTCCTTGCCGGCGCGGAATTCCTCCACCGATTTGGTGTTGTTCGCCATGACTTCGTCGATGAGCGCCTCGATGGCGCCGCTGTCCGACAGTTGGCGCAGCCCACGCGCGGCGATGATGGTGTCGGCGTCGCCTTCACCCGCCCACATCGCCTCGAACACCTGTTTGGCCAGCTTGCCGGACAACGTGCCGTCCTGCACGCGGGCGAGCAGGACGGCCAGCGCCGCCGGCGTGACCGGGCTGTCGGCGATGTCGCGCTCCGCCTTGTTCAAGGCGGCGGCCAGGTCGCCCATCACCCAATTGGCGGCCAGCTTGGCATCGGTCTGCGGCAGCGCCGCCAGCAACGCTTCGAAATACTCGGCGGTGGCGCGCGATGCGGTGAGCGCGCCGGCGTCATAGGCCGACAGGTTTAGCTCGGTCTGGTAGCGGGCGTGCTTCTGCGCCGGCAGTTCCGGCAAGGCCGCGCGCAGTTGCTCGATCCAGTCCTCGTCCAGCTTCACCGGCAGCAGGTCGGGATCGGGGAAGTAGCGGTAGTCGTGCGCGTCTTCCTTGCTACGCATCAAGCGGGTCTCGCCGCTGTCCGGGTCGAACAGCACGGTCGCCTGTTCGATGGCATGGCCGTCCTCGATGCGTTCGATCTGCCAGCGCGCCTCGTAATCGATGGCCTGTTCCAGGAAGCGGAAGGAATTCAGGTTCTTGATCTCGCGCCGCGTGCCGAATTCGCGCTGTCCCGCCGGCCGCACCGAGACGTTGGCGTCGACGCGGAAACTGCCTTCCTGCATGTTGCCGTCGCAGATGCCGATCCAGGTCACCAGCGTGTGCAGCGCGCGGGCGTAGGCCACGGCCTCGGCGCTGGAGCGCATCTCCGGCTCGGA
>CAYTRH010000093.1:6882-11160 GCA_964440155.1 uncultured Thiobacillus sp. | reverse complement strand
GAATGCCCCGGCGGCCGCGCATACGCCGCAGCCGTGCGCGCCGCCACGCGTGGGCGAGCGCACGTCGGCCGCCGGAGCGGAGGCGGAGTTCGGCATCCGCGTGCATGCCTGGCTGGAAGCGCATGGCCAGGGGTCTACGGCCGCCACCGTGCTGGCCGACCTGGACGAGGCGGAGCTGGCGCAGGTGGAACGCAGCGCACGCGCCATGCTGGCCATCCCCGAACTGGCGCCGGCGTTCACTGCCGGGCAGTACCTGGACGCACGCGACGAACTGGAATTCCTCGACCCGGACGGCGGCATCGCGCGCATCGACCGGCTGGTGGAGTTCGAGCACGAGGTCTGGGTACTGGACTACAAGACCGGCGGACTGGCCGAACCCGATCTGGTGTGCCGCTCGCTGCCGCACCTGGAGCAGATGGCGCGCTACCGCCGCGCCGCCGAGGCGCTGTTCCCCGGCAAACCGGTGCGCGTCGCGCTGGTCTACGCCGACGCGCGTGTGCACTGGGTGTGACCGGCGCTATGCCGGTATCGCCGCGCCGTATCGTGCTGCCGCGCGCGCAAGCTCCGCGTGCACCCGTTCGCGCAGCGAGGCCGGTGCCAGCACCTCGACCTCGGCGCCGTGCTTGAGGATGTCCATGATCAATTCGCGGTGGTCGGCGTACGGTAGCCTCAGCAGATAGCGACCGCTCGCGTCGTAGCGCCCCTGCTGGCGGGGGTGCCAATGCTCGCCGGCGACCCAGCGTGCCCGCTCCGGCGTGAACGCCAGCGTCGCCCATTGCACCCGCCGGCCGGTGAAGATGCCGTAACCCGGTCCGAGCACCTGGTCGACGCTGCGGCGCGACACCTCGCGCGCGGGGCGTTCCAGGATTGCCACGCGCTCGATGGAGTCGACCGCGAAGTTGCGTAGAGCGCCGCGCAGATGGCACCACGCGTCCAGATACCAGTTCTCGCGGTAATGCACCAGGCGCTGCGGCGACACCTCGCGTTCGCTGCGTTCGCCGCTGCCCTTGGCCAGATAGGTGATGTGCAGGCGCTTGCGCCGCAGCAGGGCGGAGCCGACGCGCTGGAAATGCGCCAGTTCGAAACGGCGCTGGCCGACCCCCGCCACCAGCACACGCCGGCGGATTTCCTCGGCCGCATCGGCGGCGCTGCCGAGCAGCGCGTTCAGGCGCGCCATCAGCGGCTCGACATGCGGCGTCAGGATGCCGCCGGGATCGAGGTTGGCAAGCAGGTGCTGCATGGTCAATAGTGCGTGGATCTCCGCCGCGGAGAACCATAGGCCGGGCAGTTCATACGCGCGCCCGACCCGCCCGCGATCATGGGCGAAGCGGTAGCCGCCGGCCAGGTGGTCGTAGACGATGGGCGCATTGAGGCGGTCGCGCATATAGGCCAGATCGCGCCGCAGCGTCGCGCGCGAGACTTCCAGCGCCGCCTGCAGCGCGCGGAAGGTCACCGGCGCGCGCTCGCTCAGCAACTGGTCGATCTGGTAGAAACGTTCGGTCTGATTCATCCCGCCGCCGTCAGCCGGGCGTACTCCAGGATGAACCACTTGTCGCCCACCTTGGGAAAACTGACGCGGATTTCCGTATCCGGCCCCTGCCCCTGATAGGCACCGACCACACCCTCGCCATAGCGCGGGTGCAGCACCCGCGCGCCCACCTGGAACGGCTGTGACGCCGTGCGCCGCACCGGCGCGACCGATGGCGCGGCAGCGACCGACGGCGCCGGCACGACGCGGCGGGACAGCGAGCGCACCAGGCCAGCCGGGATTTCATCGAGGAAGCGCGACGGCAGCGCGTAGCGCGTCTGGCCATGCAACAGGCGCGCGCGCGCGTGCGTCAGGTAGAGCTGGCGCCGCGCGCGCGTGATGGCGACATACATCAGCCGGCGCTCCTCCTCCACGCCGCCCTGTTGGTTCAGGCTGTTCTCGTGCGGGAACAACCCCTCCTCCAGGCCGGTGAGGTACACGGTGAGGAACTCCAGACCCTTGGCGGCATGCACACTCATCAACTGCACCGCGTCCTGGCCCTGCGCCGCTTCGTGCTCGCCGGCCTCCAGCGCGGCGTGGGCGAGGAAGCCCTCCAGACTCTGGTCGTCACTGTCGGCGGCATAGGCGCCGGCGGCGTTGGCCAGTTCGTTGAGGTTGTCGACCCGCTCCTCGCCGTCCTTGTCGTTGCCATAGTGTTCCAGCAGGCCGCTGCGCGCGACCACGTGCTCGACCGCCGCCACCAGGCCGAGGCCGGTGACTTCCCGGCGCAGCGCCTCGATCAGTTGCACGAACGGCGCGAACTTGCTGCCGGCGCGGCAGGCCGCCGCCCACAGACTGGTACCGGCCGCCGCGGCATCGTCGACGAGTCGTTCGAGGCTGCGCGCGCCGATGCCGCGCGCCGGGAAGTTGATTACGCGCAGCAGGGCGTTGTCGTCGTCCGGCCATGCCGCCAGACGCAGGTAAGCGAGCGCATGCTTGATCTCGGCGCGTTCGAAGAAACGCAGGCCGCCATACACGCGGTAAGGGATGCCGGCGGAGAACAGCGCGTGTTCGATGGCGCGTGACTGCGCGTTGGCGCGGTACAGCACCGCCTGTTGCCCGTAAGCTTCGCCCTCGCGCCTGCGCGCCTCGATCTCGCCGGCGATGAAGCGCGCCTCCTCGGCATCGTCACCCGCCTCGAAATGGCGGATGGCCTCGCCCGCGCCAGCGTCGGTCCACAGGTCCTTGCCCAGGCGGTCGCCGTTGTGGCTGATCACGGCGTTGGCGGCGTCGAGGATGGTGGACAGCGAACGGTAGTTGCGCGTCAGCTTGATCGGCTCGGCGATGGCCAGATCACGCAGGAACAGGCGCATGTTGGCGACCTGGGCGCCGCGGAAGGCGTAGATCGACTGGTCGTCGTCACCCACCGCGAACAGCGCACCGTCCGGCCCCTTGAACAGCTTGAGCCATTCATATTGCAGCCGGCTGGTGTCCTGGAATTCGTCCACCAGGATGTGACGGAAGCGCGCCTGATAGTGTTCGCGCAGCAGCGCATTGCGCGACAGCAGCTCGAACGCGCGCAGCAGCAGCTCGGCGAAATCGACCGCGCCTTCACGCTGGCATTGCGCGTCGTAGGCGGCGTAGTACTCGGCCAGATGGCGGCTGTAGGGATCCCATGCCTCCACCCGGTCGGCGCGCAGGCCGGCCTCCTTGTGCTGGTTGATGAAGCTCTGCACCTTGCGCGGATCGTACTTGTCGGTATCGACCCCGAGTGCGCGCAATGCGCGCTTGACCGCCGCCAACTGGTCGCCGCCATCCAGGATGGTGAACAGTTGCGGCAGGCCGGCGTCGCGGTGATGGATGCGCAGCAGCCGGTTGCACAGGCCGTGAAAGGTGCCAACCCACATGCCGCGCGTGTTGATCGGCAGCAGCGCTGACAGGCGGGTGAGCATCTCCGTGGCCGCCTTGTTGGTGAAGGTCACCGCCATCAGGCCCGTGGGACTTACCTGCCCGGTCTGGATCAGCCAGGCGATGCGGGTGGTCAGCACCCGTGTCTTGCCGGAACCGGCACCGGCCAGCACCAGCGCGGAAGCGGGCGCGGTCACCGCGGCACGTTGTTCGGGATTGAGGGTTTCCAGCAGATCGGCGGGCATGCGCGCATTATCGCGGATTCCGGCGGGCAGCCGGGCGACGCCGGGCCGGTCCGCGCTGCGTATACTCTCGCCGTTTCCGGTTTTCCCGTTTCCCCATGAGCCAGCAGATCACCATCCTCTACTTCGGCCACCTGGTCGGCATGCTCAACCGCGACAGCGAGATCCTGTTCCTGCCCATGACGGTCAAGACCGTCGGCCAACTGATGGCGCATCTGGCGCGACGCGGCGAGCACTGGACCACGGTGTTCGAAAAGCCGCGCGAGAGCATGCGCATCACCGTCAACAAGCAGTTTGCGGATGCCGGAACCGCCATCAAGGGCGGTGACGAGATCGCCTTCGTCGCGTTCAGCATGGCTTGAGCCGGCTCCAACCGGTGGTCAGGCATCCGGCCCGAACACGTTGGTCCACAGCGCCCGCACCGCGTTGACCTCCTGGGCCAGACCGCCGTGTTCGGCGCGCGCGTGCTCGGCGCCCTGCAACTTCAGCGCGTGCTGGCGGCGGCGCAGCTCGCGGTAGGCGTCGGCCGCGGCGTCGCCGATGGCCGCTGGGATCAGGCCGAGCTCGCCGGCGCGGCGCAGCAGCGCGATGTTGCCGACGTTGGCGCGCAGTTCCGCGTGCACGCCGGCGTGGGCCAGGACCAGGTATTGCACCGCGAAT
>CAYTRH010000093.1:0-6824 GCA_964440155.1 uncultured Thiobacillus sp. | reverse complement strand
GTGGGGTGGCCGGCGTGCAGCTTGGCCCGCATGGCGAGCACGGCGGCGCGCAGCCGGTCGAGGTCGCGCGGCTGCGCCAGCACGCCCTCGCGGATGGCTTCGAAGCGCGCGCCCACGGCGGCGTCGCCGCAGCAGTAGCGCGCACGCGTCAGCGCCTGGTGTTCCCAGGTCCAGGCCTGGCGCGCCTGGTACTCGGCGAAGGCGTCGACGCCGCTGACCAGCAGGCCGGCGGCGCCATCCGGGCGCAGGCGCAGGTCGGTGTCGTACAGCGTGCCGGCGGCGGTGTGCGTGCTCATCCAGGTGATCAGGCGCTTGCCCAGCCGGGCATAGATTTCCTGCGCGGACGGATGCGGGTCGTCGTGCAGGAACACCAAGTCCAGATCGGAGGAATAGCCAAGTTCCTTGCCGCCGAGCTTGCCGTAGGCGATGACCGCGAACGCCGGCCGCTCGCGGTGGCGCCCGGACAGGCCGGCCCACACCAGGTCGAGCGTGGCCTGCACCAGCAGGTCGGCCAGCGCGGTGAGCTGGTCGGACAGTTTCTCCACGCTCCACACGCCGGCCAGATCCTGCGCCAGCAGACGGAAGGTCTCGGAGTGCTTGAAATGGCGCAGTTCGTCCATCTGACGTTCGACGTCGCCGGCATGCGCGGCCAGGCGATCGCGCAGTTCCAGACGTGCGCGCGCCCAGTCCGGTGGCGCCATGAGCTGGCGATGGTCGAGCAGTTCGTCGAGCAGGTGCGGCTGGCTGGTCAGATACTGCGCCGCCCACGGGCTGGCGGCCATGAGACGCACGAGCTGGCGCAGCGTCTGCGGGTATTCCTTGAGCAAGGCCAGGTAGGTGACGCGGCGCGAGATGGCCTCCAGCAGCGTCAGCACCCGCCCCAGCGTGTCGCGCGCGTTGGGCAACGGCGCGATCACTTCGACCAGCGGCGGCAGCAGCCCGTCCAGCGCCTGCTGGTTGGCCGCCGGCAGGCTGGCGTAACGCGCACTCTGGCGGAAGCCTGCGAGCAGGGCCAGCGCCTCGTCCGGCTCGACGTAGCCGGCCAGCGCCAGGCGGTCGCGCGCATCGGCAGCCGGCAGATTGCACAGGCCGGCCAGCGGATGCGCCGACTGATCCTCCTGCGGCGCGCCGAACACCTGTTCGAACTGGCCGGACACCCGGCGCCGCAGGGGCTCCAGACGCGCCAACAGGCCGGCCCAGTCGGCGCAGCCCATGGCACCGGCCACACGCGCGCGGTCCTGGTCGTTGCCGGGCAGCCGCTGCGTCTGCGCATCGTCCAGATATTGCAGGCGATGCTCCAGGTTGCGCAGGAACACGTACGCTTCCTCCAGCGCCGCGGCCTGGGCTTCCGGCAGCAGATCATAGGCGGCGAGCTGGTGCAGCAGGGTGCGCGTCGGCCGCATGCGCAGCGAGGGTTTCTGGCCGCCGCGGATGAGCTGGAACACCTGGGCGATGAACTCGATCTCGCGGATGCCGCCCGGGCCCAGCTTGATGTTGTCGGCCATGTCCTTGCGCGCCACCTCGCGGCGGATCTGTTGGTGCAGCTCACGCATGGAGCGGAACACGCCGAAGTCGACGTATTTGCGGAACACGAACGGCACGCGCAGCCGTTCCAGTTCGTCGATGCGCGCCGGCTCGCCGGTGATCGCCCGGCCCTTGATCCAGGCGTAGCGTTCCCATTCGCGCGCCTGGGTATAGAAGTAATCCTCCAGCATGGCCAGGCTGGACACCAATGGACCGGAATCGCCGTAGGGCCGCAGGCGCATGTCGACGCGGAACACGTGACCGTCCGCGGTGGCCTCGTCCAGCGCCAGGATCAGGCGCCGGCCCAGGCGGCGGAAAAACTCGAAATTGCCGATGCGGCGCGGCCCGGCAGTCTCGCCGTCCTCCGGGTAGACGAAGATCAGGTCGATGTCGGACGAGGCGTTGAGCTCGCCGCCACCCAGCTTGCCCATGGCCACCACCATCATGCGCTGCGCCCTGCCGGCGGCGTCGAGCGGCTCGCCATGCACCCCGGCAAGCTCGCGGTGCAGGCAGTCGAGCGCCGCGCGCACACTCAGTTCGGCCAGCTCGGTCAACGTGCGCGTGACCTCGGCGAGGTCCGCCAGTCCGTTCAGATCGCGCGTCATGACCAGCGCGAACACCCGTTCGCGCAGACGGCGCAGAAGTGTCCTCAGCGTGGCATCGTCGCCGCCGGCATCGCCCAGCCAGGCCGCCAGATGCGCCCGTTCGCACGGCGTGGCCAGGTGTTCCGCCAGCCATTCGCCCAACGCCGGCGAGGCGTCGAGGCGACGGCGCAGCCAGCGGCTGTAGGCGGCGGCATGTTCGATCAGGTCCAGCGGTTCGGCGGGCGTCATGGCGCGGCTCCGGCGATTTGCCAAAATGGCGGAAGTGGCCTAATTTTGCCGCTTCCTTGGGGGAGGAAGCGATTTATCCATCCATCTGCCGTCTGAGGAGACGCCGAGCCATGAGCACCACCATCGAATCCGTCCTGCACGAGCACCGGGTGTTTGCGCCCAGCCCCGAGTTCGTCGCCCAGGCCAACGTCTCGGGCATGGACGCCTACCGCGCGCTGTGCGCCGAGGCGGAGGCCGATTACCCCGGCTACTGGGCGCGCCTGGCACGCGAGTACGTGGCCTGGAAGCAGCCGTTCACGCAGGTGCTGGACGAATCCGACGCACCGTTTTACCGCTGGTTCGCCGATGGCCGGCTGAACGTGTCCTACAACTGCCTGGACCGCAATGTCGAAGCCGGTCTGGGCGACAAGACCGCGATCATCTTCGAGGCCGACGACGGCACCGTGACCCGGGTCAGTTATGCCGAACTGCTGGCGCGTGTAGCGCGTTTCGCCAACGCGTTGAAGAGCCTGGGGGTGCGCAAGGGCGATCGCGTCATCATCTATCTGCCCATGTCCATCGAAGGGGTGGTGGCCATGCAGGCGTGCGCGCGCATCGGCGCCACCCACTCGGTGGTGTTCGGCGGTTTCTCCGCACAGTCGCTGCGTGACCGCATCGAGGATGCCGGCGCGGTGATGGTGATCACCGCCGACGAGCAATGCCGTGGCGGCCGCCCCCTGCCGCTCAAGCCGGCGGTGGACGAGGCGCTGGCCATGCCCGGCTGCGACAGCGTGCGTCACGTCGTGGTCTACCGCCGCACCGGCGGCACCTGCGTGATGACCAGCGGGCGCGACGTGTGGTGGCACGACGTGGTGGCCGACCAGGCCGACACCTGCGAACCGGAGTGGGTGGAGGCCGAACACCCGCTGTTCCTGCTGTATACCTCCGGTTCCACCGGCAAGCCCAAGGGCGTGCAGCATGGCACCGGCGGCTACCTGTTGCATGCGATACTGACCACCAGGTGGACCTTCGATCTCAAGGCCGACGACGTGTTCTGGTGTACCGCGGACATCGGCTGGGTGACCGGCCACACCTACATCACCTACGGGCCGCTGGCCTGCGGCGCCACCGAGATCGTGTTCGAGGGCGTACCCACCCATCCGCACCCCGGCCGCTTCTGGCGCATGATCCAGGACCACAAGGTCAACATCTTCTATACCGCGCCGACCGCGATCCGCTCGCTGATCAAGCTGGGCGAGGGCCATCCCGAGCATCACCCGAGCCGTTACGACCTGTCCAGCCTGCGCGTGCTCGGCACGGTGGGCGAGCCGATCAACCCGGAAGCCTGGATGTGGTACTACGAGCAGGTGGGCGGTGGGCGCTGCCCCATCGTCGACACCTGGTGGCAGACCGAGACCGGCGGTCACATGATCACGCCGCTGCCGGGCGTGACCCCCCTGGTGCCCGGCTCTTGCACGCTGCCATTCCCCGGCATCATGGCCGAGATCGTCGACGAGGCCGGGCACGACGTGCCCTGGGGCCAGGGTGGCTTCCTGGTGATCAAGAAGCCGTGGCCGTCGATGATCCGCACCATCTGGGGCGATCCGCAGCGCTTCCGCAAGAGCTACTACCCGGAGGAACTGGGTGGTCGGCTGTATCTCGCCGGCGACGGCTCGGTACGCGATCCCAAGACCGGCTACTTCACCATCATGGGGCGTATCGACGACGTGCTCAACGTATCCGGCCACCGCCTGGGCACCATGGAGATCGAATCGGCGTTGGTGTCGCACGAGCTGGTGGCGGAAGCCGCGGTGGTGGGCAAGCCGCACGAAGTCAAGGGAGAAGCCATCGTCGCCTATGTGGTGCTGAAGCGCCCGCGCCCGACCGGCGACGAGGCACGGCAGATCGTCAACGATCTGCGCGCGCACGTCGCGCACGAAATCGGCCCCATCGCCAAACCGGACGAGATTCGCTTCGGTGACAACCTGCCCAAGACCCGTTCCGGCAAGATCATGCGCCGTCTGCTGCGCACGCTGGCCAAGGGTGAGGAGATCACGCAGGACACCTCGACGCTGGAGAACCCGGCCATCCTGGAACAGTTGAAGGAAGTGGTGCGCTAGGCTGCGCCAGCGTATCGACGAAAAAGCCGGGCGACGCCCGGCTTTTTCGTCACGGAGCGCCGCTCAGTCGGCGTACAGCTTCTCCATGCGTTCGTGCTTCTCCTGCGCCTCGATCGACAGCTCGGCGGTGGGCCGCGCCAACAGCCGGGGCAGGCCGATGGGCTCGCCGGTTTCCAGACAATAGCCGTACTCGCCTTCCTCGATGCGCGCCAGCGAGGCGTTGATCTTCTTCAGCAGCTTGCGCTCGCGGTCGCGCACGCGCTGTTCCAGCAGGTTCTCCTCCTCCACCGTGGCGCGGTCGTTCGGGTCGGCGAACACTTCGTTCTCCTTCAGATGTTCGCCGGTCTCGCGCGCGTTCTGCAGGATCTCGTCACGCATGGCGATCAGCTTGGCCTTGAAGTAGGCGAGCTGGGCCTCGTTCATGTAGGCCGATTCCGGCATGGCCAGCAGTTCGGCATCGTTGCGCGGGATGGCATCGGCCGGCGCCGGGGCGCTCTTGGCCGGGGTTTTCCTGGAACTGGGGGCGGGAGCCTTCACGGTCTTGCCGGCACCGGGTGCGGCGGCGACGGCAGACGCCTCGGACGGCACGTCCGCGCGCCCGGCCGGGGTCGCCGTCTTGCCGGTCGTGGGCTTGGCGGTGCTGCTCGATGCGCTCTTGCCGGTCGGCTTCTTGGCTGTGGATGCCACGATCGATTCCTCCGTAGTCGGACTGCGCAAATGGGGTAGCGGCGGATTATGCCATGTTCACGCGCCATACAAACCCAACGGGTCATCGGGATCGATGCCCTCCATGAACGGCTTGGCGCGCTCGTGGTGGGTCACCTGATACATGCATCCCAGCCAGTTGCCGATGACCGCCTCGGCGGTGTCGTGCCAGGTGTTGTCCAGATGCGGCGCCACCAGATCCTCCGGAAAGGCCGGTGCCGGCTCGCCCCGTGCCGTCGCCGCCAGCAGGCGATCACGCCATTCCAGCAGGATGGCCTGTTCGCGCGGCTGGAGGTAGTGCGCCGGAAACGGCGGGTAGTCACGCAACCGGCCCTGCGCATACAGCAGGGCATCGCGCTTGTATTCCTTCAACAGGGAAATGGTGTCGTACTCCGGATGGCCCTGGAAGAACACCATGCGCAGACCGTCATGGCTGGTGGCCAGATGCACGCCGACTTCCTCGCTGTCCACCAGCACGCGCAGACCGGCGGCCTCGAACTGCGCGCGCGAGATGTCGTTCCAGCGCGAATGCGGCACGTCGAACCGCGTGTTGACGTCGGCCACCAGCGGATGGCGGGCATCCACCACCCGGTGCGAAAACACGCCCCAGCGCTTGCTCGGCTGTTTCACCCGCGCCTGTCCATAACGGAAATGCAGCACGGCATGCGTGGCCAGACAGGACAGCAGTGTCGTGGTGACGTTGTTCCAGGCCCAGTCGATCACCTCGCCCAGCGGCTGCCAGAACGGCTCCTTGGACAAGTCCTCACCGCTGACGTTGGCACCGGTGATGATCAGGGCATCCAGCCCCTGCGTGCGCAGTTCGTCGAACGACTCGTAGTAGCGCGCGATGTGCGCGGCGGCCTTGTCACCGCGCGGAATCTGCGCCAGCGTGAACGGATGCACGTAGAACTGGGCAATCGGGTTGCTCTCGCCCACCAGCCGGAAGAACTGGCGTTCGGTCGCTTCCAGCGCGGCATCCGGCATCATGTTGAGCAGGCCGACGTGCAGTTCGCGGATGTCCTGATGCGCGGCGCGCTCCGCCGGCAACACGACGTTGCTGCCGGCGGCGCGCAGTCGTTGCAGCGTGGGCAGTTCGTTATGGGCGACGATGGGCATGATGGCCTCCGCTCGGTCCGGTCACTGGCTGCGCGCGATGGCGGCTTCCACCAGTTCGAGGAAATCCGCCTCGCAGCGCACCTGGGCGATCTCGCGCGAGGTCACGGTATAGCCGTGCGGCTCGGCGATGGCCTGATAGCGCGGCACGCGCGCATGGAACAGCCGCGGGAACACCCAGCGCGTGAAATCGTTCGGCTCGATCTGAGCGACATAGTCCAGGCCACGCTCGGCCATGTAGATGGGCAGATTCTCGGCCAGGAAGGCCGGGCGGTAATACAGCGGCTTGGGGTCCGACTGCGCGCGGTGGATCAACGTGTTCTCCTCCTCGCGCGTGGTCACCTGGATGTACAGGATCAGCGTGTGCTGGGCCAGCGGGTCGCTGCCGCGGTCGTCCTCCACCGCAGCCCGACCCTCACTCATCGTGCCTTCCCTTTCGTGGCGGGCGCTCTGGCTGCGCTGGCCTTCGCTTGGCGGGTCGCTGCCGGGCCCCTCCCGGTCGACGACGCATACATAACGTTTCGGTATGCTGCCAACCTCGCGAATGGGG